>JACRIO010000321.1 GCA_016220035.1 Planctomycetota bacterium | reverse complement strand
GTCTCGCCGGCGCGCATCGTCCACGTCACGCGCGTCGAAGCGAGCGGGGCACCGCTCGTCGCGTCGAGCGCGCGCACGCGACGCGTGAGGATCGGAACGTCGAGCGCGAGCGCGCGCGTCTCCGCGGGCGTGATCGCGAGCGCGTCGGGAGCGGTCCACACCCATCCGTTCTCGGGCCCCTCGATCGCGACGACGAACGGACCGTCGCCGCCGGGCACCTGCAGCGTCGCTTCGCCAGCCTCGGACAGTCCGCAGTTCGATTCGAGCCGCGCGACAGGCCCCGCGGGCAACAGGACGTGCGCCGTCAGTCCCTCGACGACCTTCCCGCCCACGCGCACCGCGAGCGCGAGCTTGCCACCGATCGCGCCGGAGAGATCGAGGTCGAGCCGCGTCTCCTTCCCGACCGCGATCGTCGCGCGCGCGATGCGGCGCATCGAGCGGAGCGTCGCGGACGAATGCGCGTCGACGATCGTGTGCGCGTCCATCACGGACACGTCGAGCTCGCCCGCGGGCAGCGGACCGAAGCGGAACGCGCCGTCCGCCTTCACCGCGCCGTCCGGCACGCCACGGAAGAGCCCGCCGACGTCGCCGCGCTGCGTCGCGACGCGCGGGACGAGTTGGAGGTCGATCTCGGTCGCCTTCACGCCGACGGGGGCCGTCAGCGTGCCGACGAGGAAGCCCGACGGCGGTTGCACGAGCTCCAGGGGCGTGCTCGCGCTCACGCCGAGCGTCACCGTGCGCTCGCTCTCGAGCCACGGGCTCCACGCGACGTCGACGGTCCACTCGCCCTCGAGCACCCGCTCGAAGCGGAAACGTCCCGCGCCGTCCGTGCGCGTCTCGAAGTCGATGCCGGGCACGCGCACTTCGCCCCGGCCGGGCACGTGCGCGGTCCGAAGGCCGCGCTCCGCGCCCTCACGGCCTGCGATGGCACCGCGCGTCGCCGTCACGACGACGTCCGCGAGCGGCGTTGTCCCGTCGCTCCCGAGCACGACGCCCGCGAGTGCCTGCTCCTTCGACGCGCCGTCCGGCGCGAACTCGATCGCGAGCGCGCGCGTCTCGCCCGCGCGCAGCGCCGCGACTTCGACGCGTCGCGGTGGGAAGCCCGGCGCGTCGAGGTGCAGCACGCACGCGCCCGGCACGAGCCCGCGCACGAGTCCGTCCGTGGGGAACGGGGCAGCGCCGTCGACGAGCGGGTACGGGCCGCGCTGGAGCTCCACCTCGCGCTTCACCCATGTGCCCGTCTTGAAGTCCTTGCCGTAGATCGTCGTGCGCCCGTCGATCTCGACCGACAGCTTGCAGCGTTCGATGCGCTTCCCTTGCGCCGTGAGCGCGAGCTCGAGCGCCGCGCTGCCGCGCAACTCCGCGCGCACGCGCTCGCCCGGACGCACGCCGGGCCGCACGAAGCGCTCGAAGCGCGGGTCGTCGATCTCGAGGGCGTACTCGCCGTCCGCGAGCCCCTCCCACGCGAACTCGGAGCCCGTGCCCTCCGTGACGACGGGCGAGCACGGTTCCATGCCCGGCCGCGTGAGGTGGATGCGCTCGAGTTCGGGCACGTAGCCGCGGATCGGCTCGACGAACACGGCGAGCACGAGCCGGCCGCGCGTCTCGACGGTGCACGTGATCGCGGCCTCGGCGGACTCGCCCGCCTTCACCTCGACGTTGGCGCCGCGGATGCGGCCCGTGAGCGGGTGCTCGGCCGACACGCGGTACGCGCCCGGCGCGAGGTCCTCGAGCCGCGCGCGCTTCGTCTTGGGATCGAGCGGAGCACCCGCGATCGCATGGACGCGCCCGCGGCCCTTCGGCGCGGCGAGCGGCAGCGCGGAGAGCCGCCAGCGCGCGTCGTCGAGCTCGTTTCCGCTCGCGTCGGCGACGCGCAGGACGAGCGTGCCGCCCTGCACGAGCTCCGCGTCGCCGAGGTCGATCACGTCGCCGGCCTTCGCCGCGATCGACTGCGCATCTCCGTCGGGCGGCCACGACCACGTCACGGCCGCGCGACCGGGCGCTTTCGCTTCGACGTCGATGGACAGTCGCTCGACGATCGGCACGCGAAGCGCGAAGCGCCCCGCGTCGTCGGCGACCACGGACGCGGGCTCCTTCCAGTCCTTCGGCAGCTCGCGGTCGTCGGCGGGGCCCGCGACCCAGCGGCGCGCGGAGCTCACGCGCACGACGGCCCCCTTCGCGGGCGCGCCGCCCTCGAACGTGAGACGGCCCGTGTAGCGCACGGAGTTCTGCGCGCTCGCGAGCACGGGATCCGCGGCGCTCTCGCGCGCGACGCTCGCAGGCGCGACCGCGTCGCTCGAGTTCGCCCCGGAGCCGGCGCGCGCGGGCTCGATTGCGTTCGTGCTCGCATCCGCAGCCATCGTGAGCTCGCTCGTCCGCGCGTTCCCGCCGCTGCGCAGCACCCACGTGCCTACGCCCGCGAGCGTGCACACGACGAGCGCGATCACGGCCACGAGCGCGATCGGGAGCGTCGCGACGGCCCTCACCGTCGCAGCCTTCGCGAGCACGGCTTCGCGCACGCTCGCGAGCCCGCGCGACTCGACCACCGCCGCCGCGCCGAGCGCGAAGCCCGCGGGGAGCGCCTTGCGCAGCAGCTCGAGCCCGCGATGGAGCTGCACGCGCGTCGTCGAAGGCTCGAGCGCGAGCTCGCGCGCGATCTCGCGCGGCTGGAGACCCTTCAGCAAGTGCAGCGACAAGACGCGCCCGTAGGGATCGGGCAGGCGCGCGAGGCTCGCCTCGATCGCTCCACGGGTTTCGCTCGCGGCGACTTCGTCGGCGGGATCGACGACGGTGCGCTCGACGAGGCGCTCCGGATCCGTACGCCGCGTTCGACTGCGCCGCGCATGCCGCGCATGGTTCACGAGCACGCCCGTGAGCCACGGAAGCAGGCTCTTCTCCGCGTCGAAGCTCGCGCGCTTCTCGATCGCGACGAGGAAGGTCTCCTGCACGAGGTCTTCGGCCTCCGCCGCGTCGCGCACGAGATGGCGCGCGAGCGCGAGCAGGTCTGGCGCCGTGCGGTCGAAGACCTCGGCGAGTGCCCGCACGTCGCCCGCGCCGCGGAAGCATTCGAAGAGCCGTTCGAGGGAGCGTTCGTCCATGGTTCCCGAGCTCTCCACGAGCCCGCGCGGCGTTTCAGACTATCCGCGGGAACCTTGCGGGAGAGGAGCGCCCTTGGGCCTTGATCAAAGATCGAAGCGGTCCGTCACGTGCTTCGGACCGAGCGGGCAGAGCTCCTTCGGCGCGGCGAAGAGGCGCTTGCGCGTCCGCGCGAGCGCGTCGTAGCCGTGGTCGCGCCACGGACGCGGCACGAGCGCGAGGAGCGTCCCGAGCACGCGCCAGAGGCCGCCGAGGCGCTGGAGGACGTGCACGACCGCCGCGGAGCGCGCGAGCACGCGGCCGTCCGCCGCGACGACCACCACGCTGTCGGGGAGCGTCGCGCGCGTCGCTGCGTCGACCGCGCGCGCGAAGGTCGCGCCCTGCAGCGGCGCGAAGCGGAAGCGGCGACCCTCGGGGTCCTCGGCGAGCACGAAGCGCACCGCGCGCTGGCAGAGACCGCACGCTCCGTCGTAGTAGAGCCGCTCGATCACGTCGCCGCCGCGCGCGGGGATCCACGCGGGGTCGAAGAAGAGCGCGAGCAGCAGCGCCTGACCGAGGTACCCCGAGGCGGGCAAGGCCTGAAGCGGGTTGACCGCGACCCCGAACAGGAGTCCGAACGCCAGCAGCCACCAGGCGAGGGCCCAACCTCGAGGCCACAGCGCGAGCGGCAGGTAGAGGACGTTGCAGAAACCCGTCGCGACCCACCCGACGCGCATGAACCCCGGAGCGGAGTCGCCGAGCCACCGGAGGAAGAGTGCGCCCTCGTCCGCCAGGCTCCACGCCCAGGTTTGGAAGGCCTCGACCGGTGCCGTCGCCAGGTCGGCCACGTGGCGCCACTCGCGCGGGAAGACCCACGCTCCCCAAGCGCTCCTCGCTGCCCATGCGAGCCAGTGCGGGAAGCGCCATCCGCCCGCTGGATCGGCGCGCCCGGACGCCGCGAGCGAGCCGAACGGCGTCGAAGGGACGAGGACGTGCACGACGAGCAGCCCGCCGAGCAGGTGCACCCGATGGACCTCGGCCATCGGAAACGAGACCACGATCCACACGAACGCGCCGAGTTGCACGGACGCAGCGATTCGATCCCGCCACCCGAGCGCGAGCGCGACCGCGGCGGCGATGAGGACCGTGAACGCCGCGTACGGCTGAAGCCCCGTGAACGTCGGCTCCAGGGTCTCTTCGAGCTCGATCCAGTGGTGGCGCAGCGGGACGTCCGCGCCGAGCGCGTCGAAGCCCTGCCACGTGTCCAAGAGCCCGCGGAGCCAGAACCACGCGAGCACGAACCCGAGCGCCGCGCGCCACAGCGAGTACTGCCCGCCCGTCCAGCCGGTCCTCATCGCCCGGCGGGTTCGGCGCGCTTCTCCTTCAACACGGCGTCGAGCACCGCGGCGCTCTGCGCGCATTTCGAGCGCGCGGAGTGCTGCTCCGCGAGCTTGCGCGCGGCCAGGGCACCCGATTCGAGCCGCGCCGGCGCGAGCCAGGTCGCGAGCGCGCGCGCGAGGGCCGGGACGTCGTCCGCGCGCGGCAGCACGGAGCCGCACTGGCCCTCGACGATCAACTCGGACGCGCCGTTCGTCGTCGTCGTGATCACGGGGAGGCCGCTCGCGAGCGCCTCGACGGTCGTGTTCGCGAACGGGTCGTAGCGCGTCGGCAGGACGTAGAGGTCGGCCGCGGCGTAGCACGTCTCCGTGTCGCGCCGCCCGCCGAGGAAGCGCACGACGTTCGCGAGGCCGAGCTCCTTCGCGCGCGCTTCCCAGCGCACGGCGCCGGAGTCGTAGCCGACGACGAGCAGGTGCGCGGTGCCCGCCTTCGCGGCCTTCGCCGCGCGCGCCACCTGCGCGAACGCGTCGAGCACGATGTCGAGCCCCTTGCGGCCGTAGCCCGAGCCGAGGAAGAGCACGACGCGCTCGTCCGCCGGTAGACCGAGCTCCTGGCGCAACTCGGCACCCTTCGTCGCGCGCAGCGCGGGCGTGAAGCGCTCGACGTCGACGCCGTTGTAGATCAGCGCCACCTTCTCCTTCGGCACGCCGTGACGGCGCACGACGTCGTCGCCGACGAGCTTCGAGTTCACGACGACGCGGCGGTAGGCGCCCTTCGCGAGCGCCTTGGCCTCGATCTCGAGCGCGGCCTCGTGCTTGCCGTCCTTCAGGCGCAGCGCGCGCTCCCACGGTTCGAGCGTGGCTTCGTGCGCGAGCTCGAGGTACGTCGCCTGGCATCCGCCGCCGAGGCGGATCACGTCGTGCGTCCACGTCTTGCCGAGGCCGTAGACGACGTCGTAGCGCGCGGCCTTCACGTGCTTCTCGACGGCCTTCGCGAAGGTCTTCATGCGCGCCGTCGCGCCGATCGCGATCGGGCGGAGCTCCTCGAACTGCACGGCGGGGTGCGGCGGCGCTTCGTGGGAGCGGCAGACGATCGTGACGTCGTCGCCGCGCTCGGCGAGGAAGGCGGCGGTCTGGTTCAGGTAGCGCTCGGTCCCGCCCGTGTGGGCGTGGCGCATGTGGACGAGGGCGACGCGCATGGGCGCGTAGGGTAGCCTCCGCGACCCGCGCAATGGAGCAAGGCTCGAAACCCGGCCGATGGAAGCGCGCGCTCGCCGCGCTCGCGCTCGGCTTCGTGCTCGTGGAGGTCGGTTGGCGCGTCTACCTCTTCCAAGTCGCATCTCCCGAGCGCCAGGGGAAGTTCGCGCGCCTCGACCAGATGCCCGCGAGCGCGTTCCGCTTCCGGCCGCACCCGCACCTCGTCTATGCGCTGAACGAGCGCTTCGTCTCGGCCGACGGAAAGAACCGCCACAATGCGCATGGAACGCGCGGCCCCGACTTCGCCGTGCCGAAGCCCGCGGGGACGACGCGCATCGTCTGCATCGGCGGCTCGACGACGTACGAAACGGGCGTGCACGACGACCGGGAGACGTACCCGGCCGTGATGGGGGAGCTCCTGCGCACGCGCCACGGACGCGCAAACGTCGAGGTCGTGAACGCGGGCGTGCCCGGCTACACGTCGTTCGAGAGCCTGATCCTCGTCGCGTTGCGCGCCTTGGAGTGGGAGCCCGACGTCGTCCTCTACTACGACAACACGAACGACGTCCACCCGCGCCTCGTCGAGCCCGCCGTCTTCACGAGCGACGACGCGGGCTACCGCAAACCGTGGGACGACGACGTGCGCTGGTGGGACCACTCGCTCGTCGTGCGCTGGCTCGGCGTGCAGACGGGCTTCTCGCCGCGCAACGCGCTCGTCGACCGCGCGACGCGGGCGGAGAACGCAGCACTCGACCCGTCGAACGCGCTCGCGCAAAACCCGCCGCGCTGGTTCCGCCGCAACCTGGAGGAGATGGCGGCCCTGTGCGCCGCCCGCGGGACGAAGCTCGTGCTCGCGAGCTGGGCATGGTGCCCGACGAAGGGCGACTTCGCCGGCGAGGAGCTCTACCAGCGCGCGTTCCGCGAGAACAACGCGGTGCTGGCGGAGGTTGCGCGCTCGCAATCGCTCCCGTGGTTCGACTTCGAGCCCGCGATGTCGAAGGACCCGGCCCTGTGGTCCGACGGCGCACACGTGAACGAACGCGGCGCCGCGCTCAAGGCCGACCTGTTCGCGCGCTTCGTCGCCGAGCGCGTGCTGTCCCACGCGACCAAGTAGCCATGGGCAGTCCACGCGACGGTCTTCACGCCCGGTCGGACTACGATCGGCGGAAGAGCTTGCGGACGTGTTGGCCGAGCTGCTGCTCGGTCCACTCGCCCGACTGATACTCCTGCACCGCTTCGATCAGGGACCGCAGCGCGAGGAGTCCACCCACGCGCTGCTCGAGAAGGACGCGGAGTTTCTGGTCGTGTCCCGGGAGGAATTCGTTCTTCGAGGTTTCGTTGCACCCGCACTCACACGTTTTCATCCGCGCCATCGTAGCAGCATGGACTGCACGCGACTCCGCGGAGACGATGCCGTTCGCATAGGCAGGCGAGAAACGAACCTAGGAGTGTTCGCGGAGAGACTTCAGCAACTGCTGGGCGTCGTGCCCGCCGAAGGCCCCGTTACCGAAGAAGGGGGTGATCGCGACGCGAGTTGAGGAACGCGGTAGCACGCCTGTCCTGCACTTTCCGATGACCGCCCAGTTCGTCGGCGCGAGCAATCGTTCGAACGCCCACGCGTGCTCCATGCCGAAGGCGATGATCCAGCGCGGGCGGTGGCGGGCGATGCTCTCTCGCAGCAACTCGATGCGCTGCGGAATCACGGCACGTTCGTACTCGGACCGGGTGGGCCACCATTGGCGATAAACCTCCGGCCACGCCTGCGCCGACTTCTTGGGCAGGGGCAACAGCTCGGCCAGGAAGCAGTCGTCCGTCTCTCTCGCCAACGCAGTGCGGACGTAGTCACGCGCCTTGTTCGTGTCGAGCCAGTCAGCGTCACCATGGACGAGGCCGCGAGTCAGCTTGGCCATCCAGTACCAAACGTGCGTGAGTCGCGTCCGCTCCGCGATCGGCCAACCCAGGAGCTCCTGGGAACGATGCAGGTCCATGACCTGGGAATAGTGCTTGACGCGGATCGCGAGGTTCTCCTCGAGCGTCATCCGATCTTCGTGCGTACCTTCCTCCATGCCAAGGAACCAGAGCGGTGCGTCGACGTTGCCGTGGCCGAGGAACGTCATGAGCTTGTCGGGAGGGCGAGCGGTCGAGGAATTGGATTGCATGCTGGAACTCCTTCGCGGGATGCAATGAGGTCGACGTGACGGTACCCGCTGGCGCGCAACCCAACCAGCGCACCCAGGAATTGTCGCGGGCACGAATCGATCAGTTCCCATTCAGAGTCAACCCGCTGCTGACCGCAATCGTGGGCCTCGCGGTCCGAGGGCACGACATCGAAGAGCGAGTGAGTGGGCGGTTGCAGTGTCGTGCGCCGACGCTCAGGCTGGCCACGAAGCCCGACGGGTACTTCCGATGATCCGCTACGTCCAAGGCAACCTCCTCGAGTCGCACGCCGAGGCCGTCGTGAACACGGTCAACGAGGTCGGAGTGATGGGGAAGGGGCTGGCGCTCCAGGTGCGGGATGCGTTTCCGGAGAGCTCCGGCGAGTACATCCGCGCGTGCAAGCGCGGTGACGTTCGGGTCGGCCGGATGTTCGTGACGCGCTCGAGCGCGCTCGTCGGGCCGACGTGGATCATTCACTTCCCGACGAAGAAGCATTGGCGCGATCCCTCACAACTCGCCTGGGTGTGCGACGGCCTCGACGACCTGGTGCGTGTGGTGCGCGAGCTCGGGATCCGTTCGATCGCCATCCCGCCACTCGGCTGTGGCAATGGTGGCCTCGACTGGACCGACGTGCGTCGGGAGATCGAGCGGGCCTTCGCGCCATTCGTCGACGTCGAAGTACAGGCTCACGAACCCACGGGATCGCAGACCAATCCGCCGAGGGGCGTCGATGTGTGATGGCCCGCGCGCGAGGTCGTTCGATCAGTGCTTCCCGGCGTGCGGGTCGTTCCCGTCCCACCAGGCACCTGGCGAGTAGGTCCCGAAGTACCACTGCTGGCCCTCGGGGTCCTCGCACATGTAGCCGCGCGAGCCGTAGTCCTCGTCCTTCAACGGTTGCGTGATCACGGCACCCGCGGCCTTCGCGCGCGCGAAGTGCGCGTCGGGGTCGGCGACGCGGGCGCACACGGCGCCGGTGACGCCGCCCGCGGCGCGCACGCTCTTCAGGCCACGCTCCGCCTTCACCGAGGCGACCATGAGCACGCCGGAGCCGAGGCTGAGCTCGGAGTGCCGCACCGTCCCGTCGGGGCCCGGCACGACCATGCGCTTCTCGAAGCCGAACGCGCGGCACAGGAACTCGATCGCGCGCGGGGCGTCGTCGTAGTAGAGGCTCGGGTAGAGATTGGACGGCGTCGCGGGGGCGTTCGGCATGGGCTCAGCGTACCGCGCTGTCGGGCGCGCCGCCCGGGAGCTCCGCGAGTGCCCGCTCCACGTGCCGCGCGTGCAGGAACGACAGCGCCGCGAGCAGCGTGCGCGCGAACGCGCCGAGCAGTCCGAGGGCGAAGAGCGCGAGACCGACCGGGTCCTCGCGCGCCATGTCGGCCGCGTTCGCGGTGTGGCCGGCCGTGCGCGCGTTCCCGACGACGACCATCAACCGCGACCAGCCCCACACGAGGGCCGCGAGGCTCAGCGCGAGCGCCGCGAGGGCCGTGCGCAACCTCAGGCGCGAACCGTCGCGGTGCGCTTCGAGCTCGGCGCGCGTGGGGGGAGCGTTCGACGCCATGCCGCGGGTGAAGATGCGCACGCCGGTCGGCGGAGTCCAGCGCTTCCCCGACCCGCTCCGCCGGCGCGCTTCCCCGACCCGCTCCGCCGGCGCGCGCGCCCGACCCGCTCCGCCGGCGCGCGCGCCGCACCCGCCCGGTCGCCTGCTGCACGCACGGGAGCGGGCTCCGTTCGCCGGCGCGGCGTCCCGCGCGGCGGGGCCATGTGGTCCAAGCACGCGGGCGGCGCGGGACGCTGACGGGAAGGTGGACCGGCCCCGCGGGTTTTCCTCGATCGAGTGTCGGCCCGGAGGCGAGAACGCGGCGTGGAGGAGCGAGGTGAACCCATGTACTCCGTCCAATGCTCCCGCCTGTTCACGTGCGCGGCCGCCGCCGCCCTGCTCTCCCTGTCCCTCGCTGCTCAGCGTCGCCAAGTGACCCCCGCGCCGCCCAGTCGGCCCTTCCCGCACGCGGGCGGCGGAGGCCTGACCTTCCAGCCCGAGCTCGCGCTCCCGCGCGGCACGCTCGACCTGCGCGTGGAGCCCGGGCAGGGGAGCGGGACCTCGGGGTTCCTCACGACGGTGTCGAACGACTTCGTGAACGTCCCGCGCGCCTCTGCGACCTTCGTGGCGGCATCGGACGACACGTCGCTCGTCGCCCTGTTCTCCGCCGAGGCCTTCACCGACTCGAGCACGGGCCGCATGTTCCTGCGCGCGCTCGTCGACGGCGTCGTGGCCGCCCCGGCCGATATCGTGTTCACGGAGGGCCTGTTCCAGGGAGCGCGCACCTTCGCGTTCACGACGGAGGTCGACCGCGGCGTCCACACGGTCGAGATCCAGTGGCTCGTCGACCCGGGCGTGACCGGCTCGCTGCGCGCCGAGTCGCTCGAGCTCCGCCACGGCGCGAACGTCGCGCACGACACTCCGCCGAGCGGCCCCGACAGCGTCACGACCACGCCGAGCTTCGTGCCCGTGCCGGGCGCGAGCGTGGCCTTCTACGTCCCGACGTCCGGCAAGTCCGTCGTCGGTTTCAGCGCGGAATCGCTCGTGCAGGGCGCGAACAAGCGCCTCTTCGTCCGCGCGCTGGTCGACGGCGCGTCCTGCCTGCCCGGCGACGTGGTCTTCGCAGGGCGCAATTCGCGCCAGGCGCACCAGATGCGTTTCGGATCCCCGACCCTGGCCCCCGGCTGGCACACCGCGACGATCGAATGGCTGATCGACGCGGGCGGTATCGGGTTCCTCGGCGATCGCACGCTCTGGGTGACGACGCAGGACATGCGGCCCGGCGTGCACGAGAGCACGGTCGTCGCGCCGAGCGGTCCGTCGGTATCGACCAGCAGCAACGCATGGACGCAGGTGCCGGGGCTCTCCACGCTCCTCACGCTGCCGCCGAACGCGGAGATCGCTGCCTCGTTCAGCGGCGAGGTGCTGTCGGGCACGGGCTCGCGGCTCGAAATGCGGCTCGTCACGGCCGGGCCGACCACGAGCGACGTCGCCGTCCTCGCGCAGAACGGCTTCCCGTTCGAGACCCAGTCGTTCACGTTCGACCGCAAGCACGTCTTCCTCCCGCCCGCGACGCTGAGCGGGATCTGGCTCGAGTGGCGCGCGATCGGCGGCTCCGTCTCGATGGGCGACCGGGTGCTGCACCTCACGATCGAGTCGGGTGCGGTGCCCGACCTCGCCGAGGCGCCTGCGATCGGCCGCGGCTCGCAGGACTCGCCCGACGGACAGCTCGTCGAGGCCGCGATCGGCACGCGGAAGGTGCTCACGCTCATCCACCGCATCCCGCGCGCGGCTCCCAACGCGGTCATCCCGACCATCGCGCAGGTCACCGACGCGCTCTACGGCTCGACGAGCATGACCGACTACTACGACAAGGTCTCGGGCGGCCGGTTCGGCCTCGTGAACGCGGGCGTCCGCGAGTACGACTCGCTCGAGACCGAGGACCACTACTGGAACCACGCGCCCTTCGGCTGCGGCATGCCGGCCGCCGACGGGTACGCCGGCGGTCACGCCGAGCGCTGGGCGGAGGTCGTGGGCCTCGCGAACGCCGACGTCGACTTCGCCGCGTTCGACACGAACGGCGATGGCGTGCTCCAGCCGGAGAGCGAGCTCGCGGTGCTCATCGTCGTGCCGCAGGGAGGGACGGCCGGGTTCACGCGCGACCTGAGCCCCTACTGCACGGGCACGCCGGTCGTGGTCGACGGGGTCATCGTCCCGGCGATCAGCGAGTGGTTCACGAGCGCCCCGTCGCTGAACTGGGAAGTGGCGACGCACGAGCTCGCGCACCTGATCCTCGGCCTGACCGACCTCTACGCGAACGGCTACAACTTCGACACCGAGGCGGGCTCGCTCTCGCTCATGGCCGACAACCTGTCGACGACGAGCCACCTCGACGCGTTCCACAAGCTCTCGCTCGGCTGGGCGACGCCGATGTACGCGCCGATCGACGGCGAGTACGGCCTGCAGGACGTCAAGGAGAGCGGCGCGGTGCTCGTGCTCCCGCGCGACCAGGACGGAGACGGGATGGAGTGCTTCCTGGTCGAGACCCGGCGCACGGCGTTCAGCGATCCGCTCTACGACGAGGTCATCGGCGCGAACGGCGCGATCGTCTGGCACATCGTCGAGTCGCCTTCGCAGAACGCCTTCGAGCCCGGCTGCATGACGCTGGCGGAGTGGGCGGCGGTCAGCGGCAATGGGCGGCGCGCGCTCCGCGTGGTGCGGCCCGGGGTCGACTACGCGGGCGGGAGCGCTTCCGATTGGACGTTCGGGAGCTACGACCTGCTCGACCACGGCCTGCTCTGTCCGGGGATGGGAGCGCCCCACAACGCACTCTTGTGGGCGGACGGCGGCGAGAGCGGCTGGAACCTGCTCGCCTTCGGCGCTTCGGGTCCGATCCAGCGCTTCGTCGTCGAGCGCGATTGACGCGCTACGCCCCCGACGATGCGAGCGGCGTACTCCCGGTGCGCTTCGGTCGCGATCCACCCCACACGCGGGCCGCGAGGCCCAACGCGAGTGCCAAGCGGGCCATTCGAGACCTCCGCCGCGATCCGTCGCGGTGCGCTTCGAGCGGCGCGCGTGTGGGGCGGCTCGCGGCATGCAGAGATTGAAGCTGCGCGACCCTGCGCGGGGTCCAAAGCCGTGGGATCGATGCGACGGACGAACCCACGGGCCGGGACTCCGGACCAGGAGCGGTCCAAGCACGACTTTCCGCCAGATTGCCGTCGGCCGCCGGCGCCGGTCTCGGCGTGGAGCAGCGAGGTGATTCCATGCAACCCCTTCGCACTCGTCTTCGGGTCCTCTCCGCGACCGGCCTCGTGCTCCTCTTCGCCACCGCGTTCGCGCCGGTCCAGCGGCGCTCCGTCGCCCCGGCCCCGCCCCATCCGCCCTTCCCGCACGCCGACGGCGGGGTCTTGGCCGTTCCGATGGAGCCCGCGCTCCCGTCCGGCACGCTCGATCTGCGGGTGGAGCCGACGCAGGCCTCCGCGTCCTGGGGGTTCCTCACCACGCAGTCCACGAACTACGTGAACGTCCCACGCGCGTCGGCGAGCTTCGTCGCCGAGGACGAGCGGACGCCGCTCGTGATCGTGTTCTCCGCCGAGGCTTCCACGAACTCGAGCACGGGCCGCATGTTCGTCCGCGCGCTCGTCGACGGCGGCGTCGCAGCACCCGCGGACGTCGTCTTCACCGAGGGCGCGTTCCAGGGCGCGCGCTCGTTCGCCTTCACGAGCATCGTCGGAGAGGGCATTCACACCGTCGAGGTGCAGTGGCTCGTCGACCCCGGCGTCACCGGGTTCCTGCGAGCGGAGGCGCTCGAGCTCCGCCACGGCGCGAACGTGGCGCACGGCACGGCGCCGAGCGGCTCCAACACGGTCACGACCTCGTCGAGCTTCGTTCCCGTGCCCGGCCTCTCCGTCCCGTTCCAGCTCTCCGTCGCGGGGAGCGCGGTGGTCGGGTTCAGCGCGGAGACGTTCGTGCAGGGAGCGAACATGCGCCTCTTCGTGCGCGCGCTCGTCGACGGCGCGCTCTGCGAGCCCGGCGACGTCGTCTTTGCCGGCCGCGCGTCGCGACAGACGCACCAGATGCGCTTCGAGACGCCCGCGCTGGCCGCGGGGTGGCACACCGCGACGGTGGAGTGGCTCGTCGACGCGGGCGGCGTCGCCACGCTCGGCGACCGCACCGCGTGGGTGACCAGCGCGACGCCCTGCTCCGTGGAGCGCATCGTCGTCGCGCCGAGCGGTCCGGCCGTCACGACGGCCTCGGGTGCGTGGTCGCAGGTGCCCGGGCTCGCGGCGCTCATCACGCTGCCGGCCAACGCGGAGATCGCCGCGTCGTTCAGCGGCGAGGTGCTCGGGGGCTCGGCGGCGAGCCTCCAGATGCGCCTCGTGACCCCCGGGCCGACCACGAGCGACGTCGTCGTGCTCGCGGAGGGGGCTTTTCCGTTCGAGACCCAGTCGTTCACGTTCGATCGCAAGCACGTCTTCCTCCCTCCGGGGACGCTCACCGGGATCTGGCTCGAGTGGCGCACGTCCGGCGCTCCCGTCTCGATGGGGGATCGCGCGCTGCACCTCGCGATCGAGGCGGGGCTCGTGCCCGACCTCGCGGAGGCGCCCTCCATCGGCCGGGGCTCGGCCGCGGAACTCGCGGGGCAGCGGGTCGAAGCGGCGATCGGGACGCGCCGAGTCCTGACGCTCGTCCACCGCATACCGCGCGCGGCGCCCAACGCCGTGATCCCGACCATCGCGCAAGTGACGAGCGCGATGTACGGGCCCACGGGCGTCGCGGACTACTACGACAAGGTCTCGGGCGGACGCTTCGGGCTGACGAACGCGGGCGTGCGCGAATACGACGCATCGAAGACCGAGGCCCACTACTGGAATCACACGCAGTTCAACTGCGGGATGCCCCTGGCGGACGGGTTCATCGGCGGGCACGCCGAGCGCTGGGCCGAGATCGTCCAGCTCGCGGACGCCGACGTGGACTTCGCGCAGTACGACACGAACGGAGACGGCGTGCTCCAGCCGGAGAGCGAGCTCGCGGTGCTGATCGTCGTCCCGCAGGGCATGACCGACGGCTTCACGCGCCCCCTCGAACCGTTCTGCACGGGCCTGCCCGTCATCGTCGACGGCGTCGTCGTCCCGGCGATCAGCGAATGGTTCACGAGCAACCCCGCGCTCAACTGGGAAGTGGGGGCGCACGAGCTCGCGCACCTGATCCTCGGCCTCACGGACCTCTACGTGAAGGACTTCAACTACGACACCGAGGTCGGCGTACTCTCGCTCATGGGCAGCAATACCTCGACGACGACGCACCTCGATCCCTTCCACAAGCTCTGCCTGGGCTGGGTGACGCCGCGCTACGCGCCGATCGACGGCGACTACGCGCTGCTGGACGTCAAGGAGAGCGGCACGGTCCTCGTGCTCCCGCGCGACACCGATGGGGACGGAGCCGAGTGCTTCCTCGTCGAGGTCCGACGCACGAGCTTCGGCAGCCCCCTGTACGACACCGTGATCGGCGCGAACGGCGCGGTGGTCTGGCACGTCGTCGAGTCGCCGCCGCAGAGCGACCAGCCGCCCTCTTGCACGACGGCCGCCGAGTGGGCCGCGTTCAGCGGCAACGGGCGCCGCGCCATCCGCGTGGTGCGGCCGGGGATCGACTACGCGGGCGGAGCGGCGTCCGACTGGACGGCGGGGAGCTACGACCTGCTGGACCACGGCCTGAACTGCCCGGGGGGGATGGGCAGCGCGCGCAATGCGCTCCTCTGGGCGGACGGAAAGGAGAGCGACTGGAACCTGCTCGGTTTCGGCGACACAGGGCTTGCCGTGAACGTCGTCGTCGATCGCGATTGACGAGCTTCACTCGACGACGCGCGCGGGTCGGACGCCGATGCTCGCCTCGCGCGCGCCCAGGACCGCGTGCCCGCGGTGCGCAGAGCGCGTGCTCGCCGCGCCTTCCATGTAGCTCCCGCCACGCCCGCAGTGCTCGCGCCCGCCCTTCCACTGGCGCAGGCCCGTCCTGGGTTCGGTCGGGAGATCGTAGAGCGCGTACTCGTCGAGGCACCACTCCCACACATTGCCCGCCGTGTCGTGCAGGCCGAACGGGTTGGGGCGGTACGTGCCGACCGACGCGTGGACGACGTGACCATCGTCGTGCTCGGGCCACTCGCGGATCGCGGGCCACGGCGCTCCGACCCGACGGGCGGCCGCGTCCGCGATGTTCGCGGCGCCCTCGAGCGCATCGCGATCGTCGCCGGTCCACCATGCGGTGCGCGTGCCGGCGCGCGCGGCATACTCCCACTGCGCTTCGGTGGGGAGCACGAGCCCCATCCGCCAGAGCATCGTGTCCGCCTCCTCCCAGGACATGTGCTCGACGGGATGCCCGAGGCCGGTCGTGTGGTCCCCGTGCTGCTGTCCCGGCGCGATGGCGCTCGGATTCGAGCCCGAGAAGCGCAGCCACTGGCCTTGGGTCATCTCGTACTTCGAGAGGAAGAACGGCGCGAGCTCGACCGCGTTCGGCGGCTGCTCGTCGGCGCGGGTGAGACGATCTTCGTCGTCCGGATCGTCGCCGGTGCCCGGCGCGGCGCTTCCGATGCGCGCGCGCCCGCCGGGAAGGAGCACGAGCACGAGCGCCGTCTCCTCGCCGATCGCGAGGCGTCCGTCCGCGCCGCGTTCCGGCGGCCGTCCCGTCGAGAGCTCGGCGAACTCCCACAACCCCGACTCGGGGTCGGGACCGAGCGGAGCGAGGCCGATTTGCGGCGTGAGGACGAGCCCGCCGTAGTGCGGCGCGCGCGCGGGGTCGCCGATCGTCGCGATGGCGGCGCGCCACGCCTCGGCGTGCGTGTCGCCGAGGTCTTTCTCCAGCGCCTCCGCGAGCTCGGCGCGCGAGCGCATGCGGTCGATCGCGCCGGACTTCGGCGCGGCGAAGCCCGCGAGCTCGTCGAGGAGCTGCACGAGCTCGTCGTGCTCCCAACGGTCGGCTGGGTCGGTGAACGCCCACGTGCGGCGCTCCAGGACGGCGTGCTCGAGCTCCCCGATCTCGCGCTCGAGCGTCGCGATGCGCTCGGGCAGCGCGCGCACGTCGCCGCTCTCGTGCTCGAGCCGCCAGCGGAGCGAGGCGAGGCGCACGCGCGCGGCGTCGAGCTCGCTGCGCCGCGGATGGCCGGCGCGATCGAGCTCGCGCTGCTGCGCGTCGTAGGGGAGCGCGCGCGCGCGGAGCCGCTCCAGCGCGGACGCGTGGTCCGTGCCGCGGTCGTGCAGCGTGCGCGCCGCTTCGAGCCACGCCTGCATCCCGGGCAACTGCGTCGGACGCGCGGGCCAGAGCTCCTCCGCCCGCGCGCGCAGATCCGTGAGCTGCCGGAGGTCGGAGAGCCGTTGGACCTCGACGAGCCGCGCCTTCGCCGTGCGCGCGCTGATCCCGACCGCGATCGCCGCCGACACGAGCACGAAGAGCGCGAGGAGCAGCGCGCCGGTCGCGAAACGGTGCCGCGCCGCGAGTTTTCGGGCGCGGTAGGAGAAGCTCTCGCCCTTCGCGGCGACCGGTCGACCCGCGAGGAAGCGCGCGAGGTCGTCCGCGAGGCGCTCGACCGAGGCGTAGCGCCGCTCGGGCTCCTTGCGCATCGCCGTGAGCACGATCGCGTCGAGATCGCCGCGCAGCTCGCGCGCGAGCGCCCGCGCCGTCGTGCCACGTCGGCGTGCGCGCCCTTCGGCGTCCTCCCCCGCGCCAACCGCGGCGCTGGG
>JACRIO010000314.1 GCA_016220035.1 Planctomycetota bacterium | reverse complement strand
CGCTCGCAGAGCACACGACTCCGCCTGATCGAGCGCCGCGCGCGCGTCGCCTTTCTTCATCGACACACCTGCCTCGCGGTAGGCCTTCTGGCCCGCGCGGAACTCCGCCGCCTGCTCCGTGGTCCAGCCCGCGAAGCTCGCCGCGTAGTCGGCGAAGAGCGGCGCGCCCGTGACCTCGCTCGCGAGCGAAGCACCCCACTGCGCGCGCGCGCGCATCGTCCTCACCCGCGCGAGGTCGGGCGTGGCGCTCGTCTCGACGAGCTTCAGGCTGCCCTCGAGGTCCGCGTCGATCAGCGGGAGCACGAGCTCGCCCGCCTCCTTCCACAAGGCCGCGCACGCGGCGCGGTCGCGCGCCTCGAAGGCTCTCTCGAAGCGGCCGCGCAGCGCGGCGAACGGGTGCGTGTCCTGGGCAGGGAGCGCGCTCGCAAGCGCGACGACGATCGGGATCAGCATGGGATTCTCGGCGTGCGGGACGGAGTGCGAAGCGCCTAGACTACGCCGCCCGCGAGACGCCGCCCATGCAGCCCTGGTTCCGAACGTTGTGCGATTGGATCGAGATCCCCTCCGTCACCGGCAGTGAAGGGAGCTACGGCGACGCGCTCGCGCGCCGTCTGGCGCCGATCGGCTTCGCGGTGGAGCGGCAGGAGCTCGCTCCCGGCCGTTTCAACGTGCTCGCGCGCGCCGGGAAGCCGCGCGTCGTGTTCTGCACGCACCTCGACACGGTGCCGCCGTTCTTCGGCGTGCGCGAGGAGCGCATGACGATCCACGGCCGCGGCGCGTGCGACGCGAAGGGCCCGGCGGTGGCGATGCTCGCGGCGGCGGAGCGCATGCTCGCGAGCGGCGAGGATCGCATCGGCCTCCTGTTCACGGCGGGCGAGGAGACGGACAGCGCGGGAGCGACGCTCGCGAACGCGCGCCTCGCCGAGCCTTGGGACCCGGCGTTCACGATCGTGGGCGAGCCGACGGCCCTGCGCTCCGTCGCGGCGGGGAAGGGCACGTTAAAGGCGAAGCTCGCGGCGAAGGGCGTCGCGGGACACAGCTCGCAGAACGTCGGCCCGAGTGCCGTGCACGAGCTCGTGCACTGCGCGCACCGGCTCTTGAGCGAGTCGTGGGGGAGCCACCCCGTGCTCGGCGCCGGCACGATCAACGTCGGCCAGATCCAGGGCGGCGTCGCGGCCAACGTCGTCGCGGCGAAGGCCGAGGCGGAGATCTTCGTGCGCACGGTCGAGCCCGTGGAGCGCGTGCAGGCGCGCATCGAACGCTGCCTCGGCCCGAACGTGAGCGTGGCGCTGCACGCGAAGGCCTACCCGCCGATCGAGTTCGTCGTGCCCGAAGGCAACGAAGGCATCGCGATCGCGTTCGGTACGGACGTGCCGCACCTCCCGCGGTGGGGCCGGCCGCTCCTGATCGGCCCCGGCTCGATCCTCGACGCGCACACCGACCACGAGAAGGTCGAGAAGCAGGACCTGGAGCGCGCCGCCGCGGAGTACGAACGCGCGGCGCGGTGGGCGTTGGCGCGGGTGGATGCGAAATGAGCATTAGGCGAGGCCTCCGGCTTCCGTTCCGCGGTTTCCTGGGTGAGCCCGAGCGTGATCCCGATTCGACGCGCTGGTCGGGCGCGTGGACGAGCCTCGTCGCCTGCACCTTGATCTGCGCGGTGGCCTGTCGTTCCGTGAAGGACGGCGCGGCCGACCCCACGGTCGTGGCCGGCCCCGAGGTGCGCTGCCCGGACGACTTCGTCCTGGCGCAGAGCGTCATCGCTCCCAAGTTCAGGTGTAGCGGCTGCTCCGACGAACGCGCGCGGGACGCGGGACGGCGCGCCTCGGCCGATCGATCCGTGTCTCGCTCGACGATCGAGAATGGATACGACTACACACTGAGTCTCAACTCAGGTCACGAGGCGGCCTTCCTTCTGATCGTTCGTTGCGTGAAGTCGGGACAGGTTCTGATCGGGGTTCGGCAGAGGAAGAACCTCTCAGCGCCGTGGAAATGGACCTCGTTGGAGCGTGCTGACGTCATCTGCTCCACGGACGCATCGGTTCCCGTAGTCAGCGCCCAGTTCCACGTTCTCATTGTCGCGAAGGGACTCCTGGGCAAGCCCTGGGCCGAATGGTTCGAGGTCTACTACCCGTAGACAGGCCCGGTCGTGCCGCACCTCCCGCGGCGGGGCCGGCCGCTCCTGATCGGCCCCGGCTCGATCCTCGACGCGCACACCGACCACGAGAAGGTCGAGAAGCAGGACCTGGAGCGCGCCGCCGCGGAGTACGAACGCGCGGCGCGGTGGGCGTTGGGTCGGGTGGATGCGCGCTGATCCGCGGACCAGGACGGCCCCGGGCTATCGTTCGCGGCCTCGCCGAGGAGCCATCCCAGCCTGCTCACGCGGAGCGCTTGAGTCGACCGACCCCGTGCGTCGGCTTCGTGCGCGCGAGGTCGTGCTGCACCTGCAAGTGGATCCAGAACTCCGGCGTCGTGCCCAACGCCTGCGAGAAGAGCCACGCGGTCTCGGGGCTCACCCCGCGCCGACCGCGCACGATCTCGTTGACGCGCTGGAGCGAGACGCCGATGTGGGCTGCGAAATCGACCTGGGTGACACCCAGCGGCCCGAGGAACTCCTCGAGGAGGATCCTCCCCGGGTGCGTGGGGACGCGGTGCTTGGGCTGCATGTCGGTGTCTTCAGGAGTGGTAGTCGAGGATGCGCACGTCGGCCGGACCCGTGGTGGTCCAGCGGAAGACGAGGCGCCACTGGTCGTTGATGCGAACCGAGTGCCGACCGGTCAGATCGCCGCGAAGCGCTTCCAGTCGATTTCCGGGCGGCACGCGAAGGTCTCTCAGGTCGTGCGCCGCGTCGAGCATGTCGAGCTTGCGAAGTGCAGTCGCGCGAATCCCGACGGGGATGCGCTTGGTCGCCCCTCCAGTCTCGCCGTGATACAGCGCCTCGGTGGCGCGGTCGGCGAACGAGAGGATCACGGGCCGCAGTCTAGGCGATGCATGGAGTCCATGCAACGCCGGCGGAGGAGCGACCCCCGCGCCCACGGCTCCGGAGGCCCGCGGAGCGCTCGAACCGCGGACCCAGCCTGGGGCACCGAACCAAGTCGGACGCGGATCGGCTTCGCGATGGTAGGCCGGGCGCTCACCCCAGGCCGCATCAATGTGCTCGCGCACGCCGGGGCCGCGCGTCGTTTCTTGTACGCACTTCGAAAGGTTGCCCCCTTCGTTTCGCGTGCTCGTGGACGCGGGAAGCGCGCCTCCGTCTGACGAGATCCGGAGTCGGGTGATTCACAGCACGATTCGCGGCCGGCGACGTACGCCATCGCTGGCCGTGACTCGTGAGAGGGTCACCTGATTGCGCAGTCCCGATCAGCGGCCGCTACGCCCGCCATCGACCCCGGCACCTTGGGGTGTGAGTCGTGCGAGCAGTTGCGACGAAGTCCGGGTGCGTGCATACAGGGCGTAGTTGCCGGCGAGCGATCCCAGAAGCGCGATCGAGAGGAGCACGTTGCGCCATGGCCGAGTGGACATGAGGAGGAGTCCCGAACCGACCGTGACCACGCTGATCGAGATGGACGCTGCGACGTCGGGGCGCAGGAGCTCGGCGCTCTTCGGGAACCCGACCGTCCAGATCAGGCCAAGGACGATCAGCGCGATGCCGACGACTTTGCGTGTGGACATGCGGCCTCGTTCGATGCGTGGGGCTCGACGTTGTCGAGCGGAGTCCCCACGAGTCTAGCGAGCATTCCGTTCGTCGAGGGCCGGAGAATGGGCGAACAACGTCACGAGGCCCCGGCCGACGGCAAGGACCGCGCACGTCCGACGTGCGCGCCGCTCACTGCACGCGCTCCGCCGCGCACTCCTTTGAGTCGAGCACGAGCGCATCCGCGCTCACCGCACTGACGCGCCAGCGGATGCGCTCGGGGAGGGCGAGGAGCTCGGGTTGCGTCGGGGTCCACACCGGCTCGGCTTTTCGGTCGCCGGTCAGCACGGCGGGAGCGTCCTCGGGCTTCGCCGCATCGAAGACCTCGAAGCGGAACCAGCCGCCCGCGGGCTTCGCGCCGCGCGCGCGGAACTCGCCGTAGCGGGCGACCGCGCCCTTCGGCGACGTGCAATCGAGCGCGTAGGGACCTGGGCGCTCCGCGTCGGCGCGCGGGTCGTGCACGAGCGTGAACACGATGAACGCGATCACGAGCAGGGCTCCGCCGCCGACGAGCACGCGCCACGTCCGCGGGCCGGCTCCGCGTTCCGTCGGTCGTGCTGCTTCCGTTCGCATGGGGCGCGGATTCTAGGCGCGCGCGGCGCGTGGGCCTAGACTGCGCGGCCTTCGCGCTCCGCGCGAGCGACCGGAAAGAGCATGTCGACGACGGAACGGATCACGGGCACGGCGCTGCTCGACGCGCTCGAGCGCGGGAGCGTGCGCGTCGCCGAACGCGGCGCGGACGGCGCGTGGCGCGTGAACGGCTGGGTCAAGGAGGAGATCCTGGCCCTCTTCCGCGCGAGCGGCGTCGTCGCGAAGGGCTTCGAGTGCGACGCGGTGCTCGGGAATGCGAGCGCGGCGCCGTTCCGCGACAAGGAACCGTTCGACGTGCGCCGCTGGAGCACTGCGGACGGCGTGCGCGTCGTGCCCGGCGGCTCCGCCGTGCGCCGCGGCGCGTTCGTGGCGCCGACGTGCGTGCTCATGCCGCCGTGCTACGTCAACGTCGGCGCGTGGGTGGGCGCGGGGACGATGGTCGACAGCCACGCGCTCGTCGGTTCGTGCGCGCAGATCGGCGAGCGCGTGCACGTCTCCGCGGCCGCGCAGATCGGCGGCGTGCTCGAGCCCGCGAACGCGCGGCCCGTGATCGTGGAGGACGACTGCTTCGTCGGCGGCAACTGCGGCGTGTACGAGGGCGTGCTCCTGCGCCGCGGCGCCGTGCTCGCGGCGGGGACGATCCTCGCGTCGGGCACGGTCGTGTACGACGTCGTGCACCAGCGTGAACTGCGCGGCACGCGCGAGGCGCCGCTCGAGATCCCCGAGCGCGCCGTGGTCGTGCCGGGCTCGCGACCCGTGCCGCAGAAGGGGCCGATGGACCTCTGGGCCACGCACCGCGGGCTCCACGTCGCGTGCGCGCTCATCGTGAAGTATCGCGACGAAAAGACCGACCGCGCGACGGCGCTCGAGGACGCGCTGCGCTGACGCGCGGCGCTGACGCGCGGCGCTGACGCGCGGCGCTGACGCGCGGCGTGGATCGGCCGCGGATGCGCGGACGATCGCTCGGACGTCACTCCGCCGTCGGAGCGTCCGAGGCGTTCGCGCCCTCCGCCGTGCCCGACGCGGGCTGCACGCGCCGGAAGCGGATCACACCGCGCCACGGCCACGTCGTCACGGGCTTGCCGTGGCGCGTGACCTCGAGCGCGCCCGACTCCGCGAGGCGCCGTGCGATCTCCTTCACGTCCTCCATCCAGCGTTTCCAGTTCTCGCCGCCGTGGCGCCGAGCGACGTCGGCGGGGCCGATCGAGGCGCGGCCCTTGAGCTCGCCGATCATCGTGGTGAGGAGCTCGGTGAGCTTCTTCTCGTTCTCGGGCTTCAACGTGCGGTGCATGCGCGGCGCAGTGTGACGCAGGCACTCACGCCTTGCGAGTCGGCGTCGTGCCCGCGAGCACCGACGTCGCGAGGATCCACGTCGGGAACGTCGCGAGCCCGGGGATCGCCTCCATCACGAACACGGGGAGGAGCGGCCAGCGGAAGCCGAAGACCCAGAAGAGGAGCAGCGCGGTGACGACGTCGATCGCCCACTGGAGCGGCGGCGCGAACTGCGTCCCGAGGGAGAGCGCGTCGGAGGCCGCGGCGACCAGGAGGGCGAGCACCTTGCGCCGCGTCGTGACGCCCGCGACGGCGGAGAACCGTCCGCCGGCTTGCGCCGGATCCGCGTCGCCCCGTGACGCGGCGAGCGGCGGTGATTCGGAGGAAGGCGTGCCGCCGAGAGTTGCTCCAGGCGCGCGCTCCGGCGCCGGCGGCAGCACCTCCGGTACATGTACCCTGGGCGGCGGGCGCGGCGGCTCCATGCGTGGGTCCTCGACGAGAGTGTAGGCAGAGCGGGCTCGGAGTCCCACGGTGAGGGGACCCACTCGCACCGCTCCCGCGCCGCAGGCCGCGGTCCGGGCATTCCGCACGACGGCGAGTCGAAGTCCGCCGTCTTGATTCGGCGGACATCGGGGACGCCGAGGAACGGACGCTCGTGTCGCCTGCGAGCGGTCCTTTTCGCCGGCGGCGCGCGGCGCATGGGGTCGAGCGCCGCAGGTCTCGGTTTCGACGTGAGGCGCGGCGACGAGTCGAGGTGCCTCGAATTCGATTCGGCGGACATCGCGGACGGCGCGGAACGAGCGCGCGTGGCGGGTGCGGGCCGGACCTCGTCGTCGGCGGCGCACGGCGCAAGTGGTCGCAACGCCGCGGGCCCCGGCTGGGGCGCGCGGCACGCGGGCGAGTCGAGGAACGTCGAGTTGCCAAGGAGCTCCAGGCGACGGCGGCTCGCAACTCCACTCAGCAGTCGAGGTCGGCGAGTCACGGGACGGGCCGAAGGAGGACCTTCGCCCGCAAGGCAGCTGCATGCGACGTGGACCGTCGTGACGGAGGAACGACTTGATTCGGGAACCCTCGGCCGACCGTTGCCGAGATCGGAAGTGGGGAATCCGGTCGCTCGGACTGCGCGCGTTCGCCATCGATCGATCTCGCCTCGCTGCCGACGCCGGTCGACGCCGACACGAAGCCCCGCCACGCCGCGACAGGGCAAGCTGACCCGCGCGAGGCCGCATGAGTCACTCAATCGCGGCCCCATTCACCGACACCTCACCGAACGAACCCGCGGCCGATCTCGAACCACTGAGAGGCTCCAGGCGACGGCGGTCCGCAACTCCACTCTGCAGTCGAGGTCGGCGCGCCACGGGACGAGCCGACGGAGGACCTTCGCCGGCAGGGCAGCTTCATGCGACGTGGGCCGTCGTGACGGATGAGTGACTTGATTCGGCGGACATCGCGGACGGTGCGGACCGAGCGGCGTCGAGCGTGCGGGCTGGGCATCGTCGGCGGCGTCGCGCGGCGCCCCGGGGCGCCGTGGGGCGCATGCCGCAGGACGTCGGCACGGTCGGCCGCGGTGGGGTGCCGAACTCGGGCCCGTGTCGCTCGGAGGCCTAGAAAGCGCCATTCGCGGAGGGTGAAGGGCACGTGCTCCCGGCGGCGCTCGGTAGAAGCGAGCTCGGGGACGGGAGGCGGCTCCGCAGCGGTGAAGCTCGCGCTCAGCGCCCGAAATGGTCGCGCCGCACGTTCACGCGGCGGCCGCGGATGGTCGTGTTGCGCAGCGCCTGCACGATGTCGTCGACGAAGTCCTCGGGCACCTCGACGAGCGTGAAGCGGTCCTGGATCTCGATCGCGCCGATCGCGTCGCCCGGCACGCCGGCCTCGTTCGCGATGGCGCCGACGAGGTCGCCCGGACGTAGTCCGTCCATGCGTCCCGAGGCGACGAAGAGGCGCGCGCTGTTGAAGCCGTGCGCGCGCGGACCGCGCTCGCGTCCGCCGGAGCGGTCCTCGCGCCCGCGGAAGCCGCCGCGGTCGCGCCGCTCGACGCCGCCGCCGAGCGCGAAGGCTTCGCGTTCCATAGGCCCGCGCTCGCGCGGGCCGTGCGAATCGGCTCCGCGTTCGCGCTGCGGGCCGTGTGAATCGGCTCCGCGTTCGCGCTGCGGGCCGTGTGAATCGGCTCCGCGTTCGCGCTGCGGGCCTTGAGTCTCGGGTCCGCGGTCGTGCCGCGGGCCGAAGCCGCCGCGATCGTGTCCGCCGCCCTCGTGCCGCGGGCCGAAGCTCTCGGGGCCGCGTTCCTGGAAGTCGGTGCGCGGTCCGCGGCGATCGTCGCGGAAGTCGCGGCGCGGTTCGAAGCGCTCCGGCCGGCGGAACTCGCCGCGGTCGCGTGGGCCGCGGCCCTCGTCGCGTCGAGGCATCGGTTGGAGCAGCACGTCGTGCGGATCGTCCCCGGCGTCGACTTCGTCCTGGTGCTCCGCCTGGTGCGCGAGCTTCGCGGCGGCGGCGGCGACGTCGAGCGGGTCGAGCTCGCTCGAGAGCTCCTCCGCGACCGCGCGGAAGGTCTCGAGGCCGCCCGCGAGCACGGCGTCGCGCAAGCGCGCCTTCAACTGCTCCATCCGCCGCGAGCGCACGTCCGCGAGCGACGGCATCGCCTCGATCGGGATCGGCTGCTGCGTCGCGCGCTGGAACATCTTCAACATGCGCTGCTCGCGCGGCTCCAGCAGCGTGATCGCGACGCCCTCGCGCCCCGCGCGGCCCGTGCGGCCGATGCGGTGGACGTACGCGTCGGGCTCCGTGGGCACGTCGTAGTTCACGACGTGGGTGACGTGGTCGATGTCGAGCCCGCGCGCGGCGACGTCGGTCGCCACCAGGAGATCCGTCGCTTCCGAGCGGAAGCGCTTCATCACGCGGTCGCGGTGCTCCTGCGTGAGGCCGCCGTGGAGCGCCTCGGCGCGCCAGCCGTGCGCGTTCATCGCCTCGGTGAGGTCGTCGACCTCGACGCGCGTCCTGCAGAACACGATCGTCGCCGCGGGCGACTCCGCGTCGAGCACGCGCGCGAGCGCCGCGGGCTTGTGCGCGCGCTGCACGATGTACGCGGCCTGCCGCACGCGCGGCATGGCCCCCGGCGCGGAGCTCTCGCGCGCGACGCGGATCTCGACTGGAGCGTCGAGGTTCTTCTTCGCGATCGCGAGGATGCGCGGCGCGAGCGTGGCGGAGAACAGCGCTGTCTGCCGTTTCTCCGGCAGCTTCGCGAGGATCGCGTCGAGCTCCTCCGCGAAGCCCATGTCGAGCATCTCGTCCGCCTCGTCGAGCACGACGAACTCGACCGCGGACAGGACGAGCGTCCCGCGCGTGAGGGGGTCGAGCGCGCGCCCCGGCGTCGCGACGACGACCTCGATGCCGCGGTCGAGCGCGCGCAACTGCTGCACGATCGATTGCCCGCCGTAGATCGGGAGCACGCGCGTCGCGAGCTCCTTTCCGTACTTGTGGATCGCCTCCGCGACCTGCATCGCG
>JACRIO010000033.1 GCA_016220035.1 Planctomycetota bacterium | reverse complement strand
CTAGTGTCCCGTCCCACGAGTATCTTGAACGATCCGCCGCGCTGGATCGACGCTGGCGGCGTTGCGCCTCCTCCGAGTATTGCAGCGAATACGCGTCGTCAGCGCGCCTTGCCAGCCTCGACCCATCACGGCGCCTCGTCCAAGATACTCGTACGACGGGACACTAGCCGCCGCCCCGCACGCGGCCCACCCCGGAGCACGCGGCGGAAAACGGTCCCGAACCTCAATCGGCGCCCTCGAAACTGCCGATCGAGGCCCCGATCTCCGGTCGCATGCCCCTGCGCGCCCGACGCGTCCTCCCCAGGACCGTCGCGCGCCCCGGCGGCGCTCCGAGCGCCGGAACACCCGCGTGAACACGAGCAAGAGCCGCAGCGTCTACCGCTACTTCGAACCCGCCGACGCGTTCGTCCAGATCCTCGTCTGCGACGGCAGCGCGCTCGACGTGCAGGCGGGCGGCGGGCTGAACCGCCAGAGCTACCGCCGGCTCGTCGTGCAGACCTGCTGCCCGGAGTTCCGCCAGGACTTCAGGGCGCGGCTCGAGAAGCTCATGCCCGAGGACCCGCTCCTCGCCGAGGACCTCCTCTATCAATTGTGCGTCGAGGTCAACCCGAGCCTCGACATCCACACCGTGCGCCTGCGCGGCGAGTCGCGCGCCGAGGAGGGGCGCGAGGCGCAGGCCGCCGAGAAGCGCGGCGGCGCGGGCGACGAGAGCGACTTCCACGTCCGGCTGCGTCGGCGCGTGCACGACCTCGAGCGGCGCCTCCTGCGCCAGGTGATCGGCCAGGACCCGGCCGTGCGCACCGTCGTGAAGGCGCTCGAGAAGTGCGCCGCGGGCCTCGCGGCGCCGAACCGCCCGCTCTCGACCTTCCTGTTCCTGGGGCGCACCGGCGTCGGCAAGACCGAGCTCGCGCGCGCGCTCGCCGGCGAGGTGTTCAGCGACGGGAAGGCGAAGGGCCTCGTGCGCATCGACTGCAGCGAGTACGCCCTCGCGCACGAGTACGCCAAGCTCATCGGCTCGCCGCCCGGCTACGTCGGGCACGAGGAGGGCGGACAGCTCACCGAGTCGATCCTGAAGCACCCGGAATCGGTCGTCCTCTTCGACGAGATCGAGAAAGCGCATCCGCGGATGCACAACCTGCTCCTCCAAATCTTGGAGGAGGGCGCCCTGACCGACTCCAAGGGCCGCCGCGTGAGCTTCGAGCGCACGTGCGTCGTGCTGACCTCGAACGCAGGCGCCTCGGAGATGGTCGACGCGCGCCGCCGCGTCGGTTTCGAGCGCACGCAAACCCTGGGCGCCGCGCGCCTGCACGAGATCGCGATCGAGGCGCTCGAGCGCCAGTTCACGCCCGAGTTCCTGGGTCGCCTCGACGAGACGCTCGTCTTCGCCGAGCTCGACGTCGACGCCGCGCGCGCGATCGCGCAGCGCCAGCTCACGGAGCTCGCCGCGCGCGCCCGCAAACGCGGCCTGCGCGTCGCCTTCACGCCCGCGGTGGCGCGCTGGGTCGCGGTGCGCGGCTTCTCGGCCGACTACGGCGCCCGTGAGCTGCGGCGCGTCATCCAGCGCGAGGTCGAGTCGCCGCTGTCGAGCTTCGTGCTCGCGCACGAGGGTCGATCGGCGCGCATGATCCGCGTCCGCGTGCAGGACGTCGGCGTGGTGTTCGCGTACGACCACTGACCCGCGCGCGGTGGACGTGCGCGCGAGCGAGCGCTCTTCCGGAGCGACGCTCGGGCTTCGATGCGCGCGTGAGCACCACGCGCGGAACCACGAGCGCTTGCGTTCGAGCGCGCACCACCACGAGCGCTTGCGTGCTTCGCGATCGAGTGCGCGAGCGACATCGACGCGTGCGTGCACGAGCGCGCGCCGCGCCGCGCATCACGCTCGTTTTCTCGCGAAAAAAACGCGCGCGTGCTCGGCATCGATCGCGGTGATCGCAACGCTCGTGCGCGCACGCAGTTGCTCGCGACGATGCGCGCGCGCGCGACGCTCGAGCGGTGTTCGCGACGCGCGCGCGCGACGAACGCGCGCTTGCCGGAGTTCGAAACAGCTCTACACTCGGGCCACGCGTTGAATCTCGGGGGGCTCGCGCGCCAACGGCAAAGCGCGCGAGGTGGGCTGCGGCGGAGTCTTCCGCCGCCCGTCGGGGAAACGGACCGCCGCGTGCGGCACCGCGCCTCGGCGTGCTTTGCAGGGAGCTGCCTTTCATTCGCCTCGGGCTCGTCGCTGCGCACGTTCCGTCACCACGTGCGCGTTTGGGTCGCGCTCAAGCCGCCGGGCGCGATCCCAACACTTCAGGCGGGACCCTTGTGTCCCGAGATCGCTCCTGTCATGGAATCCAAGTCCTTCCACTCGCCCTTCGAGGACGAGGCCTTCCTCGTCTCCCGCGAAGCCCTCCCCAAGCGTCCGCGCCGTCACCTCGACGCGCTGCACGGCTCGGCCCGGCTCGCGAACGCCGCCGACCTCGCGCTCTGGGTCACGCCCGACCCGCGCGAAAAGCACGTCACGCAGCTCGCGCGCTTCAACCCACTCGTCGAGGATCTCGACACTCCCGAGGGACTGCGCGCGTGGTTCAACCAGACGCTCTTCTTCCGGGAAGAGCAGCGCAACCGCCACCTGCTGATCATCGGGCAGCCGGGCAGCGGCAAGACGCAGGGCTTCATCCTCCCGCTCCTGTGGTCCGACCTCGGCGACCACGAGCGCAGCGTGATCGTGTTCGACGCGAAGGGCGAACTCGCGCGCTTCACCCGGCTCGCGGCGCGTGAGCGCGGGCGCACGAAGCCCGTCCTCGTGGTCAACTTCGCCGACCGGACGCGCTCGCTCGGGTGGAACCCGCTCGAGACGCTCCCGACGGACCCGGCGCAGCTCGAATCCAAGGCCTTCGAGCTCGCCTACACCCTCTGCTGGGCGACCGAGGTCCGCGAGAACTGCCAGGACTCGATCTTCTTCATCACCAGCGCGATCAACCTGCTCACCGGCCTGATCATGGGGGTCGTGCTCGATCCGGCCGAGCGCCCGTCGCTGCCGCGCGTGCGCGAGCTCCTCGAGCTGCCGCGCGGCGAGCTGATCGCCTGGCTCAAGGAGCACGGCCACATCCCAGGGATCGCCGCCTTCCTCTCCTACATCACCACGGCGTCGTGGAACGCGGAGACCGTTCTCGCGGACGCGCAGATGCGCCTGTCGGCCTTTCGCGACCTCGATCTCTCCTCGGTGATGTCGAAGAACGAGCTCGACCTCGACCAGCTCGTCGACGAAGCCGGCGTGCTCGTGGTCGAGATGCGCGAGGCCGACACCCCACGCCTTCGGCCCATCTGGAACCTGTTCTGCACCTTCCTGATGGACCACTTCACCGCGCGCGCGGCCCGCGAGCCGCTCTCGCGCCTCCCGCGTCCGGTGGCTCTCATCCTCGACGAGTTCGCGAGCTCCCTCGGCCGCCTGCCCAAGTTCGACACGGCCGTGAACACCCTGCGCCAGCCGCGCGTGGGCATCGTGGCCGCCGTGCAGAGCCTGGCGCAGATCGGCCACCTCTACCGCGGCGCACGCGATTCGGTGCTGGCAGGTTTTAGCTCGAAGATCTTCCTGGCGGGGCTCGAGCGCGTGGACGCCGAGTACGCGTCCGCGCTGTCGGGCACGATGAGCGCGGAGCAGGTCACGACCATCGAGGAGGAGGACAAGCGGAAGCCCGGCACGTTCCGCGTCACGGCGCGCCATCGCAGCTCCTCCCCGCGCCCGCTCCTGAACGCGGACGAGATCGCGCGCCCGCCCAAGCACTTCGTGTTCGGCGCGCCGGCGACCTTCTTCCTCGCCGAGACGCCGCCGTTCCAGGCGTACTTCGTGCGCGCCTTCGAGCTCGACGGCCCGCGGGAGATCCTGCGCGCGATCGAGCACGAGCCGCGCACGGCCGCGCAGCGCCCGATCCCGCTCCTGTGGCGGCCCACGCGCCGCGTGGTCGCTTCGGTCGGCCGCACGGTGCCGCAGTCCGTCCTCCAGGCGCGCTTCCACCGCCTGAAGAACGAGCTCGCGTTCGAGCGCGCGAGCGCTGGGGCGCGCGCGTGGTGGTCGCGCCTCGAGAAGCGCCACGAGACGACCGTGTCGGGGCTCGTGGAGCTGCTCGAGGAGCTGAAGGAGCTGTCGAGCTCGCTCGACGACCTCCACGGCGCCCACCGCATGACCTGCCACGAGGAGCCGCGCGTGCTCGCGAACTACGTGCGCTACCTGCGTTCGGTGAAGGAGCTCGACGCGCTCGACCAGCTCTCGCTCGGCTGGCCGCCGCAGCCGGATGACGGCGCGGGCGACGGCGCGGGCGACGACGAGGACGGCGAGCAGGACGAGGACGACCCGCCGAAGGGGGATCCGGGAGTGAAGCAGCAGGGGTGACAGGCATCGCGGGCGGTCCGGCTCCGGTCGAGCGTTTCGGGGGAAACGCCCCCGGAGTCCGGACCGCCCCGATTCCTCCCCACGCGCGGCGCGGACGTCGGCAGGCGTTCGCGCCGCGCGTTTTCGTGCGCGCTCCGCTGCTTCCGCGCGGTCAGCGCCCCCGATATCCTGCCCGCGCCCGATCGAGGCCGGAGCCTGGCCCTTTCGGTTCCGCGGGCCGGCATGCTGCACCTCCCTCCTTATTGTCTGGTCTGGATGGCGCTTCTCGCTGCGCGGAGCGCGGACGGCCCCGCGAAGCCGGCGCCCGAGGCTCCCCGGCCGGCGGAGTCCACGGCGCAGGAGGGTCCCTTCGCCGACGACGCCGTGGTCGCGACCGCGCTCGACACGCCGCTCACCTGGAAGGAGCTCGAGCCCGTGCTGCTCCTGAAGCGCGTGCTCTCGCGCGACGGGCGCGACGCGCTGCAGCACCTCGCGAAGTCGCGCCTGCTCGAGGTCGCCGCCAAGGAACAGAGCGTCGTCGTCCCCGACTCGGTCGTCGACGCGCGCATCGCCGAGATCGAGCAGCAGATGCTCGCCGAGGGCCGGAAGGACGGGCTCGCGGGCGAGATGAAGAAGGCGCGCATGACGCCGGTCGAGTTCCGCCGCTACCTGCGCCTCGGACTCCAGCACGAGATCCTCACGCGCCGCGCGCTCGGCAAGCCGGACGGCGAATCGGTCACCACCGAGCAGCAGGAGCTCTACCTCGACCACCTGATGCAGGAGCGCGCCTTCGAGATGTTCTCGCCGCCGTGGAGGGACGGCGTCGCCGCGAAAGCGGCCGGCGTCGTCGTCACGCCGCGCGAGTACCTGCTCCACCTCCGCCGCAGCCTCCCCGCGGAGGCGCTGCACGAGGACGTCTACCCGACGCTGCTCCTGAAGCGCGCGAAGGCGCGCATGCCCGATCTGGCACCCGAGAAGTACACGAAGGCGGTCCAGGCGGAGCTCCAGCGCGTGCGCGACACCGTCGCGGCCGACCCCACGAAGAAGGGCATCTCCTACGACAAGCTCCGCGCCGCGCAGGGCTACCTCGCCGATCGACTCGAACAGGACCCGGATCTGCAGTGCCGGGCCCTCGCGCGCCTGTGGGTCGAGCGCAACTACGACGACCCGACGTTGAAGCGCGTCTACGCCGACGAGCGCGAGCACTTCGACGCGCAGCACGGCGCCGCGATCGAGGTGCGCTGGATCTTCCTGCGCGCTGCGGACATTTCGCGCGAAGGCGGCTTGTTGACCTTCAAGGAGGCGGAAACGCGCCTCGCCGAGCTCCAGCCGAAGGTCAAGAGCCTCGAGGACTTCGAGCGCCTCGTCAAAGCGGCGAGCGAGGACGGCCCGACGCGCGAGAACGGCGGACGGCTCGGCTTCGTCACCGTCGGCAACCCGCGCCACCCCGAGGCGGTGCGCCAGGTCGTGCAGAAGGAGCTCGCGGTGCGGCCCGTGCTCGTCGCGTCCTCCGCGGGCTCGATGGCGGGTCCCGTGCGGCTCCCGAACGGGATGGCGCTCCTGTGGCTGGGTGCCAGGCGCGGCGCGCCGAGCTGGGAGCAGATGGCGCTCTACGTCCAAGCCGAACTGCGCCAGCGCTTCCTGGACGAGACGCTTCCGCGTGACAAGATGATCGAGGTGTTCGAGTAGCGGGTGCACCGCGCGCCCCACGCGAACGAGGACCGAGGAGCATCCATGTTGATCGGCAAGGTCGTGGGCAGCGTGGTCGCCACGCGCAAGGACGAGAAGCTCGAGAGCCAGAAGCTCCTGCTCGTCCAAGTGCACGATCACAACAACAAGGCGAAGGACCAGTACGTCGTCGCCGCCGACTCGGTCGGCGCGGGCCCCGAGGACATGGTGCTCTACGCGACGGGTTCCTCCGCGCGCCAGACGCGCATCACGGAGGGCAAGCCCGTCGATGCCGTGATCATGGCGGTCGTCGACTCGTGGGACCTCGGCGGTGCCAACGTCTACGAGAAGTGGGAGTGAGATGAGCGCATTCGCGAGCTCCCCCACGCCGCGCGCGATCGCGCGGGCAGCGCCGACAAGCGCACGTGCAGTATTCGCACTCGCCGCGCCCCCGCGGGCTGGCGCGGGCGCTTCCGCGAGGGCCGCCTGATGTACCTCGCGCGCGTGATCGGTCGCGTCGTCGCGACGACCCGCTATCCGGGCCTCGACGGCGTCGCGCTCCAGTGGATCCAGCCGCTCGACGAGCACGGCGCGCCCATGGGCGACGCGATGGTCGCCTGCGCGGTCGTGTCGACGGGCCCGGGCGACCTCGTGCACTTCGTCGACGGTCGCGAAGCGGCGCTCGCGTGCCCCGAGACGTTCGTGCCGGTCGACGCGGCGATCCTCGGCTACGTCGAGCAGGCCGTCGCGAACGGGGAGTTCCTCGGGCGCGAGCCGGCCGGGAGTTCGCCTGCATCCAAGGGAGCGCGCTGATGTTCCTCGCCGACGTGATCGGAACGGTGGTGTCGCCCGTGCAGATCCCGATGCTCGACGGGAAGAAGCTCCTTCTCCTGCGCCCGGTCGGCCCCGACGGCAAGCCCGCGGGCAAGACGCGCATTGGCATCGACCGCGCGCAGGCCGGCGTCGGCGACCGCGTGCTCGTGCTCGACGAAGGCAATGGCGCGCGCCAGATCCTCGGCGACTCCAAGGCCGCGGCGCGCACGGTCGTCGTCGGCGTCGTCGACTACGTCGAGCGCCACGGCCAACTCGATTACGACCACCGCCGCGCGCGCTGACGCGAGCTCCCCATGACCCTCGACGAACTCGCCAAGCAGAAGGGATGGAGCGACGAGGAAGCGCGCCTGCGCAACGCGCTCTGCGAGATCGGGAAGCTCTGCTACCAGCGCAACTACATCGTCGGCGCGGACGGCAACCTCTCCGCGAAGCTCCAGGACGGGACGATCCTGATCACGCCCGCGGGCGCCATGAAGGGCTTCTTGTCGCCCGGCAACCTCGCGCACATCGACATGCATGGCAAGGTGGTCGACGCGGGCCCGAAGCCCTCGACCGAGGTCGGCATCCACCTCATCTGCTACCGCGAGCGCCCCGAGATGAAGGCCGTGCTCCACTGCCATCCGCCGCACGCGGTCGCGCTGACGCTCGTCGGGATCGACATGCAGCTCCCGATCATCCCCGAGATCATCGTCACGATCGGCGGCATCCCGACCGCGCCGTTTGCGACGCCGGGCACGGACGAGCTCCCCGAATCGATCCGCGCGATCGTGAAGTGCTCGGACACGCTCGTGATGCAGAACCACGGCTCGGTGACGCTCGGAACGCACCTGATGGACGCGTACAAGAAGCTCGACATGCTCGAGCACACGGCGAAGATCCTGTGGCTCGCGCACTCGCTCGGCCACGTGAAGCCGCTGCCGCCGGACGCGGTGAAGAAGCTGCTCGCGACGCGCCAGGCGCTCGGGATCCAGACGGTGAACACGCTCGAGAACCGCTGCGCGCGGTGAGCGTTGGAGTTCGCCCACGCACTCGCGTCGAGGCCGGCCGACGTTGCGTCCGCGACCAGGACTTCCGGGCGGACCACGAACGGTCCCGCGCGCCGCGCTCGGCGCCCGTTCGACGCTCCCGCCCCATGCACGCCCTCGAATCGAGGAGCAAGAAAGAGCTCCGGCGCCAACGCGAGACCCCGCGTTCCCCACTCCTCACGCGCGAACGAAAACAGGAGGCGAGCGTGAGGCCCGCCTCCTGTCGGTGTGTCGAACTCCCCCGAGCGCTCGTACGCGCCCCCGGGGTCGTCACGCGTCAGATCCGCAGCTGACGGACACGCTTCCTGGGGCCGGGCAGGGATGAGCCCCCGACCTCCAGGCTTCCTCGAGCCGCAATGTCTCGAGGAGGCAAGTGAGCCACGCACACTTCCGCGCCCTCGGCCGAGGGCGCGGAAGCGAGGCGCAGACTCACTGGTTGTCGCCGTTGATCGGCGCGGCGCCCGGAGCGGTGTTGCCACCGTCCCCGAGGATGCTCAGCGGGAGCAGGTCGCCCTGCTGGCAGTCACACTCCCACGGAAGATCCGCAGCGCTGTAGTGGCCTGTCACCTCGACCAGAACGGCGTACACGGCCGGGTCGTGGATCGTCTCGGCGGAGGACACGGCCACGTCACCGTCGATGGTGAACCAGCCCGTCTCCTTGTCCGGCATTCCGACCAACTCGTCCGGATCGTTGTCGCTGAAGTCGAGGTTCTGCTCGAGGAACGACCCCGAGATGTCCTTGAGATAGGGCTTGTCCCAGCAGTAGAACGTGTACTGGCTAGAGAAGGCGTACTCGTTGTCGTTGAAGATGCTGAGGTTGATCGTCGTGGTGAAGGCGCGACCGCCGCTCATGTTCACGAGGATCAGACGGCTCTTGTAGATGCCGCGATCACGGTTGTTCCAGTCCTGCCCGAAGTAGCGCGGGATCTTGATCGTGTCCGGCAGTTCCTCGTACTCGGGGAAACTGCTGGCCAATCCGTTGAAGTCGCGGATGCCGTCCAGGTCGTCATCGTTGAGGGACAGCGGGGCCCCGAGCCCCTTGAATCCAACCGCGTTCATCGAGTAGTCGAGCGACTCGATGCTGTCGAGGAGCAGTTCCTGCCCGATGATGTGGTTGTAGACGATCGGGCTGCCCGTCGGGTTGTTCGTCGCCGGCAGCTTGTCCGAGACATAGGCATAGAGGTAGCCCCGCGCGGTGGTCCCACCCGAGTTCACACTCGACGTCAGGAAGGTGAGCGTGTCACAGATGGTGAGGTCCTTGTAGAAGTCGGACGTGAGGCAGGTGTCCGCCCGCACGAACTTGAACTGAACACGGAACGGGATCGATCCGGCCTCAGCACAGCACCCGTCCGTCACGGTGATCATCGTCACGCGCCCCGGCCGGTTGTCGAACTCGGGGAAGAGCAAGAGGCTCGAGCACTCGCGCCGGTTGCTTGGCGGACACGTGCAGTTGGTGATCGTCAACCTGGCGATCGCGCAGCAGGCCGGGTCCGTGGACGGGCTCGGCTGGCTGAAGACCTTGTAGCAGATCGACTCCGAGGCGTTGGGCGGAAGCGGGTTCGCCGGGTTCTGCGTGAACTTGATCTTCTTGGTCCCGCCATCGGTGACCACCTCGAACGTCCCGTGCCCACCGGTCGCCGGGCAGGCGGTCGCGCTGCAGTTCGGCGGAGGATTGGTGCAAAGCAACACGAGCGAGCTCGCGTTGATCGCCACCGGGCCACAGGCCACAGGCGGCGCGCCACCATCGTTCGCCAACACGTCGAAGGTCTGCGAAAAGCCGTTCGCCTGCGTGAGCACCGCGCAGAGGTTGTCGTCCAAGACCCGCGGCGCAGGCTTGATGGTGACGGTCACCGTGGCAGGGTTCGACGGGCAAGCCGAGGAACTCGGAGACTGAGGCGTCGCCGGAGTCTGACACGCAGCGTAGTTGGCAGTGAACTGGTAGCTGAACGTGTCCGTGCCGCAGTAGTTCGCAGGCGGAGTGTAGGTCACGCAGCCCGATGGACAGCCGTTGTTCGGCGCTGCGCCACAGGTCTGGTTGGCGCGCACCCGACCTCCCGCGGATGTTTGGAAGACCCCCCCACCCAGGTCGGTGAGGCCAGGAAACGTGACGCTCCCACAGTTGATCGCGTCACCGGTGATTGGCGGGACCGTGCATGCATAGAGGGAGTCGTTCGCGAGCACGGGGATGGTCACCGAATGGTTGGTGCACCCCGCATCGCAGGTGGCGTTGCCGCTGCAAGTCGACGGCCGGTCCTCGCAGACGATCGCCGTGTCTGGAACCGCGTTAGGAGCTATGACTCGAACCGTCACGGTCGCCGTATCGCAGCACCGCTGGCTCCCGGACCCAACATCCAGGATTCGGTACTGGAACGTGAACGTGCCGCAGCTGCCCGGGTCCGGGACGTACGAGAGGCATCGGTTGGCGCAGCTCGCCGTAGGAGTGTCGCTTGCGCACGACACATCACAATTGGTCGTCACAGTTCCGCAGCCCTGGTTGATCCGCACGGTCCCGCCCGCGATGCGGACAGAACCGTCCCCCTGAACCGTGCCACCGATGATGGACAGGCTCGCGGGATCGATCGGCGAGCACGCGCACGTCGGGAAGCCCGCAGGGATCGGGTCGAAGGCTTCACCATCCGTATCGTTGGCGAGTACGTTGAAGATCGTCGGGGTCGTGACGTCCTTGCAGACGACGATGCAGTCGTTCACTGCGTCCGGCGGGTTGCAGACCGTGATGAACACGGTGCCGTCCGAAGTCAGGGGTGTCGTGGGATCTGCGTCGGAAATCCGGTAGTTGAACGACACTGTCGTCGCGGGCTGGAGCCCACCACCACGGCGTCCAGGTGTGAACCTCACGAACGTACCAGCGCAGTTGCTGCCGGTGGGCGTGCAGGCGCTCGCTGGGGGCGCGGTCGCGCATGAGTTCGTCCCTGTTCCTCCTCCGAGAGTGACTTCGGCCTTCCACACGAAGGTCGCTGGATCGCCCGCGACTGCTGTTGCCTGACTCGCCGAGTCAAAGATGGTCGTCAGCCCACAGTTCGTCGGCGTTACCTGCGAGCAGAGCCTGAGCGAATTGCAGTTGATCTGCCCGCTTCCGCCCGTCGTCCCACAGTGCTGTGGGTCGCAATCGTTGGCGAGGACAGGAATGTCGATAGCGCTCACTGCGCAATCCAGGTTGTTGCTCGGGCAGATCGTGGCGGTGTCGGGATTCGCACAGGGGGGCAAGTTCGGAAGGCAGTAGACGTACTGCGCGGTCACGCAGAGCCCGGTCCGGATTCGGAACTGGTGAACGCCCTTCGAGCACGCAGCTGCAGCCTGTTCGCTCACGACTTCGTCCAACCGGACGAATGCGGTGCCGGCTCTGTAGGCATTCAGTGCCGTCGTATCAGTAATGCACTGGTCGCAAATTGTATTGGAGATTGTCGGGTTCGGGCAGCAAAGCGTCCAGCCTGAGCCGCAAACACACGACCCATCGGGTTGCGCCACTGGTGCGCAGGCACCCGCGCCAGCACAGGAATTGCCCGGGGTGGAGCAATCCCCGGCGCCGATCGGATCGGCGGTGCCGTCGGAGACGGCGAGAGCGACATTCGGTAGGGTCGCCGTGCAGATTGCGGTCGGATTGCAATTGGAAGGATTCTGGAAACCGGTTCCACTGATCGCGCCGTCCGAGCGCACAAAGACCTGCGTCGTGCCCGTGGGATTGGGATTGCAGGTGTTGTTCGTGTCCAGGTTCTCGAACGACAGCCGTCCGTCGGCCGCGAAGAACTGCGCTCGAACTCGAACACCCAGCAGCGTGGCACCTGCAGGGATCTCCGGGTTGGGACCCGTGGTCGTCGGCGCGGGAACCGTACAGATTCGCGGAAGCTGATTGACCGGTTCGTCGAACACAATCGTGCAACTCTTCTGGACGACAACGGGCGCACAGCCTCCGGGGCAGGTCGCCGGGATGGTCGGGCAGTTGATCGCTGGGGGCGTGGTCGGCGGGCACTGCTGGAGTGGACTGCCCCGGCTTAGGCCTGACAGTCCAAGTAGCACGATTGGGATGATCCTGATCAGGCGGCTGCGGTTGGCTGATCCGTTGGTTGACACGGCACGTTCTCCTCTTGCTGCTGCGGCCCAGAGGCGGGACATCGGGGGATCTGCGGAGTTGCGGTCAGGATGCGGTAGAGGCTGTCTGCAGCGATGGAACCGCTGCCGAGGGCGCCCATCCACTCCGGACCCTCAGCCCGCGTCACCTCGTTGCGAGTCAGCGTGACTCGGGAGGTGGACCGGGAGATCCATCCGATGGCTCTGGGAAGCATCATCAAAGTTGCAAATCATGGGTGAGCGGACGAGGTACACGCGATTGCTCGCGGCTGTGCTGAAAACTAGCGAGACGCATCTGGCCCGGCAAGGCGATTGCCCTCCGCGTCTGCCCTTCCGGCCGAGAGGAGCAGTCACTTTGACCTTGCATTGTGTTCAAGCCGGAACCCGAGGTGGAAATCGAATTTCGTATGACGCTCGGTCTGGGCGCGACACCCGATCGAATGGGCGGTCGTATTCCCTGTCGCGAACTCCCGCGCGTCCCGATGATCGCCACTCCAGTTTGCGAGCGCCCTGCACATCCGTCCATTTTGCGAGTTTGAACTGGCCCCCGATGGAACGAGCCGTCCATAGGACGATGCTTTTGCGGTCGGTCCGGCGTTCTCTTTTTTGGGACGACAGACCGCGTTCCTAGATTTCAACGGCCAGGTTGACTTGTGCATCGAATCACTAGGGATGCACGCACCGAACCACCGTACTGATTCCACTCCCAGCAGCACATGGAAACCGGCCACGGGCCTCGGGTACAGTGGTGCGGGGCTTGTGAATTCTGGCTTCCAGCCGCCTGGCTTTCTGGACGGTGGGAGCGCCGCGCCGTCGGCAGGCCCCGTCCGGCGGTGTTTCCATTCCTCCGATTCCGCAGACCCTTCCCACAGAGCCGCACCCGGCTTGTTCCTCACGCGCCGGTGGATCGGGAGCCTCCCTACATGCCGTGTGGCCGTCGTCTAACTCCGGCCCGTTCGCTCGCCTCCGTGGGTGACTAGCGGGACTCGGTCATGGCCCAGATGGCCGTCCCGGCGTGATCGGAAGTCGCCACTTCGGAGCGCTCGGCCGACAGACACCCAACGGAACCGCGCCGGTCCGGGGCTTTCGCCCAGGACCGACGCGGTTCCGCCCCACTCGTCGGGTGTCCCTACTTGCAGCGACTGCGATCGTCTCGGGAGCGGCCCTGCCAGCTCAAGGCAACACGAGGATACTGACCGTGTCCGTGCTCAGTCGGCGAGGGTTGATGCACAATGCCTGAAAGTGCAGGGTAGTTCCGATGAACTCCGGCGCACTGGGAAGCTGAACGCCGAAATTCACACTGCCTGTCCCATCAGCGGTAGCGGTTCCGACCGCACTGGTCCGACTCCTACTGAGGTAGAGGGTTCCGATGCCATCGAAGACCGTCGGTACATTGGCGAGGCGGTCGGAGGCGAGGAGTATGGCGGACACGCCGGGCACCTGTTGGTGTGTAATCATGACCTGGCCCGCGGAGTGCGGGATTCCTACCGTGTCCATGTCACGGTAGGTCGTCGAGAAGTAGTCCACTCGACCGCCGCCAGCGAGGGTATTATCATGATAGCCCTTGCTGGCAACCACGAGGAAGTTCCCGTCAGCCGAGAGATCAACGTCCTGGACTGAGCCGGGGAGATCCTGTTCCATTCTCACGTTCCACGTGCCCGCCTGAGCGTCGCGTGCGTACACGGTCAGTTCTGGGACCGCGCCCCCCTCGTCCCCGGAGAGTCCCACGGCGAGCATCCTTCCGTCATCGCTCAGGTCCAGATCCTTGACCACGTTCTGGAGCGCCACGGTGGAACTGATCGTGCGTTGGTACTCGAGGTTCAGCGATCCGGAGGAATTGAGCCGCAGAAGTTCGACGTCGACGGACTGGTAGCCGCTGGAACGGTTCCAAGCGAGCGCCAGCGTCGAATCGTCTGCGGCGAGCTCGGCCTTGGCACATCCCGCGTCGGCGATCCCGCGATCGTAGGTAAGCCAACTCGAGTAGGTCGAGCCGTTCCAGCGGAGCAACTCAAACCTACCTCCGGTCAAGCCGCGACCAATGATCTCGCCCGTACGCGAGATCAGGTGCGCTGAGGACATGGGCTGGAAACTGATGGCCTCGTACCGAGTACTCCCATTGTTCGCGTTGATCACCGCGTGTCGATTGGCCGAGGCCACGTAGAACCAGTTTCCGTCAGATGACAGGGAAGTGGCCACCGGCGCCCCAAGGGTCAGGACAGAGGCCGTTGACACGGGAGCGCCCGTACTCTCATTGAGAAAAGCCACGAAGACTCGGGCCTGATTGAAGTCGTATGCCCAAGCGACGCATCTTCCGCCGTCGCTCGACATGTGCACCCCGGTTCCAACCGGCGTCGGAATGGTCACCGGGAGCGAGTAGTTCCACGTCGGCGATTGCGATGCGGCAACGAACTTGGAGACCACCGCGGAGAGCGCGGCCCCCTGACTGGTCCTCCGCAGTCGGATCTGGAGGGCCGACTGCCCTCCCTTGGCAGCAGCGACCCGCGTATTGATGGAATAGTAGTCTCCGGCGGACGTCCACACGGGACTCGTGGGAGTCTGATCGCCGGCGGACAGGAGCTTGGTGTTCCCCCCGAATCCTTCCGTCGGGGCGAAAACGAGCGTTCCACCAGAGCCAACGGCACAGGAGTAGGGAATAGGGTCGTAGCTGCCTGGAGCCGAACGAGTCCAGATCAGGCCTGGAACGGATCGAACTGGCAGAATCGTCCCACCCGGGCTCGTCTGCTGAGTTCCCTGCGGAAGCTGGACACTTGGCGGGAGGCTCGCGCTCCGCCCCGCAACGGCCAGTGAGGGTAGGACGCTGACGACGGCGGCCCCCAGCCAAGCCGCAGTGCCGCAATACCGTTGATTCGCCACGATGCCACTCCTTGTTGATGCCACCCGCCGCCACGGGGCCGACGGTTCCGAAACTACCTGCTGCTCGGGGTTGCCACGGGGCGCGCGCCTTGCCTGCCGGCGCGCCCCGATCCCGGGCTGAAGATCCATCCGTGCTTCGGCGGTCGGCAGGGGCCGCCTTGAGAGCGACTTCCGAGAAAGTGCAACTTCCTTAGGAAGGTTGAGTTCGCTCGAACGGTAGTCGGGAACGAGGCCGGGGTGGCAAGAATTTCCGGAGGTGCGGAACGGGGTCCCAGAATCGAGATCGATGCCCATGATGGCGGTGACGCGGATCGGTCGGCGGGTCGCGCGAGCTCGTACCGAGGGTCACCAGGGCGGTGGGGAGACGGGGGGCAAGTACCAGAGAAGTCCCGAGCGTTCCAGTGAGAGAAGGTTCGCGAAGTTTGGGTGATTCTGCCGGCCGCTACTCGCCGCTCGACTTGGGCCCAGCTAGTCGCGGCGGATCTGAATTGCAGCAGGCAAGCCCGCGCTCTGCCGGAGACGCCCACCACGTTCGACGAGCCCACGCATTCGACGGCCACGCATCAGGGATATGCCTCACGAGGCAGGACGGCGCCCGCGGACGTGGGCTCGACGTTGGCGACGGCGCGGATGCCAAGGTCTCGAACCGTGTGTGGTTCCTGTCACTCTCGCTCTCTCCCACCCAGCCTGCTGGCCTGCCGTCCACGCCGATTCCCCTTCTTCCGCATTTCATCCGCCCCACGTCCCCATCGCGCCCCGAGTGCAACTGGCGGGGATCGCAGCCGGCGCCGGTACAGGCGTGATGGGCCGCGAGACGGGGATGAGCGATGGCGGGGGGCCAACGAGAGCCTCGAACGGGAAGCCTCGGCGAAGGGCCCAGGGGCCACGCTCGCGCCCGTCCAATGCGATCCGTTCGGAGACGGACCACGTCCCGACGGTCACCCTTCGCCGGGATCGGAAAGGCCTCCCGGCGAGGATCCCGGCCGCTCAGTCCCTCCGCCGCGAGATCAGGTACAGCAGCGTCGCGATCGCCGTCAGCGCCGCCGCCACGTAGGTCATCGCCGCCGCGCCGAGGACCTTGTTCACGCCTTCCGCCTCGGCTGCGTTCGACACGATGCCGGTCTGGGCCAGGACCGCCTTCGCACGATTCGATGCGTCGAACTCCACGGGCAGGGTGACGAGCTGGAACAGCACCGTCGCGCCGAAGAGCACGATGCCCGCGTCCACCAGGAAGTTCCCCACCGGGCTGCCGTGCTTCGACTGGCCCGACAGAATCAGGCCGATCATGAAGATCCACACCCACGACATCGACCCGAACTTCGTGATCGGCACGAGGCTCGAGCGGATCCCGAGCCACGCGTACGAGCGCACGTCCTGGATCGCGTGGCCGGCCTCGTGGGCGGCGACGGCGATCGACGCCACCGAGCGGCCGTCGTGGACGTCGGGCGAGAGGCGCAGGGTCTTCGTCGTCGGGTCGTAGTGATCCGACAGGAAGCCCGCGTGCCGCTCGATGGTCACGTCCGCGCCGCCCGCGCGGGCGACGGCGGCGGCGGCCTGGGCGCCGGTCATGCCGCTCTGTACGCCCACGTTCGAGAACTTCAGGAAGGTGCTCTTCACCTTCCAGGACGCGTACAGCGCGAGCAGCAGGAACGGGCCGACGTAGAGGAAGTAGACGGGGTCGAAGAAGAATGCGAGGGTCATGGCGGGTAGGGCCCTTTCGAGGGCGACCTCTATACGGCCGGCCGACGGAGTTGAGAAGGGCCGACGGTCCGGAGACGGCTCCGGCGGCGCTCAGCGGCACCGGCTACTGGCGCATGAACGGTGGCGCGTACTCGCCGCGGCGTCGGAACCTCGCATCCGGCGCCCCCGGGCCCGGCCATCGTGGACAAGGGCGGGCGATGAGCGCGCGTCCCGCCTCCGGCGCCCCCGGGCCCGGCGGGACACTCACGGAGTTCCAGCCGGCCCTCCCCGACACCGTCCGCCGGTCCGAGAGCCTCCAGCTTCCGTACGCCGGGACTGCCCCCTTGATGCCCTTCACGTCCAGGGTAGAGTTGCCGATGCAAGGGGTTGCAGGCCTTTCCCAGGCCTTCTTGTCGTCGCTCCCGCGGAGGCTCCATCCATGACTTCTCAAACGGACCTGCTGAAGATCGGTGACTTCGCCAAGCTCGCGAACACGAACTTGCGCACGCTCCGCTACTACGAGGAGCTCGGCCTGATTCAGCCGGCGGCGCGCAGCCAGGGCGGCTTCCGCTACTACCGGCAGACGGACATCCACCGCGTGCAGATGATCCGCGATCTGCAGGAGCTCGGCCTCCATCTCGATCGCATCCGCGAGCTCATGGCCGTGCGGACCCAGAGCGAGGATCGCCAGCTCTTCCTCACGCGCGTCCGCGAAGCGCTCACCGAACAGGACCGCCTGCTCCAGGAGAAGATGCAGGTGCTCGAAGGTCAACGCCGCAAGGTCGCGCAGGCGCTTCACAAAGCGAACGAGTGCAACCACTGCACGCACTCGCCGAACGAGCAGAACAACTTCTGCGAGCCGTGCAGCACGACGGGCGAGAAGCTCCCCGACCACTTGAGCGCGCTGTTCCAGTAGCGCGCTGCGAAGTACCGCGCCCCCGGAGGCGCAGGGCCCCGAGGCCGATCCTCCCACTCAGGCCGTCGAGGAGGAGCTCCAGCGCCGGGCCATCGCGCCGCGTTCCGTCCGGGCGGTCGCGCGCCGGTCCTCCCACGTGCCGACGGCGATCGGGTTCCCCCCCCGACGCGGCCTTCTCGACCGTGCGGTGCTCCTTCTCGCGCTTCACCACCGCGGAAGAACTCGAAAAGGTCGTCGAGCGCATCGCCGCGGCCGTCCGAGCCCTGCGATCGACCTGCTCCCTTGTCGCCCGGGCCTCCAAGCCCGAAACTCTCGCCCCCTCGACGTCGACCGACCGCGGAAGCCTCCTGCCTCCCCGCTCGTCCGTCCGATGAGGGACGCGCCCCATGGCCGACGTGATCGCCGCCTACCGGACCGCAGTGTCGGGCTTCTGGAGCCCGAGGCACACGCTCTGGAAGGACCAGGAACGGCTCGGCGTGCTCACCCTGGGCCGGCGCGGCCTGGGTCCGATTTCGAGCGGCGTCTGGCGACCCGAACGGGGCGAGGTGCTGCACTTCCGGCGCGACCCGGGCATCCTGCGCAGCCAGTTTTCGCTCTGGACCGAGGGCCACGAATGGCTCGGTTCTTCCCTGCGTTGGAGCTTCTTCCGCCGCGACGTATCGATCTCGACCGGCAACAAGCCGCACCGCCTGATGCCGCTCCCGACCTTCGGGCGCGGGTGGCGCCTGGTCGCGCCGAAGACCGGAGAGCTCGCGCGCTTCCGCCCGAACCTCCTCGGCCGCGGGAGCCGGATCGAGGTCTACCGCAAGGTCGACTTCGAGCTGCTGCTCTTCGCCTACTTCCTCGCGGCCCAGCTGGGCGTCGAGTCCGTGTGGCCGATGCACGCGCCCGAGGACGAGGCCCAGGCGCTCGACACCGCGCGCGCGAGCGGCGGCCGAACGCCTGCCGCGGACGGCCGCTGACCCGCCGCGGGGACTTTTTTCTTACCGAGGGCTAAGATTCCGCCCCCCTCGGGGAAGGACCCCACAGGCCCGGCGTCCCAAAGCGCCGAAAGCAATGCACCCGGCCAGGGGTCCGCGCCCTCCGTCTTCAGCGCGCTCTGGCCGCACGCCTACCTCCGCACCCTTCGGCCGAACGGCTCGATCGCTCGGCCGCCGACCACGCCATGCAACGCCCCATCCTCGTTCTCGTGCTCGTCCTGGCCGCCATCGGCGCGCTGCTCTTCGGTGTCTTCAGCCTGCTCAAGGACCCGGAAGGTCCCGCGCAGCCGCAGCCGGAGGTCGTGAAGCCCGCCGAACAGACCAAGCGCCAGCCCGCCGTGCTCGACACGGAATCGCGCCAAGGCAAGACCGACCGCACCGCGAGCGGCGACGGCGGCCGCGAGGCGCCGGAGGACACGAACAACTACCAGTACGACAACCAGCTCGCGGGCCTGGTCGTCGACAAGAACGGCAAGCCGATCGCGGACGTCGAGCTGACCCTCACCGCGGCCTGGACCGGCGACCTGATCTTCCAGAACGATCCGGTCGACCGCACCAAGGACAGCGTGCGCCGCACGAACAAGGACGGCCAGTTCTCGTTCCACGCGCTCGAGCCGCGCAACAAGTACAAGCTCATCCTGCTGCACCCCGAGTACACGCGGAAGGAAATCGACACCGTGCCCGTGCTCCCGCAGGGCAAGTCCGAGGAGCCGCCGATCACGCTCACGAACGGCGCGAGCATCGCGGGCCACGTCCGCGACGAGGCCAACAACGCGATCCCGAACGCGACCATCCACCTCGACGGCATCCAGTACCAGGCGTCGCCGTACGAAGCGCCGGACCGCATCACCGTGACCTCGAACAACGAGGGTTACTTCACGATGCGCAACATCCCGGCCGGCAATCGCGTGCTCTCGATCACGGCGCCGGGGTTCGGCACGGCGTCGGTGACGGGGCTCATGTTCCAGAAGGACGAGCTGATCACGCGCGACGTGATCCTCAAGATCGCCGAAATGATCTGCGGCCGCGTCATCGGCCCGGGCAACGTCGGCATCCCGAACGCGATGGTGCTCGCGATCGGCTTCAACAGCACGGCGCAGAGCACGCGCCAGCAGGCGATCACCGACGCGAAGGGCGAGTTCTGCATCGAGTCGCTGCTGCCCGGCCCCTACAACGTGCTCGCGACGAGCAAGGGCTGGCGCTTCGACAAGGCGCAGCGCGTCAACTCGAATTCGCAGAACGTCGTCATCGAGGGCTTCAAGGAAGCCGACGCGTGCGGCCGCGTGCTCGATGCGGAGAGCGGCGCGCCGGTCGCGAACTTCAAAGTGCGCCTGCGCCTCTCCTACCCGGGCAACCCCGCCACGCAGCCCGTGCCGGACAGCGACGTCGAGGTCGACGGCAACGCAACCGGCGAGTACTGCATCCCCGGCGTCCAGCAGAGCGGCGACGCGGGCTACGTCGTCGAGGCGATGGCGCCGGGCTACGCGCCGGGCTTCTCGGCGGTGTTCAGCGTCGCGCCGGGCCAGTCGGTGAACGGCATCGACGTGCGCCTCGGCCACGGCGGCGTGCTCACGGGCCGCGTGGTCGACGCCGACGGCAAGCCGGTCGCGCGCGCGCTCGTGATCACGCACGACAACGAGTGGACCGACGACGCGTTCACGCAGGCCATCGGGATCGAGTACCCGACCCAGGCGACCAGCGCCCAGGCGCGCAGCAATTCGCAGGGCTTCTTCACGGTCAAGAACCTCAACCCCGAGGTCTATCAGATCATCATCGAGGCCGCGGGCTTCTGTGCGTTCGAGCAGAAGGACATCAACGTCGCCGCCGGCCAGCCCAACAACGTCGGCGACATCCGGCTGTCGCGCGGCGGCACGATCTCGGGGCGTTTGATCGATCCGTCGGGCAAGGCGCTCGCGGGGGGGCGTGTGCAACTCGACATCCTCGAGGGCGACCGGCCGCGCACGTTCCGCGCGAAGTCGGCGGGCGATGGGACGTACACGATCACGAACATCGTCCCGGGGCGGTACAAGCTCGCGGGGTCGGCCGTGGGGAGTGACGACGGGAATCCGTTCACGGGGTTGCGCGACATGCAGAACTCCGAGCGGCAGATCGTGATCAATGATGGGGACAATCAGCGTGGGGTGGATGTGACGTTGAGTCAGTGAGTGCGGGTCGGGGGGAATCGCGCCGCGCGCTGTCGGGAGGGGTCCTGGCGGCGCG
>JACRIO010000325.1 GCA_016220035.1 Planctomycetota bacterium | reverse complement strand
TCGAGGCGCACGAGGATCACCGGCTTGCCGAGCAGCACGACCTTCTTCGCCGAGCGCTCCTTCACTTCATCGTGCTTCGCGACGCGCACGAGGTTGCGGTCGGAGACGACGCCCTTGGGCGGCATCAAGAAACCCGTGATGGGCAGGCCCGCGCCGATCGCCGTGAGCGCGCCGAGCCCGCCCGCGAGGCTCGCGAGCATGCGCCGCCGCATGCGCAGGTACTTGTACTCGCGCTCCGACAGGATCGGCAGGACGTCGACCTCGTCGTGCCCCTGGAACGTGGCCTCGAGCGCGTCGGCATCCCCTTCGCCTTCCAGCGCGACCAGCGTCTGCTCGGTTCCGCGCGACACCGCGCACTTCCAACCGAGCTTCTCGCAGCGTCCGACGACGTCGTCGAGGAGCGTTTGTGGACAGTCGTGCGCCAGGATCAGGATCATCGGGGGAACCACCGTGGGGGAGCGGGGCGGCCGGCGCGCGAGCACGAGCGCGTCGCGGGAGTGACTCGGGAGGGGCGACGCGGGCGCCCGGGGCACCGGGGGCAGGGTCCGATGTTGCGGGGACCGCCGCGTGGTGCGCGCCGTCGCTGAGCCGGGGGCCGCGGCGCGGGAGGGCTGTTTCGGCGCCTCCCGCGCGTCGGATGAGAACTACCGCCGATGCGTTCGGCGGCGGACGGTCACTGCTTCTGCGGGAGCTTCGCGCACGCGCCCTTCTTGCACTCGCACTTGTCGTCGCAGGGGCAGGCGGTCAACGGCGACTCGACCTTGTTGCCGCTGCGCGGGTCGTAGTGCTGGATCTTCTCCAGGCGCTCGTGGAAGCAGAACGGCTTGAAGCTCGGCGACTGGTCGTTGTGACAGACCTTGCAGTCCTTCGGCTCGACCTCGACCTTGATCTCGCCCTCGGGGACCACCTGGCGCTTCGACGTGTCGGGGTTGTCGCCCGCGGCCGCGGCCGCCGCGAAGCGCGCCTTCATGTGGTTCTCGCCGGGGCCGTGGCAGGCCTCGCATTGGACGTTTTTCAGCTGCTCGGGCTTGGCCTTGAGCTCCGTCGCGGCGACGCCGAAGGCGGTCACGTGGCACTTGACGCAGGCATCCGCCTTTTGCGGGTCGTCGACGCCTTTCTCCTTTCCGAGCTTCTTGGCCTCGTCCGTGCCGAGCTTCTCGAAGGCCTTCGCATGCGCCGTGGCGAGCCACTTCCCGTGCTGGTTGCCCGACGTCTCGGACGAGTGGCAGCTCTTGCACTTGTCGGCGCCGATGTACTTGTTTCCGGCGGCCTTGGGGGCGGCCTTGTCGCCCTGGGCGAGCCCCAGTCCGATCGAGGCGACCACCGCGAACGCGATCGCGACGAAACGCAGGCCGAAGGATCTCCGCATCACCAAGGAACTCATCGCATGTCTCCTGGAGGCTCGGATTCGTGGACCGTCGTGGGGTGAGGGGAGTGCGGAGCCTCGACTCGCACTCCTGGGTAACCAGGGGGATTTTCGCCGTGATCGAGCCTGCGCAGTTCGATGCACTTGTTCGTAGGAGGGGCGGGCGAAAGTTCCGTCCAATCCGCACGGGCGCATGACCAGCCTGGCTCGGGGCCTACGCCCACCTTCTCATCCTTCGACACGCACGCGCAAGTCCACGGCGACGACGCCGTCGGGAAAGCAGAGGAGCGGGTTGAGTTCGAGCTCCGCGACCGACGGCTCCTCCATCGCGAGCTGCGACAGGCGCTGGATGAGCTCGACCAGCGCGTCCTCGTCGATGCCCGCCTGCCCGCGGACGCCGGCGAGGATCGGCCATCCCTTGATTTCGCGCACGAGCTCGCGCGCGCGCACGTCGCTCACGGGGCAGAGCGCGAACGAGACGTCCTTGAGCACTTCGACCCACGTCCCGCCGAGGCCGAACATGAGCACCGGACCATAGGACGGATCGGCCTTGAAGCCGATGACGACCTCGCGGCCGCCGCGCAGCAACTTCTGCACGTTGACGCCTTCGGCTTCAGCGCGCATGAGGCGCGGGAAGGTCGCGCGCACCGCGTCCTCGTCGCGCACGTCGAGCACGACGCCGCCCACGTCCGTCTTGTGCACGACGTTCGGCGCCGAGATCTTCATCACGACCGGGAAGCCCACGCGCTTCGCGATCGTGACCGCTTCGTCGGCCGTGCGCGCGAGGCCGCCCGGCACGGCGGGAATGCCCCAGACGCGCGAGAGGGCGCGCCGCGCCTCGACGCCCAGCCAGCCGGGCTTCAACGCCGCGCGGCTCTTCGTCCGATCGACGCGGAAGCGGCGCACGCGGCCGTCCTTGCGCGCGAGGATGCGCCGGCGCTCGTCGAGCGCCGCGAGCGCGCGCACCGCGGACTCGGGGTAGAGGTAGATCGGCACCCAGTCCTGCCGTGCCTCGCGCGCGATCGAGCGCAGCACCTCGTCGCGCGACATGAAGCAGCCGACGACGGGCTTCTTCGAGCCGCGCGCGACCTCGAACACGGTGCGCGCGACGACGATGGGATCGCGCGTGATCGGCGGGACGAAGACGACGAGCACCATGTCGGTCGTGCGGTCGGCGAGCAGCGCGCGCAAGGCGCCGCGGTAGTGCTCCTCGCCCGCCCCCGCGACCATGTCGATCGGGTTCACGACCGACGCCTCCGGCACCAGCAGCGCGCGCAGCGCCTTGCGCGTCGCGTCGGTGAGCGGCGCCATCTCGAGCCCCGAACGCACGAGCGCGTCCGTCGCGAGGATCGCGGGCCCGCCGGCGTTCGTGAGCACGGCGACGCGCCGGCCGGACGGCAGCGGCAGCCTCGACAGCGCGAGCCCGACGTCGAAGAGCTCCTCGACCGAGTTCACGCGCTGCACGCCACACTCCTTGAGCAGCGCATCGGCCGCCGCATCGGCGCCGGCGAGCGCACCCGTGTGGCTCGACGCGGCGAGCGCGCCCTGCGACGAGCGGCCCGCCTTCACCGTGACGATCGCCTTCGTGCGGCTGACACGCCGCGCGATGGGCACGAAGTTGCGCGGGTTCCCGAACGATTCCAGGTAGAGCAGGATGCAGCGGAGTCCGGGCACTCCGTCCCAGTACTCGAGCAGGTCGTTCGCGCTCACGTCCGCGCGGTTGCCCATCGAGACGAACATGGAGACGCCGAGGTGGATCTGATCGGCGTGCGCGAGGAGCGCTTCGCCCATCGCGCCGGACTGCGAAACGAACGCGACGGGGCCGGGCTCCGGGAAGCTCCGCGAGAAGGAGGCGTTCAGGCGCACGGCGTGCTCCGCGTTCTGCACGCCCATGCAGTTCGGTCCGACGAGCCGCATGCCGTGCTTGCGCGCGACGCGCACGAGGCGGGCTTCGACCGCGGCGCCCTCGCCGCCGGTCTCGCGGAAGCCCGCGGTGATCACGACGACCGCGCCGACCTTCTTCTTCGCGCACTGCTGGATCGCGCGCGGCACGAGATCCTTCGGGATCGTGAGGATCGCGAGGTCGACGCGATCGGGGATCGCGCCGATGGTGCGGTGGCACTTCACCGAGTGCAGCACCTCGGCCTTCGGGTTCACGGGGAACACTTTCCCCTCGAAGCCGCCGGTGATCAGGTTGTGCAGCACCTGCCAGCCGATCGATCCGGGCCGGCGCGACGCGCCGATGACCGCGACCGAGCGCGGGCGGAAGAGCGCGTCGAGGCCGGAGCCGTTGCGACGGGGACGGACAGGTGTGCGCGTGGAGCTCCTCATGGGGCGCGAGGTTGTACCCGCGCTCGAGGCGGAGGACGATGTCGACTTCGTCGTAGCGAGCCCGTCGTCGGCATCGAGCGCCGTGCTCGAGTTCGGAATCGGCGGTTACTGCTTGCCGTAGCGCACGAGCACGAGGTCGCCGTCGCGCAGGATTCCCACGCCGCGCGCGTAGAGCTTCTTCTCTCGCGCGCCTTTCTCGAGCGGGTTCGTCTCCTCGGTCTCGAGGACGTGCGTGAACTTGCCGGCGGGGCACTCGAACGAGCCGTCGAGGCTCACGACGCGCGCGCGGTCCATGCCGACACCGGGCGCGAGCTCCTGGCAGTACGCCTGACCGACGGTCGGGACGCCGGGCATGATCAGGCCGTAGCGCGCGCCCTTCTCGCCCGCGAGCCAGGCGCCGCCGTGGCTCTTCACTTTGCCGTCCTCGTACTCGTCGACGTCCTCGCCGAAGTAGTAGACGTTGTTCGTGCGCTTCGAGATCGCGAAGTAGTCGCGCGTGACTTCCTCGATCTCGCCGCCGACCACCTCGCGCTCCTCGACCGCGCGCGTCACCACGCCGTCGATCTTCTTCGTGTCGTCGAGCACGGTGATGGTCACGACGACGTCCTTTCCGTGCTCCTTTCCGCGCAGCTCCATCACGTAGCCGGGCTCGAGCACGAACCAGGGGTTGGTCCCGGTGGAGGCGAGGTCCTTCGGATCCTCGCCGAAGGTCTCGACGTACTGGACGGCGGACGATGTGGCCGCGCCCGCGTGTTCGCCCTCCTCCTGCTCGTTCTCCTCGGCCTCCTCGCCCTCCTCTTCGTCCTCTTCGCCGGCGGCAGCGCGTCGGAGCACGCTGCCGGAGACGCCGTCGACGACGACGAGCTCGAAGCCCTTCGCACCGACCGTCGTGACCATCGCCACGGGCTTCGACTCGACGAACACGAGACGCGCGAGGATCGCACGTCCCTGCGTGCCCGCGAGCGCGGCCTCGACAGCGCGGTCGAGCGGGATCTTCGAGGCGGCCGCGAGCTTGGATTGGTCTTCGTGCTCGATCGCGTCCTCGACGACGTCTCCGGTGACCGCGTCGAGGCCGATCTCGCGGATCTCCGTGCCGTGCGCGACGTCCATCGAGCAGATGAGGCGGCCCTTCTCGCGTTCGAGCTCCGCTTGCACGACGGTCCCGCCGCCGGTCTGGGTCCGCGCGCGGACGATGGCTTCGGAGAGGGTCACGCGCGCGTCGCGCGAGACATCCTCGCGGCCCGAGCTGGTGCACGCCGCGAAACCGAGGGAGAGGAGACAAACCGGAGCGATGATCGGGAGCCGCATGGGGGTCCTCTTCGTGAACGGGGTGATCGAGTTGCGCGCCCAGGTCGCGTGAGCGACGCGGCGACGGGACGGAGCATCGCACGAACGGCCTGACACGGATATGACAGCGCGGCAGCACCGCCGGAAACTCCGGCCGACCGCGCCGCGGATCACTTCGTCCGCGCGAGCTCGTCCTGGATCAACGCCCACGCCGCGCCGTCGACGCACTTCGCCGCGTCGTCGCCGCCCGCGTTGCAGCACACGAGCACCGCGAGGTCCTTCTTCGGCGCGATCCACGTCACACAGAACCACATCGTGTTGCTGCCTGAGTGCGTCAGCACCTCGCCGCCGGCCCATTCGCGCCGCTCGACGCCCCAGCCCATCGCATAGCGGCGCTCCGCGTTCGCGGGAACGGCGTGGAGCTTCGCGAAGCTCTCCTTCGCGAGCAATCGCGGCCGTCCGCATTCCGCGTCGAGGTGCAACGCGACGAACTTCGCCCAGTCGGCGATCGACATGTGCACGATGCCCGCCGGACCGATCGCCGGTGGGTTGTCGCCCTCGGGACCGACGTCGATCGGATGATCGCCGACGTGGCCGAGCGGTTCGTCGACCTTCCCCTTCGTCCCCGGCGCGCCAAAGCCCGCGGTCGTGATGCCGAGCGGCGTGAAGAGCTCGGCTTGGACGAGCTCCTCCCACGGCTTCTCCGCGAACGTTTCGAGCGCGTGACCCGCGATCGCGAAGCCCGCGTTCGAGTAGAGGAACTTCGTCCCCGGCGGCGCGGCGGGTTCACGCTGCACGACGCCGAGGAGGAGCTCGCGCCGTTGTTCGGTCGGCGTGCCCTCGCGCTTCCACAGGCGTCTCCACAGCCCGCCCGCGTCGAGGTTCTCCGGCGCGCCCGCGCGGTTCGTGAGCAGCAGTTCGAGCGTCACGTCGCGCCACGCAGGGAGCATGTCGACGCCGGGGAACAGCTCCGACAGCTTCGAGTCCCAGCGCAGCTTGCCCGCTTCGACGCAGCGCGCCGCGAGCGTCGCGGTCATCGCCTTCGTGCAGGATCCGAGGTGCATGCAGTCGTTCACCGTGATCGGCGTCGGATCGCCGTGCTTGCGCACGCCGTCGGCGCCGAGCGCGACGAGCTCGCCGCCGCGCACGATCGCGGCCACGAGCCCGGGCACGCCGCCCTTCTCGCGCGAGGGCTTCAGGAGCGGCGCGAGGTCGCGCGGCGCCAGCTTCGGCTTCGACGGCGCGGTCGCGGACGGATCCTGGCGGGGCACGGCGCCGACGGCGAGCGAACTCGCGACGAGGACGATCCCAGCGAGAAAGAGCTCCGAGGTTCGGGGACGACGCATGCGCGCAGGATGCGTTCTCGCCGCGCTCCTCACCAGCGCGGAGCTCGCATTGCCGATTCCGGTCGGTGGGCGTAGAAGGGAGCGGACACTGCGAGGAACGAAACATGATCGGCGAACTCGAACGACGGATCGCACACCTCCATCGCCGCGCGGGCTTCGGCTCGTCGCGCGCCGAACTCGCGGCCGCGGTGAAGAAGGGCTGGGACGCGAACGTCGAGGAGCTCCTGAACCCCGAGAAGGTGAAGGACCCGCTCGACGATCGACTGAAGGAGCTCGAAGGCGAGCTCTTCGACCTCACCGTGCTCGAGGACGCGCAGGCGTGGTGGCTCTACCGCATGCTCCACACGCGGCGTCCGCTCGAGGAGAAGCTCACCTTGTTCTGGCACGGCCACTTCGCGACGGCCGCGTCGAAGGTCGAGCGCGTGCCGTACATGCTCCAGCAGAACCGCACGCTGCGCGCGAAGGCGTTCGGGCGCTTCGAGGACCTGCTGCTCGCCGTCGCGCAGGACGCGGCGATGATCGTGTGGCTCGACAACGGCGCGTCGACGAAGAAGAAGCCCAACGAGAACTTCGGGCGCGAGCTGCTCGAGCTCTTCACGCTCGGCATCGGGCACTACGGCGAGGACGACGTGAAGGCCGCGGCGCGCGCGTTCACGGGCTGGAGGCAGAAGGACGGCGAGTTCGCGGTCGACGCGAAGGAGCACGACGACGAACCCAAGACGTTGTTCGGTCAGACGTGGCCGTGGAAGGGCGAGGACGTGCTCGGCGCGCTCGCGCGGCAACCCGCGACCGCGGCGCGCCTGGCCCGCAAGCTCGTGCGGTACTTCGTGCGGGATGACGGCGACACCGAACTCGAAGCCGAGCTCGCGCGCGAGTACCTCGCGTCGGGCGGGGAGGTCCGCGCCGTGCTGCGCGCGCTGTTCCTGTCGCCGCGCTTCGTGTCGCCCGAGGCCATGCGCGCGAAGGTGAAGAGCCCGTGCGAGTTCGTCGTCGGCGCGATGCGCGAGCTCGACGCCACGGTGCCGATCCGCTCGCTGCCGCCGATGCTGGCGCGCATGGGGCAGGCGCTCTTCAACCCGCCGAACGTCGCGGGATGGAACGAGGGCCTCGCGTGGATCAATACGGCCACCTTGTTCGAGCGCGCGAATTTCGCCAACCATCTCGCGACGCAGCGCGGCGTCGCGGGGGATGGACGCTTCGAGCCCGGGGCGTGGGTCGCGAAGGACGCGGACGCGGGGAAAGTGCTCGACACGTTCGCGAGCGTGCTCCTCGGCGGGGAGATGCCCAGGGCGATGCGCGCGGCGCTCGCGGCGTACCTCGCGGGCAAGGACAAGGAAGGCAAGGTCGTCGCGTTCAAGGCGACGCCGCAGGCGATGGACGAGAAGGTGCGCGGCGTCGTGCGGTTGATCGTCGCGAGCCCCGAGTACCAATTGGCGTGAGGAGTTGGAGATGATCACTCGACGCGGTTTCATCGGGGCTTCGATCGCGGGGATCGGGATCGGCGCGGTCGGCGCGGAGCTCGCGTCGCGCGCGAGGGCGCAGGACACGGAAGGCGCGAAGACGGGCGATCCGGCGCGGAGGGTGCTCGTCGTCGTGCAGTTGTCGGGCGGGAACGACGGGTTGAACACGGTCGTGCCCTGGTCGGACGACGCGTATCACGCGGCGCGGCCGAAGATCGGCATCGACCCGAAGGAGGTGCTGAAGATCGACGAGCGCGTCGGGCTGCATCCCTCGATGAAGCGGTTGAAGGCGCGGTACGACGCGGGAGAGGTCGCGATCGTGCAGGGCGTGGGGTATCCGCGACCGAACCGATCGCACTTCCGGTCGATGGCGATCTGGCACTCGGCGGATCCGGAGGAGGGCGCGCCGAAGACGGGATGGTTGGGGCGGGTGGCCGATCGACTGGATGCGAGCGGAGGGGATCCGTCGGTGGCGTTGAGCTTGTCGAACCCGATGCCGTTTGCGTTGCAGCGCGGGAGCGGCACGGTGATGGCGTTCGAGAGCGAGGAGGGGTTCGCGCTGTTGCCGGACAAGCGCTTTGCACAGGGGAAAGCGGCGCAGGTCGAGGAGTTTCGGAGGTTGTGCGCGGAGGGTGGTGGCGGAGAACGGTCGTATGCGGATCGCGTGCGAAGGACGGCGTCGGCGGGGGTCGCGTCGGCGGATCGGTTGGTCGAGTGCTTGCACTCGGGGAAGGCGTCGGCGACGTATCCGCGCGGTGCTGGCGGGAGGCTCGCGCAGGTCGCGCGGTTGATCGATGGTGGGTATGGGGCGCGGGTGTATTACGTCACGGCGGGTGGGTGGGACACGCACGCGCGGCAGAAGGATGCGCATGCGGGGTTGCTCGGGGGGTTGAGTGATGGGGTCGTTGCGTTGATGGAGGATGTCGAGCGGGCGGGGCGGGGGCGGGATGTGTGCGTGTTGGTGTTCAGCGAGTTCGGGCGGAGGTTGGCGGAGAACGGGAGTTTGGGGACGGACCACGGGACGTGTGGGCCGGTGTTCGTGGTGGGTGGTGGGGTGAAGGGTGGGGTGGTGGGGGGGGCGCCGGACTTGTCGAAGCTCGTCGATGGGGATCCGGTGGCGACGGTGGACTTCAGGGCGGTGTATCGGGGGGTGGTGGAGGGGTGGTTGGGGGTGAGCGGGGTGGTCGAGGGGGGTGGGGAGGCGCTCGCG
>JACRIO010000308.1 GCA_016220035.1 Planctomycetota bacterium | reverse complement strand
GTGCTGGTCGCGGAGATGCTCGTGCAGAACGAGACCGGGACGATCTACCCGGTGCGCGACCTCGCGCGGCTCGCCCGAGCGCGCTCGCCGCGCGCCCTCCTCCACGTGGACGCGGTGCAGGCGCTCGGGAAGGTCGAGATCGACGTCGCGGAGCTCGGCTGCGACACGCTCGCGGTTTCCGCGCACAAAGTGCACGGTCCGCAAGGCGCGGGCGCGCTCTTCGTGCGCGCGGGAACGGCGCTCCTCCCGCTCGTCCACGGCGGCGGGCAGGAAGGCGGGCTGCGCTCGGGCACGGAGAACGTGGCAGCCATCGTCGGCTTCGGCGTCGCGGCGCGCATCGCCGAGGAGGAGCGCGCGCGTTCGACGGAGAAGATCGTCGAACTGCGCGCGCGGCTCGTGCGCGGCCTTTCCGAGCTCCCCGGCGCGCGCGTCCTCGAGCCGGGCGCGCCTACTCTCGTGCCGCACGTCGTCGCGGTCGTGCTCCCCGGCGTGCCCTCGGAGGTGCGCATGCACCACCTGGAGGAGCTCGGTGTCGTCGTGAGCGCGGGCAGCGCGTGCCAATCGGCGAAGAGCGCGCAGAGTCCGTCGCTTCTCGCGCTCGGCCTGTCGCCCGAGGAGGTGCGCTCGCTCCTGCGCGTCTCGCTCGCGCGCACGACGACGATCGAGGAAGTCGAACGCGCGCTCGCGGCGTTCGCCGAAGTCGGAGCGCGGCTCGCGAAGGTCCAGCGCTGAGCGGTTGCTACGCTCTGCGCAGCATGCAACCGGACTCGACCACGCTCCCGGCCCTCGGCCAGGCCCCCGCGCTGCTCGTGCGCTACGGCGAACTCACGCTGAAGGGCGCGAACCAGGACCAATTCATCTCGCGTCTGCGGCGCAACATCGCGCGCCAGACGGCCTCCATCGCGCGGGTGCGGATCGAGCGCGTCTACAACCGCATGCTCGTCTTCCCCGAAGCGCGCTCGGAGCAAGTCGGGCGCAAGCTGCAGCAGGTTTTCGGGATCAAGTCGATCTCGCCCGTGTGGATCGCGAAGCCGACGCCCGCGGCGATCCTGCCGCTCGCGCGCGCCGTGTTCCTCGATGCGCTCGAAGCCGCGCGCGGTCCGGGCGACGAGCGCACGATCACGTTCCGCGTGGAGACGACGCGCGCGGACAAGCGCTTCCCGATCCCGTCGAACGTGTTCGACCGCGACGTCGGCGAGCACGTGCTGCCGGACGTGCGCGGCGTGAAGGTAAAGCTCGACGAGCCCGAGCTCACGCTCGGGATCGACATCCGCGCGGAGGGCGCCTACCTGTTCGCGCGCCGCCTCCCCGGCGCCGCGGGTCTGCCGGTGGGCACGAGCGGACGCGGCCTGTGCCTCTTGTCGGGCGGCATCGATTCGCCGGTCGCCGCGTGGATGATGATGAAGCGCGGGATGTGGATGTCGTTCGTGACCTTCCACTCGTACCCCTACATCGGCGATCCGTCGAAGCAGAAGGTGCTGGCGCTCGCGCGCTTGCTCGCGCGCTGGCAGCCGAACGCGCGCACGTACGTCGTCCCGTTCACCGCGTGCCAGGAAGCGATCCGCGACGGCGCGCCGGAGAGCTACCGCACGGTGCTCTACCGCCGGATGATGCAGCGCATCGCGTCGAAGCTCGCGCGCGCGAACGAGATCGACGCGCTCGTCACCGGCGAGAGCCTGGGCCAGGTCGCGAGCCAGACGATCGAGAACATGACCTGCATCGGCGCGGCCGGCTCGATCCCGCTCCTGCGCCCGCTCGTGGGCTTCGACAAGGACGAGACGATCACGGTCGCGCGCCGCATCGGCACGTTCGACACGTCGAACCGGCAGGAACCGGACTGCTGCACGGTGTTCATGCCCGACCGGCCGGTGATCCACGGCGAGCTCGCGCTGTGCGAGGAGTACGAGAACGCGCTCCCCGTCGAGGCCCTCGTCGACGCGGCGTGCGCGGGGGTGGAGCTGGTCGACTTCGAGGGAGAGTGACGCGCGCCGGCATCGGAGACCCACGCTAGACTCGCGCTCGTGACGCGCGGTTTCGTCCTGCTGGGCCTGCTCCTGAGCGCGCTCACGTTTTCCGGAGCGCCGGGGGGCGTCGAGCGCGTCGACTTCGGGCGCGACGTGCGGCCGATCCTCGCCGACCGCTGCTTTCGCTGCCACGGGCCCGACGAAGGGGCGCGCAAGCGCGGGTTGCGACTCGACACACAGGCGGGATCGCGGGCGGAACTCGCGGACGGCGAGCGCGCGATCGTCCCGGGCGAGCGCGGCGCGAGCGCCCTCGTCGAGCGCATCACGAGCGACGATCCCGACGTCGTGATGCCGCCGCCGTCGCTCGGACGGCCGCTCACCCAGTGCGAGAAGGACGTGCTCGCGCATTGGATCGAACAGGGCGCCGAGTACGCGCCGCACTGGGCCTTCGTGCCGCCCATCGCGGCCCCGCTGCCCGCCGTGAAGGACGCGCGGTGGTGTCGCGATCCGCTCGACCGCTTCGTGCTCACGCGCTTGGAGCGCGAAGGGCTCGCGCCCGCGCCCGAGGCGGATCGCGCGACGCTCCTGCGGCGCGTGTCGCTCGTGCTCACCGGGCTCCCGCCGACGCCCGAGGAGACGGAGGCCTTCGAGCGCGATGCGAGGGAGGACGCGTACGAGCGCCAAGTCGACCGCCTGCTCGCGTCGCCGCGCTACGGCGAGCGCTTGGCCGCGGACGGACTCGACCTCGCGCGCTTCGCCGACACGTTCGGATACCAGGCCGACTGGGAGAGCCACGCATGGCCGTGGCGCGACTGGCTGATCGCGGCGTTCGACAAGGATCTCCCCTACGACCAGTTCGTGCGCGATCAGATCGCCGGCGACCTCGTTCCCGATGCGACGCGGGACCAGATCGTCGCGAGCGCGTTCCAGCGCCTGCACCGCATGACGAACGAGGGCGGCTCGATCCCCGAGGAGTTCCGCCTGGAAGCGGTCGCCGACCGCGTCGCGACGACGAGCACGGCGTTCCTCGGCCTCACGGTCGAGTGCGCGCGGTGCCACGACCATAAATACGATCCCATCGAGCAGCGCGACTTCTACTCGCTCGGCGCGTTCCTCGGCGCGATCGACGAGCCGGGGACGTACGCGTATTCGCACTCCGCGCTGCCGCCGCCGACGCTGCGTTTGCCGAGCGCGGAGCAGGCGAAGGAGCTCGCACGTCTCGCGGCAGCCGAGCGCCGCGCCGAGGAGGAGCTCGCGCGCGCACGGCGCGACGCGACGACATGTGTCGACGCGTGGTGGGCCTCCGTGCCCGAGTGTCCCGCGCCGGAGCCCGTCGCGCGTGCGCCGCTCGACGGCACGATCGACGGCCCGCGCTTCGGCTCGCGCGCCACCACGTTCGACGGCGACACGGGCGTCGACGTCCAGGACGTGCCGACGTTCCGGCGCTGCGATCCGTACTCGCTCTCGTTCTGGCTGCGCTGTTCCGATTCGAAGGAGCGCGCTGTCGTCGTCCACACGGCCCCCTTCACGATCGAATCCGATCCGCAGGGGTATCAGGTGCTGCTCGAGGACGGACGCCTCGCTTGGCAGCTCGTGCACTTCTGGCCCGGTTCCGCCGCAGCGGTCCGCACGCGCGAACGGTTCCCGATCGGCAAGTGGGTGCAGGTCGTCGTCACGTACGACGGTTCCTCGCGCGCGGAGGGCCTGCGCGTGTACTGGGACGGGCTCTCCCAGCCGACGGAGATCGTGCGCAACACGCTCGACGGTGGCGCGACGTCGCGCGTCTTCCAGATCGCGCACCGCGACCGCGACGTCGGCTTCGCGAACGGCGACATGGACGACCTCGCCGTGTACGACCGCGCGTTGACGTCCCGCGAGATCTGCGTGCTCTACGGCCGCGGGCTGCTCGAAAGGATTCCGGACGATCCGAAGCTCCGGGGGTTCATCCTCCCGTTCGACCCCGACGACTCCGTCGAGCACTACCTCTCCGCCGTCGATACGGAGTGCCGCATCGCCGCGGAGCAACTGCTCGCCGCGCGCGCCGCGTACCAGGCGCTCCACGATGCGTTGCCCGAACTCATGGTGATGCGCGCGACGCCGTACCCACGGCCCGCGTTCGTGCTCCGGCGTGGACGCTACGACGATCCCGACCCCGCGCGGCCCGTGCAGCCCGACCGCGTGATCGACGCACTGCTGCCCTTCGATCCGAGCTGGCCCAAGGACCGCCTCGGGCTCGCGCGGTGGATGACGGACGCGAGGAACCCGCTCGTCGCGCGCGTCGAGGTGAACCGGCTCTGGGCGCAGTGCTTCGGCCGCGGGATCGTCGAGACGCAGGAGAACTTCGGCCTGCAGGGCGCGTCGCCGACGCATCCTGAACTGCTCGACACGCTCGCGGTCGATTTCCGCGCCGACGGATGGAGCCTGAAGCGCCTCCTGCGGCGCATCGTGCTGTCGGCGACGTTCCGCCAGAGCTCGACGAACGCCGCGTCGCGCGAGCGCGATCCATCGAATGCGCTCCTCGCGCGCGGGCCGTCGTTCCGGCTCTCGGCCGAGATGCTGCGCGATCAAGCGCTCTGCGCGTCGGGCCTGCTCGTCGAACGCACCGGCGGACCGAGCGTGCGTCCCTGGCAACCGCCGGGTCTGTGGGAAGAAGCAGGCGCCACGGGCTCCTACGCGCCGGACACGGACGAGGGCGCGCACCGCCGCAGCCTCTACACCTACCGCAAACGCACCGCGCCGCCGCCGAACCTGACTGCGTTCGACGCAGGGAGCCGCGAGACGTGCCTCGCTCGCCGCGGGTCGACGAACACGCCGCTGCAGGCGCTCGTCGTGTTGAACGACCCGGTGTTCTTCGAGTGCGCGCGCGCGCTCGCACGGCGCGTCGTGGACGAACGGACGAGCGCGCGCGAGCGCATCGAGCGCGCCTTTCGCCGCCTCGCCGCGCGCGCTCCGCGGCCGGCCGAGCTCGCGGCGCTCGAGGCGTTGCTCGCGCGAGAGATGGAACGGTTCCGCGCCGACACGGAGGCATGCCGGACCGTGCTCGCGTCGACGGACACACCCGATCCCGCGGCCGCCGCGCTCGTGCTCGTGTGTTCGACGCTGCTCGCGTCGGACGCCGTGGTGGTGTCGCGATGAGCGCCTTCGATCCGATTGGGTTGCGCATCGCGCGCCGCCACGTGCTCGGGCTCGGCGCGCTCGGTCTCGGGACGTTCGCGCTCGCGGCGATCGCGCGCGGCGCGGGTGCCGCTCAGAAGCCCAGGCGCTTCCCCGCGAAGGCGAAGCGCATCGTCTACCTCTTTCAGGCCGGCGGCCCGTCGCAGTTCGAGACCTTCGATCCCAAGCCGCTCCTGCACGAACGCCACGGCGAGCCGCTGCCCGATTCGGTGCGCCAGGGCCAGCGCTTGACGGGGATGAGCGGAAACCAGGCGATCCTGCCGCTCGCCGGCTCCTTCACCGAGTTCCAACGTCACGGCGCGAGCGGCCTCGCGGTCAGCGACCTCCTCCCGCACACCGCGCGCATCGCCGATCGCCTCTGCGTCGTGCGTTCGCTGCACACCGAGGCGATCAACCACGACCCCGCGATCACGTTCTTCTGCACCGGCCACCAGCAACCCGGGCGGCCTTCGATGGGCGCGTGGCTCGCGTACGGGCTCGGCAGCGACAACGCGGACCTCCCCGCGTTCGTCGTGCTCGTGTCGAAGGACGCGAGCCGCGACCAGCCGTTGTATTCACGGCTGTGGGGCCCCGGTTTCCTGCCGAGCGAGCACCAAGGCGTGCAGTTCCGCTCCGGCGCCGAGCCCGTGCTCTACCTCGCGAACCCCGACGGCGTGTCGCGCGCCGCGCGGCGGTCGATGCTCGACGCGCTCGGGGCGCTCGAGGCGGACGCGAGGGAGCACGCCCTCGACCCCGAGATCGACGCGCGCCTCGCGCAGGCCGAGCTCGCGTTCCGCATGCAGACGAGCGTGCCCGAGGCGACGAGCACGAAGGACGAGCCGGACGTGACCTTCGCGCTCTACGGCGAGGGCGCGCGCACGCCCGGCACCTACGCCGCGAACTGCCTGCTCGCGCGGCGTCTGCTCGAACGCGGCGTGCGCTTCGTGCAGCTCTTCCACCAAGGCTGGGACCAGCACGCGAACTTGCCCGCGGCCATCACGACGCAGTGCAAGGCGACGGACCAGGCGTCGGCCGCGCTCGTCACCGACCTCGCGCAGCGCGGATTGCTCGACGACACGCTCGTGGTCTGGGGCGGCGAGTTCGGCCGCACGGCCTACTGCCAGGGAAAGATGACGCCCGGCGATTACGGCCGCGACCACCACCCGCGGTGCTTCTCGATCTGGCTCGCGGGAGCGGGCGTCAAGCCCGGTCACGTCCACGGCGCGACCGACGACTTCGGCTACAACATCGTCGACGGGGCGGTGCACGTGCACGACCTGCACGCGACGCTGCTGCACCTGCTCGGGGTCGACCACGAGCAGCTCGTCTACCCGCACCAGGGCCGGTACTTCCGCCTGACCGACGTCGCGGGCGAGGTGGTGCGGGAGATCCTCGCGTGACGAATTCGCGAGAGCATCTCGAAGACCCTCCGGTCGACTCCCCCGCCGCGCTACGCTCTCGGCTTCGATGAACCGCAGCATCGCGCTCTTCGTCGCGTTGGCCGTGCTCCTGGCGCACATCCTCGCCATCCACAACGACGGCACGGGGAGCCTCGCGTTCCCGTACGACCAGTCGCACGCGGCCTACCGCCTCGCGCGCAACCTCGTGCTCGACGGGCAGCTCCAGTGGAACCCGGGCTCGACGGCGTTCGAGAGCTACTCCTCGCCGCTCTGGATCGCCGTGTGCACCTTCGGCGAACGCCTGTGCGCCACGCGGCTCAACGCGAACCTGGGTTGGATCTCGATCAACCTCTTCTGCCAGACGATCGGCGTGCTCGCGATGCTCGCGTGCGTCGTGCTCTCCGCTCAATTCCGCGCGGAGCGCGTCGCCAGCCTCATCGCGCCGCTCGTGCTCGTCACGAGCGGCTGCATCGCGGCCGCGGCGGCGAACGGGCTGGAGACGGCGCTCTTCACGCTGTGCGCAGTCGGTCTCTTCCTCGCTTTCGAGCGAGCGCGCGCGATCGCGACCGCGGTGTTCGCCGCGCTGCTCTGCGCGACGCGGCCGGAGGGCGTGCTCTTCGTCCTGGTGCTCCTCGCGTGCCGGCCCTTCGCGCCGCGCACCGCCGTCGTCGACGCAGCGAAGGCGCGGCGCATGCTTCCGCTCCTCCTGGGCGTGCTCGTGTTCCTCGCCACCTGCGCGCTGCGCCTCTTCGCGACGGGCTTCTTCCTCCCGCCCGCCATGGACGCCGTGCTGCACCCCGAGCCGCTGCAGCTCGGGGGAGGCCTCGAATACCTCCTCGACTTCGCGCGCACGTGTCCCGCTACGCTGCTCGTCGCGCAGCCGATCGCGATGCTCGCCGTGCGGCGCCTCTCCGGCACGGGCGCGCGCGCGCTCGCGCTCGCGGCGGCCTGGATCGCATGGGTCGGCCTCCAGGGCCGCGCTCCGCTCCCCTTCTGCGAGCTGTGCGTGCCCGCGCTGCCCTTCCTCGGCATCGCGATCCAGGAGGGCCTGATCGAAGCGCTGGACTCGCCTTCGCGGCTGCGCCGGCGCGCCGCGCTCTCCGCGTTCGCGGTCGGACTGCTCGCGAGCGCGCTCTCGAGCCGCGAGCCCGCGGACCTCGGACCGCTGCCGCTGGAACGCATCCAACGCACGTGGCTCGCTCCGAGCGGCTCGGCGCGGTTCGGTTATGCGCAACCGCTCGGCCGGGCCGGCCTCGTGGAGGAGATCGAGCGCGCGCACCTGCTTCGCGGCGTGGGGCGCTTCGTGCGCGACCGCCTCGATCCGAGCTTCAGCGTGCTCACGCCGTGGCCCGGCGCGATCGGCTACCTCTCGCGCGCCGCGGTGTACGACCTGGGAGCGCGCGCGAGCTCGCTCGGCGCCGCCGATCGGCCGCGGCCGTGGTCGCGCCGTTCACGCGTCGACGTCGTCGCCGCGCTGCGCGCCGAACCCGGCTTCGATTTCGTCGTCCCGCTGCTCTCCGTTCCCGGCCGCGTTCCGACGCCCATGGAGCTCGCGCGACGCTGGCGCGACGAGCTCGACGACCGGCCCGGGCTCGGCGGGCGGCTCGAAGCCGTCGCGAACGAGCTCCAGCAGTTCGAGCTCGTCACCGTCCCCGTCGTGATCGACTCGCGGGCGGAACGGTCCGCGCGCGACGTGCATTTCCTCCTGCTCCGGCGCAGGAGTCTCGGCCTCGCGCCGCAGGTCGAGATCGCGCTGGACGGCGGGACTCTTCACGTGCGTGTCGCGCACAAGACCCACCACCAGCTCGCGGACCTGCGCATCACCGCCCTGGACGAGCGCGGCCGCACGTGGTGGGTCCGCCCGACGGGCGAGCTCGCGGAAGCGGGCCCGCTCTCGGCACGCAGCGAGATCCTGCTCTACGACACGGGCACGCGCGCGGTCGACGTGTTCGAGGGCGCCTTCCCGAAGCCGGCGGACGGCGCGCGCGTCACGGAGCTCCGCGCCTGGCTCGTGAACCCCGAGGCCGTCGAGGATCAGCCCTTCGCGGCGGTCGGCGAGCCTGCGGTCGCGCTCCCTTGAAGCACGTCAGTGGATGCCGAAGCGCTTGAGCTTTCGGTACAGCGTGCTCTTGCCGACCTTGAGCAGCCGCGCGGCGGCGAGCTTGTCGCCCCCGACCTGGTCGAGGGCACGCAGCAGGACCTTCATCTCGTAGTGATCGAGGCTGACCGGGTCCTGGTCGGTGATGTCCCAGGGACGCGCCTCCCCGGCCGGCGGGATGTGCGCGGGGAGCGACGGCTGGTTCGACGGCGCGGACGAGACGCTGTGCGTTCCGGGCGCCTGCGGACCGCGCGGGCGCGCGGCGGGGATCAAGTCGCGCGAGGGGTACTCGGCGTGGCGGTCGACCAGCGACGACGGAAGATGCTCGGCGTGGATCGTCGGCCCTTCGGCGCGCACGGCGATGCGCTCGATCACGGACTCGAGTCCCTCGACGTTGTCCTTCCAGTCGTGTCGTCGCAGGAGCTCCATCGCGTCCTCGCCGATCTCGGTCAGGCCGCGCAGCGCGCCGTAACGACGCAGGGCGTCCATCGCGATCATCGGGAGGTCGCCGAGGTGCTCCGACAGGGCCGGCGCGCGCAGCACGGTCTCGCAGAGCCGTCGGGCGAGCTCGCGATCGAGCTTCTTCTGCGCGAGCAGCTCCTCGACGCCTTGCGTCGAGGACGCGATCACGCGCACGTCGATGCGCTCGGTCCGGCGCGAACCCGCGCGCAGGAGCGTGTGGTTCTCGAGGAAGAGCGCGAGCTTCTCCTGCGTCGCGATCGGCAGACTGCCGACCTCGTCCAGGTAGAGCGTCCCGTCCTGCGCGAGGTGGATCAGCCCGCAGCGGTCCGTGAGCGCGCCGGGGAACGCGCCCTTCGCGTAGCCGAAAAGTTCGAGGTCGACGTCGCCGTTGACGAGCGCATTGCAGCGCAGGTGCTGGAACGCGCCGGTCGACGCGCCGCTGAAGTGCAAGGTGCGCGCGATGCGCTCCTTGCCCGAACCGGAGGGGCCGAGAATGACCACGGGGCCCGAGGCCTGACACGCCTGGGCCACGGCCTCGCGCAGCGCGCGGACCACCGGCGCGTCGCCGAGCAGCCGATCGACGCGGTAGCACTCGCGCGCAGCTTCCAAGAGCGGTCCACGCTCGCTGATCGGGATGCCGCGTTCCGGCAGGCGCAGGAGGTCGGCCGCGAGCCGGCGTTTGGCCGCGTCGTGGAAGAGGACGACGCGCAGCCCCTGGTCGGTCGCGGCGCCGGGGAGGAGCATGAACGGGACGACGAGCGCGGTGAGGATGCGCGGGATCCGGGTCCGGCGCGAGCTCACCTCGAAGCGGAAACCCTCGCGGATCTCCGTGCGGGCATCGCGCACGAAGGCCTCGAGCCCCGTCGCCGGGAACAAGGAGCCCAGGTGGCGGTCCTCGAGGCGCGCGCCCAGCAACTCGCACGCGCCGCGGTCGGCGTAGCGCACGGTGCCCTCGCTGTCGACCAGGAGCACGCCGTCCGGACGGCCGGCGGCGAGCTCGCGCAACACGTTCTGGTGCTCGGCCGAGTCGCGCGGCGGCGTCTCCGCCTCGCGCGGGCGCTCGACCGGTCCACGGCGGGGTTGTTCCTGGTGCGCGCGGAGCTGCTCGGCGAGGTCGATGCGCTGTCGGCGCTGGCGCACGAGCAGACGGATCACGTGTTCGAGCCCGTGGAGCTCCTGTCCGTGCAGGTAGTGGTCGCAACCCGCCTCGTAGCCGCGGTCCGCGAAGTCGGCGCCGTTCGAGTGCGTGTTGTAGAGCACGACCGGCACCGAGTTGGTCTCGGGGATGCTCTCGAGGCGGCGCGCGACTTCGTAGCCGTCGATGCCGGAGCTCAAGCTCGTCGCGACGAGGATCACGTCGAAGTGTCCGCCGCGCGCCTCGACGAGTCCCTTCGCTCCCGAGTCCGCGGCGACGACCTCGCATCCCTTGCCGGTGAGCCTGTTCTCGAGGATCAGACGATGACCCGAGTCATCATCGACGACGAGAATCCGGATCATGCGACCTCCCTCTTCTCTGCGGAGCTGGTGCGACGGACGGACACGGGGGAATTGCGCGCGCGAGGACGGGGGTCGCGCGGGCACCGGAGCAGGCTGGTGCTGACAGTAGCGACGCGTTCCGCATCTGCAAAGCCCTGTCTTTCCCACGACGGGGGCGAGTTTCGCGCGCGATCAAGCCGCTCGCGCAGGAGTGCGCTCCTCGTCGCGCACGTCCATCGAGGTCGCAATTGAATTGCGCATTGGCATCGATGTTCGAGTTCGCATCTTTGCGTTCACGAATGCAAACTCGTGATGCGCGGCGTCCCGAGGGACGGCGGGTGGGCGATGAGGGATTCGAACCCCCGACTTCCTCCTTGTAAGGGAGGCACTCTAGCCGCTGAGTTAATCGCCCCGCTTCCGTCGCGGCGAGCACAGGGTATCCTGCGCGCCCCGCCCCCTCCATCGCTCCGGCGGATCCGCGCCCGGATCCCCGTCTCGCGCCGAAAAATCCGTTGGGGAGGGGCGCCACGGAAGCCGCGCCTTGCGCGCCTCTCCTACCATTCCTCATTCTCCAAGCGAACGGATCCTCCATGCGCATTGCTGTCGTCGGCACGGGCTACGTCGGGTTGGTGGCGGGCACGTGCTTCGCCGAAAGCGGCAACAACGTCGTCTGCATCGACATCGACGCGAAGAAGATCGACGGGCTCCGGAAGGGCCTCGTCCCCATCTACGAGCCTGGGCTGGAGGAGCTCCTGAAGCGCAACGCCCACGACGGCCGCCTCGCCTTCACGACGAGCTACCCCGAGGGCATCGCGCGCGCGCAGGTCGTGTTCATCGCGGTCGGAACGCCGCCGGGCGAGGACGGATCGGCGGACCTGCGCTACGTCCTCGACGCGGCGCGCTCGATCGCGAAGTCGATGACCGGCTACACGGTGATCGTCGACAAATCGACCGTGCCCGTCGGCACCGCGCAGAAGGTGAAGGAAGCCGTTCGCGCGAACACCCAGCACGAGTTCGACGTCGTCTCGAACCCCGAGTTCCTGAAGGAGGGTGCTGCGATCGACGACTTCCTGAAACCGGACCGCGTCGTCATCGGTTCGGAGACGAAGCGCGCGGCCGACGTCATGGACGAGCTCTACTCGCCCTTCGTCCGCACCGGCAACCCGATCCTGCACATGGACATCGCCTCGGCCGAGCTCACGAAGTACGCCGCGAACGCGATGCTCGCCACGCGCATCTCCTTCATGAACGAGATCGCGAACCTCTGCTCGCGCGTCGGCGCCAACGTCGACATGGTGCGCAAGGGCATCGGTTCGGACGATCGCATCGGACAGCGCTTCCTGTTCGCGGGCTGCGGGTACGGCGGATCGTGCTTCCCGAAGGACGTGAAGGCGGTCGTGCGCACCGCCGCGGAGCACGGGTATCCGTTCCGCATCCTCGAGGCGGTCGAGGAGGTCAACGAACGGCAGAAGCGCGTCCTCGTCGAGCGCGTGCAGGCCCACTACGGAAAGAACCTGAAGGGCAAGCACTTCGCGGTGTGGGGGCTCTCGTTCAAGCCGAACACCGACGACATGCGCGAGGCGCCGTCGCTCGAGGTGATCGAGGGCCTGCTCGCCGCCGGCGCGACGGTGAAGGCGTACGACCCGGTGGCGATGAACGAAGCGCGCCACCGCCACTTCGGCGACCGCATCGCCTACGCGGAGGTCCCGATGGGGGCGCTCGAGGGCGCGGACGGGCTCGTGCTCGTCACCGAGTGGAACGAGTTCCGCCGTCCCGATTTCGAGGCGGTGAAGGCGGCGCTGCGCCAGCCCGTGATCTTCGACGGCCGCAACGTGTACCCGCGCGCGACGCTCGAGAAGCTCGGCTTCACCTACTACGGCATGGGCTGCTGAGCAGGCCGGGCACGTCGTGTTCCTTGGCGAGCCCGCGCCGATCCGGCACGGGCTCGCTGCGTTCAGGACGCGCGTTTCGAGCGGTGTTTCCCGCTGAAAAGCGACAGGGCGACCCGTCCTCGTTCGGGACGAATCGCCCGATGATGTCGTGGCTGCCGAAACTCGCTCCCTCGCGCCCCGCCCTTGCCACCGGTCGGTGGCAACACCCGGACGAAGCGCGCAAGCGAACCTCGACGTCGTCTTCATACCCCACGTGCGGGACCGAAGGGAAGAGCCTGCTCCCGCGTCGGTCGTGATTTCTCGCGTGCGCGCGTCCTCGCGGAAGCGCGACGCGCATCACATGCCGGACTCCTTGCGCGGCTTCGAGCGCGCGCGCTCCCGCTCGCCGACCGCGCGTTGCAGCATGTCGTGCGCGCGCAGGCCCGCGAGCGCGCTGCGCACGCGTTCGCCGAGCTTCGTTTCCTCCGACGCCGCGTCGTCGAGGGCCGCGCGGCAGCGTTCGAGGATCCCCGCCGCTGCTTCGAGGTCGCCCTTCGCCACCGCGAGGAGCGCGAGCTCGTCGAAGGCGCGCACGCGATCGAGGGGATCCTCGCCCGCCTCGGCGACGCGCTGCCAGGCGCGCCGCGCATCGTCGAAGCGTTCCAGGTCGGAACACACGGTCCCGATCCACAGCGACGCATCGTCCTTCTGGCGTTTCGAGGCCGCGTTGTCCGAGAACACGGACTCGTAGGCCACGAGCGCCTGCTGCGGCCGGCGCGCGCGTCGCTCGAGGTGGCCGACCTCGAGCGCGGCCCGCACGCGGAACGGCGACTCGCCGCCGTGCTCGCGGACCCAACCGAACTCCACGAGCGCCGCTGCGGGATCGCCCGCGCCGCGCAGGAGTTCCGCGGCGCGGAACGCGGCCTCGGACGCGGCGCCGACGTCGCCCGGGAAGTACTCGCGCACGGCGCGGTACGCGCGCACGGCCTCGAGCCGCCCGTCGCGCCGCGCATCGCCGTCGACGCCGCGTAATGCGGACTTCAAGCCGACGGCGTAGCGGAGCTGTTCCTCCGCTGTCCCGAGCTTGGGCACCGTGCTCGGCCTCGGCGGGTCCTGCGCATCGAACCCACGCTCCGCTTCCTCGCAGGACGCAGCAGCGCGCGCCTCCGCCGTCCAGCCCGAGGCCAGCACGAGCCCCAACACGAGGTGACGAACCCACGACCTGTCTCGAACGAGCATGCTCTTCATCTCCTTCAGGCGCACGTCGCGCCGCACGAACTCGAAGCGTCCTCCGGGGAGCCCGCCGCCCCCCGGTGCTCGGCTCCCACCGCGCGCGCCGCGCGTACCGGCGCCCGTTCCGGCGCTCCGCTCGGGCCGCCGGAGAGGGAGCGCACCGCTTGCGCGGCGCGCAGGCGCGCGGCGATGGACGCGCGGCGCGCGGCGCGCGGTCCCAGCGACTTCGGGACGGCCTGCGTTGGACGCACGGACGCGCGGGCTGCGGTCGTTCGCTCCTCCAACTGCGCGAGCAACCCCTCCGCGTCGGAGTCCTCGAGGTCGGGCAACTCCTCGAGGACGATGCGCCAGAGCTTGCGGCGCGCGCGGAAGAGCCGCGACTTGATGCTGTCGGGCGCCACCTCCGCGACCTCGGCGATGTCGCGACAACCGTTGTTGCCCGAGTAGTAGAAGTCGAGCACGCGCTGATCGTCCTCGTTCAGGCGCCGGATCGCGCTCGCGAGCCCGTCGAACAACCGATGGCGCTCGAGCGACAGCGTCTCCACCTGCAGCTTCTCACCCTCGCGTTCCTCGCCCGGCGTTTGCTCACGCCCCTCGAAGCTGTCGAGGAACTCGGCCTCGCCTTGGATCACCGGCCTGCGCCGGATCCGTCGGCGATGGTCGTACAACGTGTTCTCCGCGATGCGGATCAACCACGCGGTGAGTCGCTCTGGATCGCCTTCGCGCGCTCGGTGCTGCGCCGCGCGGAGGATGCACTCCTGCACGATGTCCTCGACATCGTTGTCGTCGCGCATGCGCTGACGGAGCCAGCCGCGGAGGATCGGGCGCTGCTCGTCGAGCGCGCGCCACGGGCAATCGATCGTGAGGTTCATCGGGGGTCCGCTCCACGCCGCGGGCCGCCGTCCCGAGCCTTCCCCCCATGGGCCGGCCCGGCCGACGAACTCCCACCCGCAGCGCTTCAGCCCCCACGAGACGCTCGATCCGCGATCGGTTCACCACGCGGGAGCGATGTGGAGGAATCCGAGCCCTCACGGCGCTCCGCGAACTGGGGAACTGCGCGCCGCGGGGCGACCGCGGAACGACGTCGAGCGCATCCCCGGGCGCTCCGAGACCCGCCTTTCCCCGCGCCCGCTCACCCGCCCCACGCTCGGAGCCGCACGTTTCGGCACTTCGAGAACCGGAGCGGATTCCCCGCGAAACGCCCCCCCGTTCTCCACGCACCCCGCCCCGAACGAGCGCTCGACCAGCCCGATTCTCGACATCGAAGCGTTCTCCGCGCGCTCACCTCCACGCGACCGCCGCGCCATCCCCAACCCGCCAACGCCTCACTCGACGAGCATCGCCCGCGCCAGCTCCAACCGCTTCGCCTCCCCACACAGCTCCGCGACGATCGCGAGCGCGAACTCCATCGCCACGCCCGCCCCCGCCCCCGTGATCACGCGTTCCCCCCTGACCACCCGCGCCTTCGCATCGACCCGCCGCCCCAACTCCGCATGCACCGAAGGATGCGCCGCCACACCGCCCCCTTCGATCACCCCCGCCTTCATCAACACGAGCGGCGCGGCACAAACCGCCGCCACCCACTTCCCCTCACCCCACAACCTCCGCACGAGCCCGACCACCCGCTCATCCGCCATCAACCCCCGCGTCCCCGGCATACCGCCGGGCAGCACGAGCACATCGACGAGCTCGAGCTCGACCTCCCCCCACGCCCGATCCACCACCACGCCGATCCCATGCGACCCCACGACCACCCCACCCTCGCCCACCACCACCACCTCCAACCCCGCCCGCCGCAAGACATCGACGACAGTCACCGCCTCGATCTCCTCGAACCCCGCCACCAAAGGCACCAACACGACCATGTTCCCTCTCCTTAATAGAACCCCGTGCGAGCCTCGGCCGGTCCTCCGGCCGAGGCTCGTGCGGGGTCAGGGATGCG
>JACRIO010000307.1 GCA_016220035.1 Planctomycetota bacterium | reverse complement strand
TGAGGGTGATGTCGCCCGGCTGCATGCCGTTCTTCTTCATCATGCGCGCCATGAGCAGGTTCTGGTTCGAGAAGCGGCTCGGGATGGCGACCGTCTTGCCCTTCAGGTCGGTGAAGGTCTGGATCGGGCTGTCCTTGCGCACGACGAGCGCGCTACCGTCGCGGTGTCCGAGGTAGACGATCTTCACGGGGACGCCGTCGGACGCGAGTTTCATCGCGAGCGGCGCAATCATGAAGGTCGCGTCGATCTTGCGCGCGATCAGCGCCTCCTTCATCGAGGGGAAGTCCGTGAACTTCTGCGACTCGAACACCGTGCCCGCGCCGCTGTGCTGCGTCACCCAACTGGTGACCGGGCAGGTGAGGTGTCATGTGACCGGGAGGAACCCGACCGTGAACTTGGCGCGCACCTCCCCTGTCGGCGTGTCCGCCACGGCCGGGGCATCGGGTCGGTACTGCGGCTTCTCGTTGAGCCATCGGTTCACGAAGAAGAGCCCGACGATCACGACGATCGCGCCGAGGAGGAGCTTGAGTTTCATGAACTGCCGATTCGGTGCTGAGGACGGACCCGCGTGCGCGCGGAGCTCACGACGGGCGCTGCCCGCGCGAACGACGTGCTCGCGCGACCAGGACTCGCCTTCATGATCGGCTCGCGATCGGGGCGCCGCCATCCGCGCTCGGCACGGGCGTACTCCCGCGCGCATAGTGCCTATGCGCCGCGTGAGCCGTTACGAGGCGCGACGCTCCTCCGCTATCCTCCGCGCCACGATGACCACCCGCGCTGCGCACTCCGCCCCTTCGAACTCCCTCGGCGCCCTGCGTGAAGTGCCCTTCATGGGCGTGATCTTCGTCGTCCACGAGGCGTCGAAGCTCGGCTTCCGGAACGGCCATCCCGACTGGTGCAACCTCGGGCAGGGCCAACCCGAGGTCGGACCGATGGAGGGCGCGCCTGCACGCATCGACCACGTCGACCTCCTGCCCGAGGACCACGCCTACGGTCCGCTCGGCGGCACGGACGAGCTGCGCGAGGCGATCGCGGCACACTACAACCGCCTCTTCCGCGAGGGGAAGCGCTCGCAGTTCACGAAGGCCAACGTCTGCGTCGCCCAGGGCGGCCGGCTCGCGCTCACGCGCGCGATGGCGGCGCTCGGCGCGGTGAACGTCGGCTACCAACTGCCCGACTACACCGCGTACGAGGACATGTTCGAGCTCCACCTCGCGCGCCTGCATCCCGTGCCGATCCGCGCGCGGCCCGAGGACGGGTTCCGCGTGCCGGCGAAACGGCTGCTCGAGGAGGTCGACGCGAAGGGCCTCGCCGCGCTCGTGCTCTCGAACCCGTGCAACCCGACGGGCAACGCGCTCCAGGGAAAGGAGCTCGAAACGCTGGTGGCCGGCGCGCGCGCGCGTGGCACGACGCTCGTGCTCGACGAGTTCTACTCGCACTTCGTCTACACGCCGGACGGTAAGCCCGGCGCGGGTCCCGTGAGCGCGGCGCCCTTCGTCGACGACGTCGAGCGCGATCCCGTGATCCTGATCGACGGCCTCACGAAGAGCTTCCGCTACCCCGGATGGCGCGTCGGCTGGGCGATCGGGCCCTCGGCGATGATGGAGACGCTCGCGCGCACCGCGAGTTCGATCGACGGCGGCCCCTCGCGCATCGCGCAGCGCGCGGCGTTGAAGGTGCTCGAGCCCGGCTACGCCGACCAGGAGACGAGCGCCGTGCGCGTCGTCTTCGCGAGGAAGCGCAACTTGATGATCGAGCGCCTCGAGCGCATGGGCGTGCGTTTCGCGAAGAAGAGCGAGAGCACGTTCTACGTCTGGGGCTCGCTCGAAGCGCTGCCCGCGCCGTTCGACGACGCGATGACCTTTTTCCGCCGCGCGCTCGAGCACAAGGTGCTGACCGTGCCCGGCGAGTTCTTCGACGTGAACCCCGGCAAGCGCCGCCGTGGGCCGTCCCCGTACCGGCAGTGGATGCGTTTCAGCTTCGGGCCGCCCATGCCGAACGTCGAGCTCGGGCTCGACCGGCTGGAGGCGATGCTGAAGTGACGGAATACGGAACCAGGGGAATACTGTGCCAGAGCAATTTTTCACCTGATAGCGCGGTCGCTGTGTGGCCGCGCAATCAGGTGAAAAATTGCTCTGGCACAGTATTCCCCTGGTTCCGTATTCCGACGCCGTGCATCCTGCGCGTCGACCGTGAAAGTCGTCGACGCCCGACCGAGCGCTGGTGAAACGCGTCTGCGCGAGCTCGTGCTCGCCGCGGGCCTCGTGTGCGTGCTGCTCGTCGCGTTCTTCGAGAAGCCGCTCGCGAACTACGCGACGCACCACTACACGAGCGCCGACGTCACGCAAGTCTCGGCGCTGACGCGCGTCGAGGGGCGGCACGTTCCGCACAACCAGGAGCTCTCCGACCCGGTCGTCGAGATGCTCCCCTGGCTCCTGCACGATCGCGCCGAGCTCGCCGAAGGACGCTTTCCGCTCTGGAACGCCGCGAACGGCTGCGGCCAGCCGCTCTTCGCGAACGCGCAGTCCGCGGTGCTGTCGCCGTTCAGCCTGCCTTACTACGTCCTGCCTCTGCGCGCGGCGCTGCTCGTCGTGCCTGCGGCGAAGCTCCTGCTCGCGGCGCTGTTCACATGGCTCTTCCTCCGGCGCATCGGCCTGGGCTTCTGGCCCGCGCTCTTCGGCGCGACGAGCTTCGCCTGGTGCGGCCACAACGTGACGCTGCTCGCCTACCCGCACACGGCGGCGGTGCTCGTGCTGCCGGCCGGGCTCTACTTCGCGGAGCTCGCGCTCGTACGCCTTTGGGAACGGCGTCCAGGTCGCGCGCTCGCGCTGCTCGGCCTCACCGCAACGCTCGCGAGCGGCGTGTTCGCGGGCCAACCGGAGCCGTTCTTCTTCGGCGCTGTCGGCGTCGGACTCTGGTGCGCCTACCGACTCCTCGAGTTCGCGCGCGTCCACGGCGGGGCGGATCGTTGGCGCCGCGCACTCGCGAGCGCCGCGTGGCTCGGCGGGAGCGCGGGCATCGCGGCGGGCCTCGCGGCGGTGCAGCTCTTCCCGTTCTTCGAATACCTGCGCGCGAGCACCCTCGGGCGCTTGCGCGACGTGCCGCAGACGCCGCTCCTCGGCGGCACGTGGCCGCTGCTCTTCTTCCCGAACCTGCTCGGCAACCCGTCGAAGATCGCCGCGGGTTGGCCGGAGGGACCGCGACCGAGTTTCGAGCACGTGCACGCCGTGACCACGAGCGGTTTCGTGATCTTCCTCGCGCTCGTCTCCATCGCTTGGATCCGCAGGTCGCGCGCGCACGCCTTCTTCATGCTCATCGTCACGTGGTGGGTGCTCTACGCCTACAACGTGTTCGGCTTCGCGCACGCGCTGGGCGAGCTCGTGCCCGGCCTCGGCATCGCGCCCCTGAACCGCAGTCAGGCGCTCGGGGTGTTCGCGGCGTGCGCGTGCGCGGCCTTCGCGGTGGAGCGCATCGCCGCGCTCGAGGGCCGGGCGCGCATCGCCGGAAGCGTCGCCGTGCTCGCGCTCGCGGCGCTCGTCGCCTGGCTCGCGTCGAACGCGGCGCACGACCGCCTCGAGCGCTACCTCGCGCGCCGCGCGCTTTCCGACGAGTTCGTTCAGTATGCGCGCGCTCACATCCGCGCGATGACGCTCCTGTTCGCAGTCGGTGCCGCCGTCGTCGCGACCAAGCCGTGGCTCCGCGCGCGAGCGCTCGGCTGGACGGCGGGCCCGGTGCTCGTGCTCGTCGCGTTCGCGCCGTGGGGCTGGATGCTCCGCAATTACAACCCCACGGTGCCCGATCGACTGGTGTTCCCCGCCACCGCCGCGCTGGATCGACTGCGTCTGCTCGCGCGCGACGAGCGCGTGCTCGTCTTCGGCGAGGACGGCCTGCCGCCCGAGACGAACCTCGTGTACGGCGTCGAGCAGCCGACGGGCTACGACGCGCTCGGGGTCGATGCCTATCGCGAGTTGTGGGACGCGCACTTCGGGGAGGGGGGCAACTGGATGGTCCCTCGGCGCGCGACGCTCGCCGGTCTGTCGATGCTCGGCATCCGTACGCTGCTCACGCGCGGATCGTGGCTGCCGGTGGAGACGACCTTCGCCGGCTGCGAGCCGAACGCACCGCAGCGGTTCCGCATCAGCCCCGTCGCGCCGGGACTCGAGGTCGCGCAGACCTTCACGGCGGGCGCGGACGAACTGCAGGGCGTGCGCGTGGAGCTCGCGACCGACGGACGCGCGAACCGATGCACGCTCTGGCTCGCGCTCGAGGACGTGGAGCGAGGGCGCATCGTCGAGCTGCAATCGGTCGACGCTTCCTCCCTGCGCGCCGACGAGCGCGAGCGTTGCGAGCTCGTCTTCCGCTTCGAACCCGTGCGCGATTCGAAGGGCCGCCGCTTCCGCTTCACCCTGTCGTCGCCCGACGCGACGGCTTCGCAGTGCGTGATCGCGCTCGGGCGGCGCGACTTCGCCATGGCCGAGCACTGGGGCCTCGCCGAGCGGCCCGACGGCCCGCTGGCGGAGTACACGCCCGGCGAGCTGCGCGTCGGCGGCGAACGGGTGCAGGGCGGCCTCGTCCTCGACCTCTCGTACCGGCGCGAGCTCTTCCGTCGCGTGACCGAGCTCGACGGCTTCACGCTGTGGAAGTACGAGCAAGGCGCCGGCCCGTTCACGTTCGCGACGAGCGCGCACTTCGTCCGAGACGGCGCCGAGAGCCTGGCCAACACGCATGCCGTGGGCTTCGATCCGCGGCGCGAGGTCGTGCTCTTCGCCGATGCCGCTCACCCCGCGGGAGCGTGGCCCGTGCCGCCGAACGACGAAACCTCGCCCGAAGCGCAGATCCACGTCGCCGAGCGCACGAGCACGCGCACGCGGCTCGAGGTGCGCAGCGCGACACACGGATGGCTCGTCGCCGCGGAGACGCACTATCCGGGGTGGACCGCGCGCGTGAACGGCGTCGAGCGACCGCTCCTGCGCGCGAACCACGCGTTCCAGGCCGTCGAGCTGCCCGCGGGATCGAGCGAGGTCGAGCTCGCGTACGAACCGGCGTCGTTCCGGAACGGACTGTGGATCAGCGCGACGAGCCTGCTCGCGCTCCTCGCCGGCTTCGTGGTCCTGCGCCGGGCGGAACGACGCGCGCTCGGACCGTGACGCCGGGGTCGCGCGCGGCGCGCTTGTGGCGGAGAGCCGCCCCGATGCGGCACCTTGTGCGCGCCGCATGCCCACGCACGATTCGTCCGAGGCTGCTCCCGCGCCCGCCGGTGCACGGGAGCTCGCGCTCGCCGGGGCACGGGAGCTCGCGCCCATCGGTGCACGGGAGCTCGCGCTCGGCGGTGCACGGGAGCTACCGCTCCCCGGGGCACGAGAGCTCGCGCTCGCCGCGCTCGTGGCCGCCGTGCTCGCGCTCGCGTGGCTCGCGCGGCCGATCGCGCGCCTCGGCGACGCGGTGTTCGCTCCGACGGACGTCGTGCAGAGCGTGGGCCTCGCGCGCATCGACGGCGCGGGCGAGACGGTCAACGGCACGCAGGGCGACGTCGCCGTGCAGTTCCTACCCTGGCTTCGCTTCCAGCGCGACGAGCTGCGCGCGGGACGCGTGCCGCTGTGGAACCCGTACGACGGGAACGGCGCTCCGCACCTCGCGAACGGACAGTCCGCGGTGTTCTCGCCGTTCAGCGTCCCGTTCTACGTCCTCGACCCACCGCTCGCGCTGATCGCGAGCGCGTTCTTGCGCCTCTGGCTCGCCGGTTTCGCGGGGTACTGGCTCCTGCGCGAGTTGCGCGCGAGCCGCGCCGCGTCCGCGTGCGGCGCGCTCGTGCTCGCGGCCTGCGGGCACCAGATGATCCTGCTCCAGTACCCGCACTCCGCGGTCGCCGCGTGCGCCGTGCTCGCGCTCGCCTTCGCGGCGCGCGTCGCGAACGCGGTCGAGCGCGGGGAGAGCGCGCGCTTCGCCTGCGCAGGCACGACGCTCGCGCTCGCCGCGGCCGCGCTCGCGGGCCATCCCGAGGTGCTGTTCTTCGCGGGCAGTCTCTACGTCCTGCTCGCGGTCGCGCTCGTCGTCCGCTTGCGACGCACGACGCCGTCGAGCGCCCGGCGCGTCGCCCTGCGGCTCCTCGCGTGCGCGCTCGTCGCCGCGGGACTCTCCGCGTTCCAGTGGATGCCGTTCCTCGAGTACCTCGCGCACAGCTCCACCGCCGGCGAGCGCGCGGCGGCGTTCGCGGGTCCGCCGAGGGTGCTCCTCGCGCGCCTGTTCTTCCCCGAGTTGCTGGGCGGTCCGCCGCCGAACGTGCTGCTCCCCCATGCAGGGAGCCTCCTCGACGTCGCGCCGACGAGGCGCGCGCGCCCCGTGCAGCCGAGGACCAGCACGGCGCCGAGCAGCAGGCTCGCGGAGACGCGCGCGACGTGCGCGCCGTCGAGCGCGTCGAGTCCGGAGACGCTCTCGCCCGCCGCGCGCGAGGCCGCGTTCGACTGCAGCAGGCCGAGCAGCACGAACGCCGCGAGCAGCGTGGTCGCGCCGAGGACCGCGAGCCTGCGTCCGCGCGGATCGAGCTCGAGCAGCGCGTCGACGCCGTGTGCCGCGAGGACCGCAATCGGGACGAACCACAGGAGCTGATCGCGGTTCCACGGCACGCGTCCGAAGAGCGGAAGCGCATGCGCGAGCTCACCCACGCCCGCGACGTCCTG
>JACRIO010000306.1 GCA_016220035.1 Planctomycetota bacterium | reverse complement strand
CTCAACCCGAAGCTGTCGGACAAGACGTGCGACAAGTGCGGGGCGCCGATGGCCGTGCTGTTCAACAAGCGCGGCAAGTTCCTCGGCTGCTCGAAGTACCCGGAGTGCCGGAACACGACGCCGCTCGACGGTCCGCGCGAGAAGAGCGCGGTCGTCGAGACCGACAAGAAGTGCGAGAAGTGCGAGAAGCCGATGGTGATCCGCACCGGCAGCCGCGGGCGCTTCATGGCGTGCACGGGCTTCCCGAAGTGCAAGAACACCTACTCCGTCGACGACAACGGCGAAGCGTTGAAGCCGAAGGAAGCCGGCGTCAACTGCGACAAGTGCAGCGCGCCGATGGTGATCAAGGGTTCGCGGCGCGGGCCGTTCCTCGCATGCTCCGCGTTCCCGAAGTGTCGCAACGCGAAGCCCTTGCCCGAGGAATTGCGCGAGAAGCCGCAGGAGACCGGTGAGATCTGCGACAAGTGCGGCGCGCCGATGATCTTGAAGAAGAGCCGTTGGGGGAAGGACTTCCTCGCGTGCTCCGCCTACCCGAAGTGCAAGAACGCGCGCGATCCGAAGAAGCCCGCGGATGGAGCGACGGCTCCGACCGAGAACGTGGTGAGCGTCGACGCCGCGGCGAGCGACGACGTGGACGTCACGGGACAGAGCGACGACTGAACTTCGCTCCGACGCGCGGTCGTTTCCTCCGCCGCCGACGGATCGCGCTCGCAGGCGAACGCTCCGCCGACCGTGATCGCGCATGAGGGTGACCGCGATGCAGGACGCGGTCGGATCTGCCTGCCGCCGCGCCGGTCGGCGTCGACGCCGTGGAGCACGCGGCGCGGATCTACGCACAAGAACGCGCTCGGAGGCCCTTTTCGGCCCGGAAACGGCGCCTCGACACCCTTCGAAGGCCTCCCTAGAATGCTGCGCCTTTCATGCGCCGGCACGGTCTCCCGGAACGCCGCCTGCGCTTCACCTCCACGCATGGCCCTGGTCACCAGAGCGGTCCGCCCGCTTGCTCACCGATGGAAATCACCGAGATCGAAGTCGCCGGCTACGAGAAGGTCGTCCGCTGCCGCGACCAGAAGTCCGGGCTCCATGCCCTGATCGCGATCCACGACACCACCCTGGGTCCCGCGCTCGGCGGCATGCGCATGCTGCCCTACACCTCCGAGGACGAGGCGCTCTTCGACGTGCTCCGTCTCTCCAGGGGCATGACGCACAAGTCGGCGGTCGCGGAGACGGGGCTCGGCGGCGGCAAGTCGGTGATCATCGGTGATCCGAAGGCCCTGAAGTCGCCGGCGTTGTTCAAGGCCATGGGCCAGTTCGTGAACAGCCTCGAGGGGCAGTACATCACCGCCGAGGACATGAACATCGGCATCCCGGACCTCGAGGTCGTGCGCACCGAAACGAAGTGGGTCACCGGGTTGTCGCGCGAGTCGGGGAGTTCGGGGAACCCGAGCCCCTACACGGCGAAGGGCTGTCTCGTCGGCCTCCGCGCCGTCATGGAGGAAGCGTTCGGCAAGCCCGAGTTCAAGGGCAGGACGTTCCTCGTTCAGGGCGTGGGCGCCGTTGGCGGACGGCTCGCGGTGCTCCTGAAGAACGAGGGCGCAAAGGTCGTCATCTGCGACATCAACGAGGACAAGGCCGCGCAACTGAAGAAGGAGCACGGGTTCGAGGTGGTGCCCGACAAGGGGCACGTCGACGTGCCGTGCGACGTGTACGTGCCGTGCGCGCGCGGGGCGGGCCTGAACGACGACACGATCCCGCGGCTCAAGTGCAAGGCGATCGGCGGCGCGGCGAACAACCAGTTGCTCGATCCGGCGAAGCACGGACGTGAGCTGGTTCAACGCGGGATCGTTTACGCGCCGGACTTCGTGATCAACGCCGGCGGGATCATCAACGTGTCGGTCGAGCTCTTGCCGGGCGGGTACGACGAGGCGGCCTCGTACCGGAAGATCGATCGGATCTACGACAACCTTCGGAAGGTGTTCGAGATCGGGCGACGCGAGAAGATCCCCACCGGGGAAGCCGCGGTGCGTCTGGCGGAGGAGCGCGTCGCGGCGGGGAAGAAGGCGAAGGCGCGGAGGTAGTCGGAGCTTCGTCGCTGGAGTTCACGGAGCCTCGGTCTTGGGCCGAGGTTCCTGCATTTCCGGCGCTGTGAGTGCGGCCCGGAACGGAGGATGGGCGGCGGCCGTACCGCACGACGCCGCCGAGCAGGCCGCGCGGCGTGATGAACGAGCCGGATAGTGAGGCGCGGCCGCCCTCGAGTCGGGGACGGCTCGAAGGCAGCCACGCATTCCGTTCGAGGCAGCGGGCGCGCGAGACCCGAGTCGAGCCCAGGGCGGTGCGGGTCGACGCGCAGGCGAGGCGTCGAAAAGCAAGAGCCCCGGCACGCGTCCGGGGCTCCGTTGCGGGCTCACGCGGAGCTCGCGGTCATTCCTTGCGCAGGAAGTCGACCAGGTCTTTCTCGAGGTCGGCGAGGCCGTAGTCGGGGACCGTGAGGCAGCGGTACACGATGCGGGCGAGCGCGTCGGGCGTGTTCGGGTTCAGGTCCTTCGGCGGCGGGTAGGAGAGGAAGTAGGAGAGGCTCATGCGCTCCACTTCGCCGCCTTGTTCACGGCCCGCGTACTGCCAGGGCACCTCGTCGAACGGGAGGACGCCCGTGAGGATCTCGTAGAGCATGATCCCGATGCCCATGACGTCCGCCTTCGATTCGCGGAGGAGCAGCGGGTTGTAGTGCGGGGTGGTAGTGATCACGCCGCGCTCGTCGACGCGCATGGCGGGGTCGAGCATCACGACGGAACCCGACGGCTTGATCACGATGTTCTCGGGCTTGAGGTCGCCGTGGTAGGCGAGGCTGCCCGACTTGGAGAGCTTCTGGAGCGTGCGGACGATGGTCAGGAACCAGTTGAGGCGGATGCCTTCGAGCGCGCGGATCTTCTCGCGCAGCGTCTTGCCGCGCGCGTACTCCAGCGCGATCACGGGTCGGCCCTCGTGCAGGAAGCACTCGCGCATCTGGACGAGGTTCGGGTTCCTGACCTCGTTCAACATGCGCGCTTCGTTGCGCAGGAGGTCGTCGATCTCGTGTACGTCGAGGAAGTCGATGCGCACCCCGTCCTGGCGAAAGAAGATCGCCTCGGCCGGCGTCTCGTCGGGGCTGATGCCCTCGGGACGCCGCTGGTTCGTGATCTCGAGGAAGCGCGTGACGTAACGGCCGCCGCCGGCGACGTCTCCGATCTTGAGCGCGACCTTGCGACCTTCGCCGTCCTCGGCGAGGTAGACGAGCGCGAAACCGCCGCGAGCCAGGAACTCGAGGACTCGGTACGAGCCGATGCGCTCACCTGCTTCCAGCTTGATCATGAGGAGGATCCGATGGAGCTCTGACTGGGACTCTTGCGGGGGGTGCAGGCGGGCCGTGGGGGGGCGCCGACCGCAGGGTCTTTTCGGGCGATGCCCTGCCCGGATTGAGGGAAACCAAGGCAGGGCGGGCTCGTTCTCCGAAGAAACCCCGGACGATGGAGCACCTCCTTTCGACCGGACGCGCCTCGGACCGGATTCGGGTCCGAGGGACGACGCCTGACTCCCTCTCGACGCCGGGTACAGGTTGCGGCCCCGCAACGGCTTGCGACCATGCCGTGCAGCTGTCCCGAAGCTCGTCCTAGGCGCTCTTCCGCGGCGGCCGAATCGCGTGAT
>JACRIO010000318.1 GCA_016220035.1 Planctomycetota bacterium | reverse complement strand
GCGTCATTACGAGCAGAAACCATCACCGCCACGGTTTTCGAGGCGGGCCCTCGTGCCAGGGGGTCACGAAGAAATGCGCAGGACATCGGAACCCTCTTCACCGCCGCTACGAGCGCGGCATGAAACCCGCGAAAGGCCAGTTCGGAACCAACCCGTTCCATTCTCGTGTAATCGCCACCGCGCACTTGGTTTTCTCTCGACACTGCACGCTCCCTCCGGGAACATCGCTCTGAAGCGTGCACTGTCCACTGGCCATGTCAACTGTGATCTTGACATAGGCGGTAACGCCTTGGGGGCAGTAGACTGTCGACTCCGAATGAGATCCCGTGCACCCGGGACAGGTCGTTCCTTGGCGGAGCGCGGTGCTGGCATTTGCCGACGAGACGCTCGGAACCAAAGGGAAGGTTGCCAGGAACAGCAGGGCTGTCGTGATTCCGAAACGCTTCAGGCTTTCCATTGTTGGTTTCTCTTCTCCCCTGTCTCTTGGGATAGCGGGCCTATTGCGGGTTTTCGCGTACCCGTTCACGGGGTGTCGCAACCTCGTGAACGTGCAGCCCCCCTGCAAACGTCGGAGGAGCACGCGGGATCGTACACAAAGCGCCCCCGCCTCCGCCTCCGCCTCCGCCTCCGCCTCCGCCTCCGCCTCCGCCTCCGCCTCCGCCTCCGCCTCCGCCTCCGCCTCCTAACTCTTGTCTGGGGCAATGTTTAGAATCACACAGAATCTCGGCTTTTCCTCAGACACCCACGCTCATGGGCCCGGCTGTTCGTGCAACAACTGGCGTCGCTACGGGAAGAAACCATCACCACCGTGGTTTTCCAGGCGGGGCCTCGTGCCATGGGCTCACGAAGAATCGCGAAGGACCTCGGGGCCCTCTTCACCGCCGCGCCGAGCGCAGTATGAAACCCGCGAACGGCCATGTGGGATAGGGTCCGACGAGTTTGGTCGATATCTGCTCAAGCCCCCCCCCGACTCATGTCAACCGGGAGTTCCTGCAGCTCACCGGCCAACCCTTGAGAAGTCTGCTCGCCGCCATCCAAGGTGAGCGAGACACCGTACCCCCGCCGGTCTGGTGTCGGTGGCCGGGGGAGGTTGTCCGGTGACCAACAGCCGCAAAGGCGCGCACCCCCTACTTCTTCACCCCCGCCTCGAGTACCGCAATCTGGCCTTGGCGCGCGAGGTCGACGGCTTCGGCGAGGATGCGCGCGGCCTCCTGCGGCGCATGGAAGCCCATCGAGTTTTCCGCGGCCACGAAGTCGGCGCGCCATTGGGCTTGGCGTTGGAGCGCGCGGGGCTTCTCGAGCTGCGCGTCGGTCGCGCCCGCGTCCTTCGCTTTCTTGATCGCCGTGATCAGGTCGACCGTCGCGGTTTCGGCGGCATCGAGCATCTTCTTCGTGCGCGCCTGAATCGTCTCGACGCGCGACAGCACTTCCGCGTCCGAGTACGGATGGCACGTCTCGCACGAACGCGCGACGTGCAGCAACGGACTGTTGACCTGGTGGTCGCTGAACTTGAGCGCGCCCTCGCGCTTGTACGGCATGTGGCAATCGGCGCACGACACGCCGCTGCGCGCGTGGATGCCCTGGCTCCACAACTCGAATTCCGGGTGCTGCGCCTTGAGCGCGCTCGCCCCGCTCTGCGCGTGCTTCCAATCGGTCCAACCTGCGTCGTCGTAGTACTTCTCGATCTGCTCGACCTTCAACCCATCGTCCCACGGGTACGTGACGACCTTGCCCTCGCCCTTGAAGTAGTACTCGACGTGGCACTGCCCGCAGACCATCGAGCGCATCTCCTGCCGTGACGCGTCCTTGTTCGGGTCGTATTCGGAGGAGCGCGCGCCCTTGCGCCAGCGCTCGATGCTCGGGAAGTGCGGCACGGAGTCCTCCGACTTCGCGAGCGCTCGAATCCCGTTCAGGAACGCCGGCCGCGTCACGCGCACCGCCATCGATTCCGGGTCATGGCAGTCGAGGCACGACACCGGGTGTTGCACCTTCTTCGTCGCCTCGTCGTACGAGAGCGCGCACAGCTTCTCGAAGCCGGTCATCAGCTGCGCCATGCCGTCCTTCGACGTGAGCCCGTCCGTGAGCTTGCCCGGCGCCCCCGCCGCGATGCCCGCCTCGCGGTACGCGACGAGGTTGCTCGCGTGGCACTGCAGGCAGGCGCCCGGCTGCTTCTTTTTCGTCACGCGCTCCGTCTCGCGCTGGTCGGAGAGCATGTATGCATGCCCGCGCTCCTCGCGGTAGTCGATCGCGAACGCGTAGCCGTCGAACATCGCGCGCAGCTTCGGATCGTCGTCGAGCTTCTGGATGTTCTCGCTGCCGCCGTACTTCGTGCGCTCGACGTCGACCGTTCGGATGTAGCCGTCGTACTCGCGCGGGAAGCTCTTGCCCCACTCCTTGGGATCGGTCGTCGTCTCGTCGATCGGAGCGAGGCGCAGCACGTCGCGGCGCGCTTCGTCCTTGCGCGTCGACACGTTGCTCCACAGCGCGAGCACGCCCGCCGTGGCGAGGCCCGAGAACGCGGCGATCAGCCAGAACGATGTGCTGCCTTTGCGGTCGGTCTTCATGGTTCGAGTTCCTTCGTGATCGTTCAGCGCGGCGGGCCGTGCGCGACGGAGCCGTGGCAGCGCGTGCACGCGACGCGCTCTCCCGGCACGCCGGCGTGCTGCGGCGGGGCGAGCTCGCTCACGAGCCCCGCGTGACAACGCACACAGTTGTCGTGGACGATGTCGAGATCCTCGGGGAGGATCCGGATCGGCTCGGCGAAGTCGTTCAGCGTGAACGCCTTGCTGTGGCGCCAGCCGTGCGCGGCCTTCGTCATGTACTTGCCGAGCGCATCCTGCGGCACGTGGCAGTCGTTGCAGGTCGCGTGAGCGTGGTGACTCGCCTTCTGCCAGCCGTCGTACTGCTCGCGCATCACGTGGCAGTTCACGCAGGCCTTCGGATCGGTCGAGAGGTAGGAGAGCCCCTCGGCGTAGGAGAAGGTGTAGGCACCGCTGCCGGCGAGCGCGCCGAGCAGGACGGCGGCGGCGACGGCGGCGAGGCCGAGACGGGCGCGGGGCGAGACGGGGAGGTTCACGGGCGTACTCCGACTACGTCATTCGGCCATGCAGGGGGCCCCAGGGCCCTGCGTCATTCTGCGTAGTCCGACACCGTGATTGGGAGTACGACCTCCGGTCGGCCGCGCTCGCGCCGCGGTGTCGCGCCTCACACGCGGCCGAACCGCCACGGATCGGGCTTCGCGATCGGCCGCACGTGCGCGCGGCTGACGGCGACGGCGGCGTGGTAGCGCGCGCCGCGCAGCACGATGCGCCAGCCGAGCGCCAGCTGTCCGAGCAGGAAAAGCACGAGCACCTCGTGCAACTCGGAGACGCCCGCCTCGATCGAGTTCGAGACGACGCCGAGCGCGAGCAGGAACGCGACCTCGAACAGGAAGATGCCGAGCATCGGAGCGAGCGCGCGCAGCGGATGCATGACGATGAATAGCGCGCTCTCGACGCCCGCCCAGAGGGCCGAGCGCGTGTCGAACAGCGCGAGGCGCGTGCGCGTGTAGTCGCCCCACACGAGGACGAGCGCGACGAGCAATGCGTGCATCAGCGCCTGCGCTCCGCGCAGGAGGAACACCGTGCGCTCCGACGACAGCGTCTCGAGCTTCTCGAAGTCCGTCGCAGGGACGCCGAACACGCCGCCGAGCACGATCCGGTTCCACGGCGCGCCGCGCAGGAGCCAGGTCGCGAGCGCGAGCAGGAGGATCGAGAGGATCCAGACGCGCGCGAAACGGCCGAAGAAACGCGCTCCTCCGGCGAGGACCGGTCGCAGTCCGCGCTCGGGCGCGCTGGACAGGAAGAGCGTCAGCCACCCACCCGCCGCGAACGCGCCGAGCAGCATGAAGAGCACCGCGAGCAGCGCTCCGATCTGTCCGCTCGCCGCGTCCAGCTGCCCGATGCCGGCACGCTGGTCGAAGCGGAACACCGTGCCGAGGTCGCCGAACAGCTCGTCGGGCGCGTAGTGGTGGTCGATCGTCGACCGCAGCCACTGGAACCACGCCAGGGCGGGCAACGACGCCAGCGCGAGCTCCACCGCCCACAAGGCGGCCCACGTCGCCGGACGCGCGAGCGCCGACTGGATCGACGCGAGCACCGAGATGCGCCGCGGGCCGGCTTCCGCGCGTTCAACCACCGACGCCCCCGATCCAGTGGAGGAGCTGAGCGCATTGGGTGAGCACGCGCTCGCTCCACCGCAGCGGCGTCGCGACCGACGTCGCGTCGTGCCACTGGTTGTTCGACATGTCCGTGTCGAGGTAGTAGACGCGCTCGGGGTCGAGCACCGCCGAGACGACCTTCTTCGCGTTCACCGTGCCGGTTGCGTACGGGCGCCACCACGTCGCGCGGCGCTGTTCGTCGACGGACCACAGGAAGCGCTCCTTCGCGCCGCCCTCGAACGTGACCTCGAGCTTCAACGGCAGGTAGAAGACGCCCTTGCGCCGCACGAGGACGTCGGTCGCCCAGCCCTTCTCCGCGCCCTTCTCGCGCGCCTCGCGCCGCTTCCATTCGCCATGCGCGTCGAGGAACCATCCCTCCGGATCGCTCGCCTTGCGTTGGCGCACCTCGACGCTCCAGTCGACGGTCGCTGTGGAGCGGAACGCCTGCTCGAAGAACTCGTGCGCGTCCGCCTGCGCGCCCTCGCAGAACGCATCGAAGAAGTCGTCGGCGTAGGGATGGCCGTAGCGCCAGCGCTCGGAGTACGCGCGCATGCCGCGCAGGAAGCGCTCGTCGCCGACCATGCCCTTCAAGGAGCGCAGGTTGACCGCCGTGCGGCGATAACTGTTCTGGCGGTAGCTCTGCGGGTCGACGTACTTCCAGCCGAACGTGTCGACGGGATCGCTGTCGGGGTCGGCGAGGTAGCCGTTGCGGTCGTTCCAGCGTGGATCGTTCACGCCGCGCGCGAACGCGAGCAACGGCTGCGTGCGCCATGCGTCGAGCAGACCCGACGTCGGCAGCGGCTCGAGCGCGATCCCGCCGAGCTCGATGCGCTTCAGCGCGAGCGCGTCCGCGATCGCACCCCCGCCGGGCTCGCGCACGACCGCCGTCCCGTCGCAATGGAGCCCCGCGAACTCCGTCGTGCGCGCGGAGGGCCCGTAGCGCAGGAACATCGCTTCGCCCTGCGTGAAGGTGTTGAAGCCTTCGTCGAGCCACGCCGCTTCGAACTCGTTGTTGCCGACGAGGCCGTACCAGAACTGGTGGCCGCACTCGTGCACCGTGACGCTCTCGGGGGAGTGCATGCGCTGCCACGTGTTCATGCGCGTGCCGGCGGTGAACAGCGTCGGGTACTCCATCCCGCCGGCCGCGTTGCCGCCCCACGCGGGGTCGACGCAGGTGACGTGCTCGTAGGGATAGCCGCCGAACCACAGGCCGTAGAAGAAGAGCGAGGTGCAGGTCGCGTCGAAGTGGCGCTCGGCCTGGTCCGCGTGCTCGGGTTGCAGCAGCACCGTCACGTCGACGTCGCGCAGCGCGACCTCCTTCACGGAGCGGCCGAGCGCGAGCGCGACGCGGTCGACCTCGGCTTCGTAGCGCTTCGCCCACTCGTCCCACTGGAAACGGAACCGACGCTTCACGAACTTCGGGTCGGCGGTCCACGTGAAGCCGTGCACGAGCGGCGCCTTGCCGGTCGAGTCCGTCGAGCGCTGGTCGTCCGGCGAAGGCGCCACGAAGCGCGCGTGCACGCGGCCGTCCTCGATGCGATCGGGTTCGACCTGCACACCCGACGCGCCGATCTTCCCGGCGTACTTCGCGGGCAGGTCGAGCTGCACGTCGTAGGCGCCGTAGTCGGAGAAGAACTCGGTGTTCGCGTGGAACTGGTGGCAGTTCCAGCCCGCTCCGCCCTCGTACACGCCGAGCTGCGGGAACCAGTGCGCGATGAAGAGGAAGTCGTCCTTGTATCCGGTGCGGCGGCGCACGCGTGGGATGCGCGCCTCCCACTCGATGCGCAGCGTCACGACTTCGTCTGGGTGCGCCGGAGGATCGAGCTTCAAACTGAAGACGGTTTTGTCCTCCGCGCGGCCGTCGTCGACGGGCCGCCACTCGAGGTCCCCGACGCGCTCCTTGTCGCGCACCTGGATCGACTTCACGCGCTGCCAGCCCCACTCGTCCGAGAGCTCGACGCCGCGGAGCTCGCCGCCCGACTCCGACAGATGCGTCGATCGGTTGTTCGCGAACGCGTTCCAGTAGAGGTGGAGCCACAAGTCCGGCACGTCGTCCGTGGACCGGTTGTGCCAGCGCACGAACTCGACGCCGGTGAGGCGATGCTCCTCCTCCTCGAAGCGCGCCTGGATCGCGTAGTCGGCGCGACAGGGCGGGTCGGGCTCCTTCCCGGCCTGGCCGCGGGCGGGCCCTCCGGCGGCGAACGTCGCGAAGAGCGCGAGGCAGGTCCTTCGGCGAAAACTCACGGCGCAGAGGATGCGGGCCTCGGCTGGAGGCGACAAGGGGCGAGCTCGATCGCCGCTTCATGTGTCACCCGGGTCCCTCGGGGCACCTTCTGGAATCCCCTTCCTGGTCCGGACCCCCGCGGAGCTTGAGCGGAAAATCGGAAGCTCCCGCGGATTCGAGCTCATGCCCGGGTCGCGGATGCCGATAACGAGGGCATCGGAAGAATCCTCATCGAGGAGGAAGCCATGGAAGTCACCAACACATCGAATCAAGGCCCCGTGCCGCTGCGCCGCCCGGCGAACGACGATCGAATCGACATCACGCGCGTCAACCGCGACGGCATCCAGGATGCCACGGTCGACATCTCGGAGATCCGCGCTCCGCAGGAGCCCTTCAAGCTCCGCGGCCAGCGCGGGACGGACGATTCGGAGGGCACTCGCACCAAGAAGGACAGCATCGAGCTGTCCGAGGAAGCCCGTCGCCTGCTCGCCGAGGAGCAGACCAAGACCAAGGACGCCGATGGGCGCCGCGAGCAACACGTCGCGGACATGGCGCGGCTGTATCGCATGGGTGAGCTGAACACGCGCGAACGGATCGAGCGCGCCGCCGTCGGCATGCTCGAGGCCGAGTGAGCGGCCCGAACGCCTGTTACGAATGAAGCCCGCGAGGCGCGACATGCGCAGCGGGCTTCGTTGCTTCGAATTGCCGCGGTTCAGAACCCGCGCGCCATCTGCTCGGCCGCGAACGTGAAGAACAGGCGCGGCGAGAGCAGGTAGAGCTCCCACGACTCGCCGCGCGCATCGTCGCCGCGGCGTTGATGTCGGTACCAGCGCCGCATCTCCGTGCGCACGCGCTCGTCGCCGCTGTCGAGCTCGACGGCGCTCGTCCAGATCGGCAAGCCCGTCTCGACGGCGATCAGGTCGACCGAGAGCTCGAGACGCTGCGGCGGGAACCACTGCGCGCGGCGGACGTCCCCCACGACGACCGCATCGAGGCCGTACCGGCGCGCGAGCTCGATCGGCGTTGCCGGCCGGGTCCATCCGCGGCGGAACGTCTCGCTCGCGGGCACTTCCTCGAGGTCGCGCACGTCGAGCAAGCGCACTTCGAAGGACGCCTCGCGCGCGAGCGCGCTCGCGAAGGCCTCCGCGCTGACGCGCGCACACTCCGCGTCCAGGCCCGAGCCCGTGAACGGGAGCACGCCGACGCGGCGCAGCGCGTAGGTCCCGATGTCGGTCGCGTGGTACGAGCGCGCGAACGGGCTCGTGTCGCCCATCGTCGAGCACGCGGGCGCGAGCACGACGAGCGCGAGCGCACCGAGCGCCGGCGACACTCTCACGGATGCTCTCCGCCGTGCGCCGATTCCGCGGCGGGCGCCTTGGGCTTCTCCTTCGGCGCGGACTTCGGAGCGGAGGTCTCGATCGTGTTGCCGGCCGCGTCCTTGCGCAGCGCGTCGATGCGCGCCTCCAGCACGAGCTTCTCCGCCTCCAGGCGACGGATCTGCGCCGTGACGAGCCGCGCCGCGAGGTCGGTGTTGTTCGCGTGGGCCGTCTCGAGCTCCTTCGCGATCCGCACGGCCTCGGCGCGAGAGTCGTCGCGCTCCTTCTCGATCGCGCGTTGCGTATCGCCGGCGCGCACGAGGGCCTCGTGCAGGCTCTGCGTCTCCTGCGCGAGCGCTTCCTTCTCCTGCACGGTCTTCTGGTAGAGCTCGAGCAGGTACATGCGGCTCCCGTCGCGCGCGCTCACGTCGTGCCGCGGTTCGGCGGCCATCCCCGCGTCCGGCGTCGTTCCCTGCACGACGCTGCCGTCGCGCGCGTACAGCGCGGGCTCGGGAAGCCCAGTCCACCGCGCGTCGGCGGAGCTCGCGTCCATCGACGCGGAGGTCGGGCCCGACTTGCACGCGAACAAGAACGCGGCGGAGCACAGCGCGCTCGCGGCGCGCGCAACGGTCGTCATGGGTCTCTTCAAGGCTTGGTTCCTCCGTCGTGGGTTCGTTGAGCGTCGAACACGAGCTCGACCACGGTTTTCTCGCCGCACGCGCACGTGATCTCGATCGCGCGGGCTTCGCCGTCGACCTGGATGACCCGCGCGTCCTTGCGGCCGTGCTGGCGGTCCTTCGAGGCGCTCGAGCCGCGCGTCGGCGCGGGCGCGCCGAGCTTGACGAGCGTGTGCTTGATGATCTGTGAGCTCATGTTCAGGCCGTGACGTCGATGCGTTCGCCGACGCCGTCTTCGTGGATCGGGGTGGGCCGCTCGCTCTTCGCCGGCGGCGGTTCGGTGGGGTTCTGGAGATCGGGCACGGTGAAGGGATGCTCGCGCTGCGCATCACCGCGCTGCTTGCGCTGGTCCGCGTTGGGGCGCGTCTTCGGCACCACGTGTTCGATCGGAACGCTGTGGATCGGGCCTTCCATGTCAGGAGCTCCCCGCCCGTTCGGGCGTGCCGAGCGCTCGATTCAGGTCGAAGATCGCTCGGCTGTGGATCTGGCTCACGCGGGACTCGGTCACTCCGAGCACCTCGCCGATCTCACGCAGGAGCATGTTCTCGGCGTAGTAGAGCGTGATCACGCTCTTCTCCTGCTCGGGCAGCGTTTCGATGGCCGCCGCGAGCCGTTCCTTCGCTTCGTTCCATTCCGCGCTGCCCGCGGGATCGGGACTCCTCGGGTCGCCGAGCAGGGAGGCGAGCACGCCGGAGCCCTCGCGTTCCTCGTCCAACGACGCTTCCGCGCCGCTGCGCGCGGCGACGAGGAGCTCGTCGATCTCTTCCGCGGTCGTTCCCAGCGCCGCCGCGACCTCGGCGACGGCCGGCGTCGATCCGTTTTCCTGTTCGAGCCGCGCGATCGTCTTCTCGACGTCGCGCATCCGCTCGCGCGCGCCACGCGACAGCCAGTCGCCGCGCCGGAGCTCGTCGAGGATCGCGCCGCGGATCTTCGTGTACGCGTACGTCGAGAACTTGAGGCCGCGCTCCGGCTCCCACGAATCCGCGGCGGCGATGAGGCCGAGCATCCCGAAGCCGTGCAGATCGTCGCGATCGAAGCCGTTGGGCGCGATCATGCGCCCGACGATGTGCTTGAGCAGCGGGACGTGCGCCAGGATGAGGCGCTCGCGCGTGTCAGCGATGTCGAGAGGCGAGCTCACCGACTCCTCCGCTGTCGTGCGTCGTCACGTTCATCGCTGCTCCTTGCGCCCCGCGTCCGCCCGCTTCGCCACCCCGGATCGGTGCACGACCGCGGCAGCGAACCCCGCCGCGCGCACGAGCGCGAGCACGGCGACGAGCGCCGCGAGCCCGCGCAGCGAGGCCAACCAGACGGGCACGTGCGCGATCACGCCGACGAGCGCGACGAGCGCCGCCGACACGACCCCGATCACGCGTCCGATGGGCCCCCAGGCGGAATCGAACGACTCGGGTCCGACCGCGCTATCGGCCATGGCTCACGACCCCTTGAGGCTGCGCGTCGGCGACGGAACCAAGACAGAGACGCTCGAGCCGTGTCGCGAGGCGCGCGAGGCAGCTCCACGGGAGTCCGCTATCCGCATCGAGCGCGAACGGCCGCTGCGTCGCGGCGCTGCGCGAGACGGCGAGCGAGCTCGGCATCCAACCCGCGGAGCGCGGTGAGCGGGCGAGGAAGCGCTCGCAGACCGAGCGCAGCTTCGCGGCGGTGAACTCGGCCTCCTCGAGGCTCTTCGATTGGTTCACGACGAGCTCGGGCGTCGGCATCTCGCGTCCGTCGGCTTCGCTCCGCGTGTGCAACGCCTTGATCAGGCCGTACGCGTCGGTGAGCGCCGTGGGATCGGGCGTCGTCACGACGAAGACGTGATCGGCCGCGAGGCAGACGTCGAGCACGTCGGGCCCGATGCCCGCCGCGGAGTCCGCGACGACGACGTCGTAGTCGCGCGCGAGCTCGAACAACTGGGCGAAGAAGCGCGCGCGTTCCGCGTCGGTGAGACGCGCCATGCCGGGCGTGCCCGAGCTCCCCGCGAGCACGGCGATTCCAGCGGGGCCGCGCACGACGCACTCGGCGAGCGAAGCACGGCCCGCGAGCGCGTCCTCGATCGTTCTTTGCGCGGAGAGCCGCAGGACGACGTCGACGTCGGCGAGCCCGAGGTCGAGGTCGACGAGCAGCACGCGCCGGCGGCGGCGAGCGAGCTCCAGCGCGGTGTTCACGGCGAGCAGCGTCTTCCCCACGCCGCCCTTGCCGCCGGTGAAGACCACGAAGGGCGGCGCGCCCGCGGGTTTCGCGGTGAGGACGCGCCCGCGATCCTGGAGGACGTTCACGCGATCCTCCCGCGCAGGAACAGGTCCGCGCACGCTTCGGGGCCCGAGCGGTGCAGGTGCGCGCTCGGATCGGGGCCGTCGGTGAGGAACGCGATCGGGAGCTCGACGGCGAGCGCGTGCTCGAGCACGGCGGCGGGTTGACGCGTCTCGTCGAGCTTCGTGATCACGAGGCCCTCCGGCGCGAGCGTCGAGTAAGCGCGGGTGACGAGCTCCAGCGCTTCGCGGCTCGCGGTCGCGGGAAGCACCAGGTACACGTCGAACGCGACGCGCGTGCCGGTGAAGGCCTGCTTCAGCGCGAGGAGTTGCGCGACGTCGCTCGGCGGATGTCCGGTCGTGTCGAGCAGGACGACGTCGACTTGCGCGCCCTCGAACGCGCGCGCGTGCGGCTTGACGCCTTCGCGCAGGACCGTCAGCGGCAGCCCGAGCTGCTTGGACCACGCGCGCGCCTGCTCCACGGCGCCGACGCGGCGGCTGTCGAGCGTCGCGAGCTCCACGCGCCGGTTCGCGCGAAGCATGCGTGCGGCGAGCTTGACGAGCGTGGTCGTCTTGCCGACACCGGTGAGTCCGACGAGCGCCACGATGCGCGTGTGCTGCTCGATGCGCTTCAGGTGCGCGATCGGGAAGCGGAGGCCGATGAACTCCGCGGCGCGGTCCATCACGTGCACGTCCGGATCGGGCCAGTCGCGGATCGCGGAGCAGACTTTCGCGGCGAAGGCCTTCGACGCGCCCGACTTCTCGAGGCGCAGCGCGACCTCGCGCACGAGCGGCACGCGCGTCGGATCGACGGCCAATTCGGGGGCGACGGCGGGGAACTGCGCCGGCCGCACGTGTCCGGTTTTCGGCGCGTTCGCGGTCGAGACGGCCTGCTTCGCGACCGGCGTCTTCCGCGCGATCGAGAGCGTGACGCCGCCGCCGGGCGCGAACTCTTGCTGGATGACGACGGCGTCGTCGCCGAATTCGTTCTGCGCGCGCAGGAGCGCGTCGCGCATCGATGCGCCGGTCACTCGATGGATGTGTTGCATCTCATTCCTCCATTCTCACCACGGCCGCGGTCTCGACCGAGCGCGCGGGGACGACCTCGTTGTAGGAGAGCACCGCGACCTTCGGCAGCGACGCGCGCGCGAGCTCGTTCAAGAACCGACGCACGTTCGAGCGCGCGAGGAGCACGACGTTCTTCCCACCGCGCGTCGCCTGCGCGACGCTCGCCGCCGTGCGCTCCATGAGCTGTTGCAGCCAGGCCGGGCTCACGCCGCGCGCGTCGCCGTCCTTGACGCCGCCGACCGCGGCCGCGAGGCGGTTCTCGACGTCCGGATCGAACGTGATCGCGTGGATCGTGCCGTCGCGGTCGGCGTGCTGCTCGACGAGCGAGCGCCCGAGTCGCTGGCGCACGAGCTCCGTGAGCGCCTCCGCGTCCTTCGTGCGCTGCGCGTTGTCCGCGAGCACCTCGAGGATAGCCGGCATGTTGCGGATCGAGACGCCTTCGCGCAGCAGGTTGCGCAGCACGCGCTGGATGTCGCCGTAGCTCATCTTGTCGGGCACGAGCTCCTCCACCACCGCCGGCGCCGTCTTCTTGACGTTCTCGACCATCTCCTTCACGTCGTCGCGGCTGAGCACGTCGCCGATCGCGCCGCGCAGCGTTTCCGACAGGTGCGTGACCGCGACGCTGACCGGATCGATCACGGCGTAGCCCTCGAGTTCCGCCGCTTCCTTTTGCGACTCCGCGATCCAGATCGCGGGCAGTCCGAAGGCGGGATCCGTCGTGGGACGGCCCTTCAACTTGCCCGACGCCGTGCCCGAGTCCATCGCGAGGAAGAGGCCGGGTTCGATCTCGCCGCGCGCCACTTCTTGGCCGCCGACGAGCACGCGGTAGGAGTTGGGGCCGAGCCGAATGTTGTCCTTGATGCGCACCGGCGGGATCACGACACCGTCGTGCAGAGCGAAGCGTTTCCGCAGCTGCGCGATGTGGTCGAGGATCCCGTTGCCGCCCTTGTCCTGGACGAGCGGGATGAGGCGGTAACCGATCTCGAGCGCGACGCGATCGATCTGCAGCAGGTCCTCGACCTTGCCTTCGTCGCGCGCGGGCGTCTTCGCCGCCTGCTCCGCGGCCGTCGCGCGCTCCTGCTCGCGCAGCTTGCTCGTCTCCGCTTCGCGCGTCGCGCGCCACGTGAGCACGAGCACCGTCGCGAGGACGAAGAACGGCAGTTTGGGCAGCCCGGGGAGCAGCCCGATCACGAAGAGCATCCCCGCGGCGATCAGCGTCGCGCGCGGGCGCGAACCGACCTGCCCGAGGAGGTCCGTGCCGAGCGAGTTGTCGCTCGAGTTCTTCGTCACGAGCACCGCCGCGGCCGTCGAGACGAACAGCGCGGGGATCTGCGACACGAGCCCGTCGCCGATCGTGAGCTTCGAGTAGCGGTCGACCGCGGTCGAGATCTCCATGCCCGCGAAGCTCGCCATGGCGATGCCGCCGACGAGGTTGAGCGCGGTGATGATGAGGCCCGCGATGGCGTCGCCGCGCACGAACTTGCTGGCGCCGTCCATCGCTCCGTAGAACTCGGCTTCGGTGGCGATCGACGCGCGGCGAGCGCGCGCTTCGTCCGCAGTGAGCAGGCCGCTGTTCAGGTCGGCGTCGATCGCCATCTGCTTGCCCGGCATCGCGTCGAGCACGAAGCGCGCGGCCACCTCGCTGATGCGGCCGGAGCCCTTCGTGATCACGACGAACTGGATCACGATCAGGATCAGGAACACGACGAGTCCGACCGCGAGGTTGTCGCCGCCGACGTAATCGCCGAACGCCTTGATGATGTGTCCCGCCTCGCCGTGCGTGAGGATCAGGCGCGTGCTCGCGACGTTGAGGCCGAGGCGGAACAACGTCGTGAACAGGAGGATCGTCGGGAAGGTCGAGAGCTCGCGCGCGCTCCGCGCGTTCATGACGACGAGCAAGAGCAGCAGGGACACCGTGATGTTGAGCGCCAGCAGCAGGTCGAGCACGAACGGCGGCACGGGCGTGATGAGCGTCACGACGATGCCGAGCACGCCGACGCCGAGGATCCAGTCCGCGTAGCGCTTCAAGAACGCTCCCGCCGCCGCCGTCGTGTCCATTTCCCTTGCAGCCATGGCTCAGCTCCTGCGCGTCATGCGCGCACGGCCTCCCCTTGGACGCGGTAGACGTAGGCGAGCACGGCCGCGACGGCCTGGTAGAGCGCCTCGGGGACCTCGTCGCCGATCTCGCACTGCGCGTGAAGCGCGCGAGCGAGCGGCACGTCCTCGAACAGCGGCACGTCCGCGTCGCGCGCGACCTGCTTGATGCGCTGCGCGACGAGGTCCACGCCCTTGGCCACGACGACCGGCGCGCGCTTCTTCTTGCCCTGCGCGTCCCGCTCGTACCGCAGCGCGACGGCGTAGTGCGTCGGGTTCGTGATGACGACCGTCGCCTTGGGGACGTCGCTCATCATGCGGCGCTGCGCCATCTCACGCTGCACTTGCCGGACGCGCGCCTTGATGTGCGGGTCGCCCTCGGTGGAGCGCGCTTCGTCGCGGATCTCGCGCTTGGTCATGCGCAACTCGCGCTCGTGCTGCCAGCGTTGCCACGACCAGTCGCCCGCGGCGACGACGGCGATGGCGACGAGCGCCGCCCCGGCGCAGCGCAGCGCGACGTGCCCGAGGCCGTCCAGCATCGGTCCGAGCTCGCTGCCGGCGAGCGCGGCGACCTTGGGGAGCTCGTGCCACGCCATGCAACCCATGGAGACGAGGATCACGATCACCTTGACGAGCGCGAGCAGCGTGCGCATGAGGACGCGCACGCCGAACAACCGCTTGAAGCCCTTCGTCGGATCGAGCCGCGAGGGATCGAACCGCACGGCCTTCGTCGTGATCTGGAAGCCGATCTGCGCATAGCTCACGAGCAGCGCGACGGCCCACATCGGCGCAACGACGCCGAGCAACGCGAGTCCGAGCATGCGCGCCGCGTTCTCGAAGAGCAGCGCTCCGGATTGGACGTCGAGCTCCAGCTTCCCGAGCGCTCCCAGGTCGTTCGCGCTGTTCGTGACGAGCGCGCCGCACGCTTGTGCGATCGCTCCGCCGCCGACGACCAGGAGTCCGAGGCCCGCCCAGAGCAGCGTCGCGGAGACGAGCTCCGTCGAGAGCGCGACCTGGCCCTCTTCGCGGGCGTCCTGCCGCTTGCGTGGCGTCGCGTCCTCGGTCTTGTCCTGTTTGTCGTCGTCTTCGCCGGCCATGGGTCACACCGCGATCGCGTCGACGGCGCGATCGAGCCCGTTCATCAAGGAGGAGTAGAGGCGGTCGAACGCCGGCGCGAGGAACGGCGCGAACACGAGCAGCGCCACGAGGCCGACGGCGATGCGCGCCGTGAAGCCGACGTCCATCACGTTGATCTGCGGCACCATGCGCGTGAGCAGCCCGATCAAGATCGACGTGAGCACGAGCAGCACGAGCACGGGCGCCGCGATCGTGAGGCCCGCGACGAACATCTGCTGGAACAGCGCGAGCGCCATCCACGCGGCGTCGCCCGGGAACGCGATCTCCCCCACCGGCGCGCGCTGGAACGAACGTTCGAGCGCGCGCAACAGGCGAAGGTGGCCGTCGACCGCGAGCAGGCCGATGTAGACCAGGATCTCGTGGAACTGCGTGATCACCGGCGTCTGCACGTTCGTCGTCGGGTCGAGCTGCGCGGCCATGTTGAAGCCCATCTCGCTCCCGATGGACTCGCCGGCGACGCGGATCGCGACGACGACGGCCTGCAGGACGAAGGCGAGGAAGAGGCCGATGAGCACTTCGCGCAGAAGGAGCGCCCCGTACTCGATCGAAGCGGGCTGCGTCGCGAGCGGGTGCCCCGACACCGAGTACAAGAGGAACGCGACGGAGACGATCAACCCGATGCGCCACGCGGCGAAGCCCGTCCCGGTGCCGAGCAGCGGCGCGGCCACGATCAAGGCACTCGAGCGCGCGAGGTAGAGGCCGAAGGCTTCGAGCGTTCCGGGCGGGATGTCGAACATGGCGTCACGACAGTCCGAACGAGACGAGCCGTCCGAAGACGCGCGCGGTGTAGTCCACGAGGATCTGCAGCGCCGGCGCGAGCAGCAGAAGCACCACGAGCATCACTGCGAGCATCTTCGGGATGAGCGACAACGTCTGTTCCTGCACGCTCGTGAGCGCCTGGAACAAGCTCACCGCGATGCCGACGACGAGACCGACGAGCAGCACGGGCCCCGCGAGCAGGATGGTCGTGAGCAGGAGGTCGCGCGCGAGGTCGGTGATCTGGAGGTCGAGGCTCGACATGCTTCACCTCAGGTCGTCACGAAGCTCGACACGAGCGATTGGCACACGAGCCCCCACCCGTCCACGAGGACGAACACGAGCAGCTTGAACGGCGTCGAGATCATCACGGGCGGCAGCATGAACATGCCCATGGAGAGCAGGACGCTCGACACCACGAGGTCGATCACGAGGAACGGCAGGAAAAGCAGGAAGCCCATCTGGAACGCCGTCTTGAGTTCCGACAGCACGAACGCGGGCACGACGACGCGCATGGGCAGGTCCTCGGCCTTCGCGTCGCTCGCGATCTGGACGTGCGCCATGTCGGCGAACAGGTGGAGCTCGTTCGTGCGCGTGTTCGCGACGAGGAAACCGCTCATCTCGGTCCACGCCTTCTCGCCAGCGCCTTCGATCGAGAGCTCGCCCGTCTTGTAGGGCTTGTACGCGTTGTCGTAGATGCGACCGGCGACCGGGCCCATCACGAAGGTCGTCAAGAACAGGGAGAGCCCGATGATCACCGGGTTCGGCGGGAGCTCGTTCACCGACAGCGCGCGGCGCACGAACGAGAGCACGATCACGATGCGCGTGAAGCTCGTGATCGTGACCAAGATCGCGGGCAGCAGCGACAAGAGCGTGATCAGCACCGCGATCTCGATCGCGGTCGACGTGCGGCCCTCGCCCGTGAGCGACTGCACGCCCTGCTGGAGCATGTCCGGCGGCGGCGGACCTTGGAGCATGTCCGACTGGAACGCGAACGCGCTGCCGCAGAAACACACCGCGGCCAGGAGCGTCGCGAGCGTGATCACCGTCGACGACCACGCGCGGCGCCTCCACGAACGGGCGAGGGCGCGCGCGGTCCAGTTCCAGACGCGCTCCGTCGAGCTCGTGTTCGTCGTTTGCATGTTGGGGTTCATCCGAGGATTCCGGTCGCTCCGAGGAGGTCGCGCACGCGTTTGCCCACGGTCGCGGGCTTCTCCGTGGTCCGCGCGGGCGGGGCGGCGGGAGACGCACTCGCGAGGTCGGGTTCGTTCCCGAGCTTTCCGCGCAGGATGCGTGCGAACTCCGCGCGCTCGGCGTGGCTCGGCGTCGCAAGCCCGCGACCCTCCGCGTTCACGGGATCGAGCTCCGCGATGAGCGCGACTTCCTTGTCGCCGAGCCCGAGCGCGAAGGTCCGGTCGTAGCACCGCACGACGGCGAGCCGCTGCTTGCCCCCGAGCGGGAGCAGGTCGACGATCGCGAGGTGGCGCTTCGCGGCTTTCGACTTCATCGCGCCCGCGAAGAGCTTCTTGAAGCCGAACGCGAGGCCGAGGATCGCGACGAGCAGGATCCCGAGCACCGTGAAGTAGCGCGTGAGATCCGGGCCTTGCGCGCCGCCGATCGGGGACGTGCGCGCCGGGATCTCGAGCAAGGCGAGGAGCGTGTTCATGCGGACGCGGCCCGCCAAGGCAACGCCCGTGCCGCTCTCGATCGCGTGGAAACGCCAGGAGCGCGCGCTCCGCTGTCGAGCTTCTCTACACCGCCGTCGAATCGCTCGACAGTGCGTCGATCAAGCCGACACGTCGCAGGAGTCGCCGGTGACGGGCGCTTCCTCGAGGTGCTCGAGCTTCGCGCGCGCCCCGCGCACGCGCTCGAGGCTCGTCACGATGGCGCTCTGCTCGCGCGCGACGGTCTGGCGCGCGGCTTCGTTGAGCTGGACGAGTCGCTCGAGCTGCAACCGCAAGTTCGCGCGCTCCTCCCCCGCCGCGCTCGCGGCGCCGCGCGCCGCTTCGGCGAGCTCCGGCGCATGCTCGGCACACGCATTCCACGCGCGCTCGAGGGTCGTCACGTTGGCCTGGGCGCCGTCGAGCAGGAGGACGAGCTCGCGCATGCGCGACTCCAGCTCCTTCAAGCCGCCGTGCGTGGACGTAGTCATGCGCGCGGCGCGCCGATCGTCTGCGTCTCGATCCTGTTCCAGCCCTCGCTCAGGTTGACGAGGATGCGCCGCGCTTCGGCGAGGTACGCGGCGTCCTTCTCCGCCACCGCGAGCGACAGACGGCTCTGCACGAAGTCGTAGAGACGGTCGAGCTCGCGGCACAGATCACCGCCCTGGGTCGAGTCGAGGCTGAGCCGCAACTCCTCGACGATCGCGTCGGCGCGGCCGATCCAGTAGCTCCACGTCGGCTGATGGCCGGCCGCCAGCAGGCTGGAAGCGCGGTCGATGTAGCGGAGCGCGCCGTCGTAGAGCAGGCAGACGATCTTGATCGGCGGCGCGTTCTCGAAGGACGATTGGCGGTAGGCCTGAGCTGCGGATTGGGGGTTCATGGTGTGCTTGGTCCTCAACCGAGACCGCCCAGAGCGGCCGACAGCGAGGCGCCCTGCGCGTTCAGTCCGCCGATGAGCTGTTCGAGGTTCGCGAAGCGTCGGACGAGCGCCTCCTCGAACTTGTCGAGGTACTCCTGCTTCGCGTCGATCTGCTTGCCGAACCGGAGGATGTCCTTGTTGTACGTCTCGGTGCGGTTGTCGAAGACGCCCTTGATCACGAGGTCGTCGTTGACGCGCGTCGACGTGAACATCTTCTGGATCGCGCGATCGAGGGTCGCCGCGAGGCCCGAGTCCGCGGTGATGTCGACGTCGTGCGCGGGCGTATTGTCCGCCGCACCGCCGTTGTCGAAGCCGTCCAGGTCGACGAACAAGTCCGCGAAGGCGTCGATGTCGTTCGTGAGTTTGTCCTCGAGGTCGCTGTCGTTGACGAGCAGCGTCCCGTCGCTCTGCCGCTTGATCCCGACGAGGCTCATCGTCGAGTAGCCGGTGGTGTCGGCTTGGACGGTGTCGAGGTCGACTCCGAACAGCGCCTGGTCGATGCT
>JACRIO010000320.1 GCA_016220035.1 Planctomycetota bacterium | reverse complement strand
GCGCTCGAGCCCGCGGTGCAGGCCTTCCCCGCGTCGAGCGTCGTCGCGCTCGACCGCTCGACGACGGACACGCGCGATTCGTTGCTCGTGCTCGGCGAGCAGGGCGAGCTCGTGCTCCTCGAGCTCGAACGGCGCGAGAACCTGCTCACGGGCACGGTCGAGCTCGACTCGCGCCGCCACGCGCTGCCGTTCGAGCGCGCGGTCGGCGACGAGCTCCCCGCGCGCATCTTCTTGAACGAGGGCGCCGACGGAGCGTGCCTCGTGTGGGACGACGGACGGCTCCTGCGCTACGACCTGCGCGATCCGGATGCCGCCGCGCTCGCACAGACGACGGACGTGACCCCCGGGGACGCGCGCGTCACGGCGGGCGCGGCGCTCCTGGGCAAGACGACGATCGTCCTCGGCGATTCGCGCGGAGGCGTGCACGCGTGGTTCCCCGTGAAGCGCGCGAACGCGTCGACGATCGACGGCACGGAGCTCGTGCGCGCGCACGTGCTCGCGGACGCGGGACCGCCCATAGTGCGCATCGCATCCTCGGCGCGCAGCCGCGTGATCGCGGCGGCGGACGAGCAGGGCGGCGTGCGGTTGTGGAACGTGACGAACGAGCGCGAGCTCGCGCGCGTCGAGCTCCCCGGCCGCTCCGCCACCGCGCTCGCGCTCGCTCCGAAGGAGGACGGGCTCCTCGCGTTCGACGCACGCGGCGCGGCCGCGTGGGACCTCGAACTGCGCCATCCCGAAGCCGGGCTCGCGGCGCTCTTCCGGCCCGTCTGGTACGAGGGCTACTCCGGACCGGAGCACGTCTGGCAATCGTCGAGCGGAACGGACTCGTTCGAGCCCAAGCTCGGCCTCGTGCCGCTCGTGTTCGGCACGCTGAAGGCGACCTTCTACTCGATGCTCTTCGCGGTGCCGATCGCACTCCTCGCGGCGGTCTACACGAGCCAGTTCCTGTCCGCGCGCGCGCGCGCGCCGATCAAGGCCGCGGTCGAGATGATGGCGAGCCTGCCGAGCGTCGTCCTCGGCTTCCTCGCCGGCGTCGTCGTGGCGCCGTTCGTCGAGCGCGTCGTGCCGGCGCTGCTCCTCGCGTGCTTCGCCGTGCCGTTCGCGCTGCTCGTCGCCGCGCACGTCGTGCAGCTCCTTCCCGAGCGCGTCGCGCGGCGCGTCGGAGGCCCCGCGCGGCTCGCGCGCGGCTTCGCGGCAGCCACCGCGGGCCACGCGCTCGCGCTCGCGTGCGGACCGTGGATCGCGCGCCTCCTCTTCGCGGGCGACTTGCGCGGATGGCTCGATGGACGCGTCGGCGGCGCGTTCGGCGGGTGGCTCGTGCTCCTCCTACCGGTCGCGGCGGCGGCGGTCGCGCTCACGTGGACGCGGGCCTTCGAGCCGCGGTTGCGCGCGCTGTCCGCGCAATGGGAGCGCGCCGCCATCGCGCGTGCAGAAGGCGGTGCGTTCCTCGTCGGCGCAGGTGCGGCCCTCGGCCTCGCGGCGCTCTTCGCCTGCGGACTGCAGGGGCTCGGCCTCGACGCGCGCGGCGGCGTGTTCGACACCTACGTCCAGCGCAATGCGCTGATCGTCGGCGCGATGATGGGCTTCGCCGTGATCCCGATCGTGTTCACGATCGCCGACGACGCGCTCACAGCCGTGCCGCCGCACTTGAAGCTCGCATCGATCGGCGCGGGGGCGACGCCGTGGCAGACGGCCGTGCGCGTCGTGCTCCCCACCGCGGCGAGCGGCATCTTCTCCGCGATCATGGTGGGACTCGGCCGCGCGGTCGGCGAGACGATGATCGTCCTCATGGCGACGGGCAACACGCCCGTGATGTCGTGGAACGTCTTCGACGGCTTCCGCACGCTCTCCGCGAACATCGCCGTCGAGCTGCCCGAGGCCGTGCAGGGGAGCACGCACTACCGCACGTTGTTCCTCGCGGCCCTGTGCCTCTTCGGGCTCACGTTCGTCCTGAACACGCTGGCCGAGGTCGTGCGCCAGCGCTACCGCAAGCGCGCCGCGAGACTATGACTCCGTCCACGCTCGAACGACCGGTGGAGGACCGCGCTCCGGCGCGACGCTGGCGCACGAGCCGGCGCACGACCGCGCTGTCGGCGCTCGGGGAGCCGTGGTTGTGGCTCGCGGGCGGCGCGCTCGCCTTCGCTCTCGCGATGATCGCGGGGCTCGTGACGCTGATCCTCGTGCGCGGCCTCGGCACGTTCTGGCCGGCGGAGCTCGTACAAATCGAACGCGTGGACGCGCCGACGCTGCTCGGCGAGGTGGCGAGCGAGGAGACGGTGCTCCGCCCCGCCGCGGACGGCACGCCCGAGCACCCCGCACGCCCTGAGCGACTCGAACGGCGGCGCATGTTCCGCACCGGCAACTTCGACGTCACGGGCCAGCACTTCGAGTGGGTGTGGGACTCCGAGATCGTGCGCGAAACCCGTCCGGAGCACGCCCTCGCGATCGAGCGCACGGCGTGGGGCCGGTTCCACGGCGAGCCCGTCGCGCTCGTCGTCGGCCGGGTGACGATCGCCGAGGAGCCCGCGGAGATCCTCGACCGTTTCGACGCGGTGCACGAGCGCGCGCGCGCGGAACCGAACGGCGATGCGCACCTCCGCGTGCGCTCGCCCGAGGGGACGACGAAGGACCTTCCCCTCGCCGAGATCGTGCGCGCGTACCCCGCGAATCAGCTCGGATGGGCCGGGAAGTTCGGTGTGTACCTCTCACGCTGGTGGGAGTTCCTCACGGACGTCCCGCGCGAGGCGAACAGCGAGGGCGGCGTCTTCCCCGCGATCTTCGGCACGGTCGTCATGACGCTGCTCATGGCGCTCGTGGTCGTGCCCTTCGGCGTGCTCGCCGCGCTCTACCTGCGCGAGTACGCGAAGCCGGGCGTCCTCGTCGACGTCGTCCGCATCTGCGTGAACAACCTGGCCGGCGTGCCGAGCATCGTGTTCGGCGTCTTCGGCCTCGGGTTCTTCTGCATGATCGTCGGGACGTCGATCGACGCGCTCCTCTTCTCCGACCGCCTGCCCAACCCCACCTACGGCAAGGGCGGACTGCTCTGGGCGTCGCTCACGCTGGCACTCCTGACGCTGCCGGTCGTCATCGTCGCCACGGAGGAGGCCATTGCCGCCGTGCCGAACTCGATGCGCGAGGGCTCGTACGGATGCGGCGCGACGAAGGGCCAGACGATCCTGCGCATCGTGCTCCCGCGCGCACTGCCCGGGATCATGACCGGGATGATCCTCGCGATCGCGCGCGGCGCGGGCGAGGTCGCGCCGCTCATGCTCGTCGGCGCGGTGAAGCTCGCGCCGCAGCTCGCCGTCGACGGCACGGCGCCCTTCGTGCATCCCGAGCGCAGTTTCCTCCACCTCGGCTTCCACGTGTTCGACCTCGGTTTCCAGAGCCAGAACAGCGCGGCTGCGATGCCGATGGTGTACACGACGACCCTGCTCCTGCTCGGCATCGTCGTCACGTTGAACCTCTCAGCGATCTGGATCCGCGCGCGATTGCGCAAGAAGTTCTCCGTCAGCCCTTTCTGAGCTCGACATGCACGCCACACCGCGATCCACCACGTCCAAGACGAGCCGCGAAGCCTCCACGCAGGCGCGCGGGAGCTGCCCGCCGCGGGTGTTCGACGCGATCGCGCGCGGCGAGAGCTTCCCCACGGCGCTGCACGAGGCCGTCCTCGGCGAACGACACGTGCTCACGATGCGCGACTTCGAACTGTGGTACGGCGCGAAGCAGGCCCTGTGGGGCGTCTCGATGCCGATCGCGGCCGGCAAGATCACGGCCCTGATCGGTCCGTCGGGCTGCGGCAAGTCGACGCTCCTGCGCTGCGTGAACCGGCTCAACGACCTGGTCGACGGCGTGCGCATCGCCGGCGACATGAAGCTCAACGGCGATTCGATCTACGCGAAAGGCGTCGACGTGATCGAGCTGCGCAAGCGCATCGGGATGGTGTTCCAGAAGCCCAATCCGTTCCCGATGAGCATCCACGAGAACGTCGTCTACTCGCTGCGCATCGACGGCATCCGCGACCGGAACCTGCTGGAGGTGGTGTGCGAGAAGAGCCTGCGCAGCGCCGGCCTCTGGGAGGAAGTGAAGGACCGCCTGAAGGACAACGCGCTCAACTTGTCCGGCGGCCAACAGCAGCGCCTGTGCATCGCGCGCGCGATCGCGGCCGAGCCCGAGGTGCTCCTGCTCGACGAGCCTTGCAGCGCGCTCGATCCCATCGCGACCGGCCGCATCGAGGAGCTCATGCGCGAGCTCGCCGGCCACTACACGATCCTGATCGTCACGCACAACATGCAGCAGGCGTCGCGGACGAGCGACTACACGGCCTTCATGTACCTCGGCAACCTCATCGAGTACGGCCCGACCTCGACGATCTTCGTGAAGCCGCACCTGCGCGAGACCATGGACTACGTGACGGGAAGATTCGGTTAGGGGGCAGCGTGGACGAAGGGCACGGGAGAAGCCGGTTGCGGGCGGGGATCAACCCCGCCCCTACGAAAGAACGGGCGGGGTCCCCGATCCCACCCCCACGAAAGAACGGGCGGGGTTCCCGGACCCACCCGACCATGGTACGGGTGC
>JACRIO010000313.1 GCA_016220035.1 Planctomycetota bacterium | reverse complement strand
TCCAGATCGGCGCGTTCGGCGCGGCGACGACCTACTCCGCGAACTTCCTCGTCGACTACCTCGCGCCGCCCCCGCCGCCGCCCGCGCACGACGATTGCGCCGCGGCGCTCGCCGTCGGGCCCGGCTTCGGGACCTTCGCGTTCGACACGACCTCGGCCACGACCGGCGTCGAGGGACAGGCGACGGCCGCCTGCGCCGCGACGGGCAGCACGGCGGTCCAGCGCGACGTCTGGTTCACGTGGACGGCGAACACGACCGACCACGTCGCGGTCTCGACCTGCGGCTTCACGGCCGTGAACACGAAGCTCGCGGTCTACGCGGGCGCGGGCTGCCCCGCGGGCAACGCGCTCGCGTGCAACGACACCGCGTGCGGCACGCAGGCGCGCGTCGACTTCGACGCGGTGGCCGGCAGTGCCTACACGATCCAGATGGGCGTCGGCCCCGCCGCGGCCGGCGGTCCGGGACAGTTCTCGATCGGCGCCTTCGTCCCGCCGCCGCCGTGCGGCACGAACACGGGTCCGGACGTGATCGTCGGGGACCTGATCGACGTGCTCAACGTCACGTCCGTCGGCGGCGTCGACGCGATCGCGCTGGGCACGACCTCGTGCAACATCGGCACGCAGGTCCTGCTCTGGCAGTCGGGCACGCCCAACCACCCCGTCATCCGCCAGAACCTCTACAAGTACAAGGTCGTCAACGGCGCCGGACGCATGGAGCACTTGGGCGCGTCGTGGTTGAAGCACGCGTTCGCGGCCGCGGCCGGCAGCCTGTGCTGCACGTGCCAAGGCGGCGGCGGCGGGCTCGGCGTCGGCTGCTCCGATCCCTACGGCGCGGGTTTGAACGGAAGCCAATCGAGCGCGGGACCCAACTGGCAGGTGAACGCGCACACCGGCGGCTTCCCCTATCCGCCCGCGAACCCGGCGTGGGCCGGGGTGGTCGCGCGCCGTTGCCAGGTGCCCGCGAGCGCGCTCGAAGCAACCGGGACCCTCTCCACCGCGCGCTTCTTCGGCGAGGGCCATTACGTGACGCCCGACGACGCGGCCTCCGGCAACCAGAACAACAACGTCTCGTGGCGCGAGATGAGCTGCACCGGCACGACCGAGTTCAGCCTCGCGCTCACCGGCGTCACCGCGCGCACCGTGCCCGCGATCCGCGCGTGGGCGGCCGCGGAAACGGGCGTCACGCTGCACGACGTGCAGATCGCGGGCGACGGCCTCTGCGTCGTCGGCGCGAAGGCCACGAGCCTCGGCGGCGGCCAATGGCACTACGAGTACGCGGTCTACAACATGAACGCCGACCGCAACGTCGGCGCGTTCTCCGTGCCCGTGGCCGCCGGCGTCAGCGTCTCGAACATCGGCTTCCACGACATCGACTACCACGACGGCGACGGCAACGGCAGCGTCAACGTCTCGGGCGCCGACTGGCTCGGCACGGTGGCGGGCGGCGCGATCACCTGGGCCTGCGTGCCGCAGGCGACCGACAACAACGCCAACGCGATCCGCTGGGGCACGACCTACAACTTCCGCTTCGACGCGGACGTCGCGCCCGTCACCGGCGTGATCACGCTCGCGCCGTGGAAGCTCGGCGTGCCCGCCAACGTGACCACGACCGGCGACGTGCCGGGCAACAACGCGTTCAACACGCTGTGCGCGGGCGACGGGAGCTCGACTCCCTGCCCGTGCGGCAACAACGGAGCGGCCGGACACGGTTGCGCGAACTCCGCGTTCGCGGCGGGCGGACTGCTCGTCGGCTCGGGCAACGCGAGCGTCGCGGCGGACACCGCGCGGCTCGACGCGAGCAACATGACCGGCGGCCTGTGCGTCTTCTTCCAGGGCGATGCGCAGATGGCGCCGGTGGTCGTCGACGACGGCCTCGGCTGCGTCACGGGCTCGATCGTGCGCCTCGAGACGCAGGGCGTCGCGGGTGGAGCGAGCTTCTATCCCGCGCCGGGCGACCTCCCGATCGCGGTGCGCGGCGCGGTGAACGCGCTCGGCGGCACCTATTACTACCAGTGCTTCTATCGCAACGCCGACGCGCTCTTCTGCCCGCCGGCGACGAGCAACCGGACGAACGGCGTCGCGGTGACGTGGGCGCCGTGATCGCGAACGCACGAGCGTGACGAGCACGAGGCCGGGCGGGCTCCTCCGCTCGGCCTCGCCGTTTCGAAGGCGGGTCCCGAGGCGCGTTCGCTCACGCCGAGGGGCTCGAGCGCGGCCTGCGCACACGGCACGGGAGGCGCGGAGCCCCCGGCTCTTCATCCCTGGTACACCAATCCATCAGGATCGCGCCGCGCGCTCGGGGTACGACCTTCACTGGGCGCGTCCACATCGACCCACACTGCGCCGGGGGCTCCGCGCGCACGTCTCCGGCGCGCGCGCGCGGACCGGTGGGAGAAAGTCGCGCGATCAGGCGCTCGGGTCGTCGCGCGCGCCGCGGAACATGAGGAAGCCGAGCAGCGCGAGGATCGCGAGGCCGAAGAGGTCGCTCGCGGAGAGCGCGGGGAACCACTTCGCGAGCACCGCGATGTCGGGGTGCAGCCCCGTGTCCGAATCGAACCCGGAGAGGAAGCCCTGCATCGCCGCGAGGATCCCGAGGATCGACGCGCCCGCGATCAAGCCCGAGCACCACAGGACGCCGTTGGGCTCGTCCTCCGCGTCGGGCGTGCGCTTGTAGACCTTGTCCGCGAGGAAGCGCACGACGCCGCCGAGGAACACGGGCATCGTCGACGAGATCGGCAGGTACACGCCGACCGCGAACGTGAGCGAGCGAAAGCCCATGAGCTCGACGAACACCGCGATCGCGGCGCCGAGCAGGATCAGGTCCCACGGCAGCTTGTGCGTGAGCAGGCCGTCGATGACGACGGACATGAGCTTCGCCTGCGGTGCCTGCAGGCGACCGGCGCCGATGCCGTCCTCGCGCAGGACGCGCGCTTCGTTCGTCGCGCGATCGACGAGGTAGATGCCCGGCGCGGTGCCCGCGGGGACGTCCTCCTCTGCGAGGCGCACGAAGGCGTACGTCGCGCCCCCGTCCTTCGCCTCGACGTCCTCGGCCTTCGCGACGAGCGCCGCCGCGACCGGGAAGGGCTTCGCGAGCACGCTCTCGCGCGTCTCGGCCAGGTTGAGCAGGTACGCGGTCCAACCGACCGCGAGCACGGACGTGAGCACGCCGATCAGGAGCGCCGACTGCTGCTTCACCGGCGTCGAGCCGACGAGGAAGCCCGTCTTCAGGTCCTGCGAGCACGTGCCCGCGTTCGAGATCGCGATGCACACGACCGCGCCGATCATCAGCGCGAGGCGCGAATAGCTGGAACCCTCCCAGCCCGCGAGCAGGAAGGCGCCGCACGTCGCCATGAGCACGCCGATGGTCATGCCCGAGAGTGGGGACGACGACGAGCCGACCTCGCCCGTGATGCGGGACGAGACGACGCTGAACAGGAACCCGAGCACGAGGATCAGGAACGCGCCGAGCAGCGTCATCTGGAACGCGGGCACGAGCCAGATGAAGACCACGATCGCGAGCGCGCCGAGGAGCAGCACCAGCACGGGCGTGTCGCGGTCGAGGCGCGAGGTGGAGCGCGCTCCGCCCGCGGCGCCGCCGAACAAGGACCCCGCCGAGGCGCGGATCGAGGACACGATCGACGGCAGCGCGCGGGCGAGCGCGAAGAGGCCGCCCGCGGCGACGGCGCCCGCGCCGATGTGCTTCACGTAGCTCTTCCAGACGTCCCCCGGCGCCATGTCGCGGATGAGCGCCGTCGCCGGTGCGAGCGGGGCCTCGAGCCCCGACCCGAAGAGCACGATCAGCGGCACGAGGATGAGCGACGCGAGCACGCTGCCCGCGACCATCATCACGGACGTGCGGTACCCGATGATGTAGCCGACGCCGAGCAGCTCGGGCGCGACGTCGCAACCGAGCTGCGCGCTCTTGAAGTACGGCATCTGCGCCGTGACCGAACTCCACCACGCGCCGCCGAAGTTCGTCGCGACCGACGCCTTCACGCCGCCGAGGATGGCCTGGAACGCCTTGAAGAGCGCGCCGATCCCGAGCCCGACGAAGACCTTGTTCGCGGACGTGCCGCCCTTCTCGCCGGCCTGCAGGATCTCGGCGCACGCCTTGCCCTCGGGGTAGCGCAGGACGCCGTGCTCCTTGACGATCAGGTAGCGGCGCAGCGGCACCATCATGAGCACGCCGAGCACGCCGCCCGTCACCGCGATGAGCGCCGTGAGGCCGACCTGCAGCGGGTACCCGAGGAAGATGAGCGCGGGCACCGTGAACACGACCGCGCCGGCGACGGACTCCCCCGCCGAACCGGTGGTCTGCACGATGTTGTGCTCGAGGATCGCGCGCTGCCCCGCGCGCCGTCGCACGGCCCAGATCGCGAGGACCGCGATCGGCACCGACGCCGACGTCGTCAATCCGACGCGCAGCGCGAGAAACGTCGACGCCGCCCCGAACACGACGCCGAGCACCGCGCCGAGCACGAGCGCGCGCAGCGTGAGCTCGGGCTGGATCTCGGACGCGGGGACGGAGGGCGTGTGCGCGAGCGGCGTAGCGCTCATGACTTCGCCGGCTTCATCGCGATCTTGTAGAGGATCGTGCAGAGCGCGAGGAACGAACCCACGCCGAGCAGGCTGTAACCGCCGTCGCCGAGCTTTTCCGTCAAGCCGTGCTCGAGGCTGAGCTTCCCGATCGCGCCGGCCACGGTGTCGTTCGCCTGCAAGGCCGCGACGACGACGCCCGCGAGCGCGCCGCCGGCGACGAGTCCCGTGGAGAAGAGACTGCCGGGTCCGAGTTCGTCGTCACCGTGTCCACCACTGCCCGCCGGTGCCTTCTTCTTCTGGCGCCAGTCGACCAAGCCCTTGATCATCCCGCCGACGAAGATCGGCAGCGTGGTCGAGAGCGGCAGGTACGCGCCGACCGCGCACGAGAGCGGGCTGACGCCGCACAATTGAATGGTGACCGCGAGGAACACCCCGACGAGGACGAACTGCCAGTCGAGGTTCTGCGCAAGGAGCCCCTTGACCAGCGTCGCCATGAGCGTCGCCTGCGGCGCGGAGTACTTCT
>JACRIO010000312.1 GCA_016220035.1 Planctomycetota bacterium | reverse complement strand
CGGAGCACTGGGGCTCCGCTCGTCGTGGGAAAGGGCAGGGACGGGGTCTCAGGCGGCCTTCGTGTCGCGCTTCTCGTTCGCGTCGAACTGCGCCGTCTCGGTCGAGCCTTCGAGCGCCGTCGTCGACGACTGGCCCTGGCTCACGGCCTGCGTGACGGCGTCGAAGTAGCTCGTGCCGACCTCGCGCTGGTGGCGCGTCGCGGTGTAGCCGGCGGCTTCGCTCGCGAACTCGGCCTGTTGGAGTTCGGAGTACGCGCTCATGCCGCGCGCCTTGTACTCCTTCGCGAGCTCGAACATGGAGTGGTTCAGCGCGTGGAAGCCCGCGAGCGTCACGAACTGGAACTTGTAACCCATCGCGCCGAGCTCGCGCTGGAACTTGGCGATGGTCGCGTCGTCGAGCTTCTTCTTCCAGTTGAACGACGGCGAGCAGTTGTACGCGAGCAGCTTCTCCGGGAAGCGCGCGTGCACGCCCTCCGCGAAGGCGCGCGCTTCCGCGAGGTCGGGGTGGCCCGTCTCGCACCACACGAGGTCGGCGTACGGCGCATACGCGAGCCCGCGCGCGATCGCCTGCTCGATGCCGCACTTCACGCGGAAGAAGCCCTCGCTCGTGCGCTCGCCGGTGAGGAACGGACGATCGCGCTCGTCGACGTCGCTCGTCAGCAGAGCGGCGGACTCCGCGTCCGTGCGCGCCACGAGGACGGTCGGCACGTCGCACACGTCGGCGGCGAGGCGCGCCGCGTTCAGGATGCGCACGAAGGCCTGCGTCGGCACGAGCACCTTGCCGCCGAGGTGCCCGCACTTCTTCTCGGACGCGAGCTGGTCCTCGAAGTGCACGCCCGCGGCGCCGGCCTCGATCATGCCCTTCATCAGCTCGAACGCGTTGAGCGGGCCGCCGAAGCCGGCCTCCGCGTCGGCGACGATCGGCACGAACCAGTCGATCGAGTGGTCGCCCTCCATGTGCGCGATCTGATCCGCGCGCTGGAGCGTCTGGTTGATGCGCTTCACGACGAGCGGGACGCTGTTCGCGGGGTAGAGGCTCTGGTCGGGGTACATCTGCCCCGCGACGTTCGCGTCGGCCGCGACCTGCCAGCCGGAGAGGTAGATCGCCTCGAGGCCCGCCTTCACCTGCTGCATCGCCTGGTTGCCCGTGAGCGCGCCGAGCGCGGGCACGTAATCGCGCGTGTGCAGCATCGTCCACAGCCGTTCCGCGCCGCGGCGCGCGAGCGTGTGCTCGATGCGCACGCTGCCGCGCAGGCGTTCGACGTCGGCTTGGGTGAAGTCGCGGCGGAGGCCGTCGAAGCGGCGGGTGAGGAGGTCGTTCTGCGTGCTCATGGTCGGGTTGCGGATCGAAGATGAGGGAGACGGACGTGCGCGTGGAGCGGCGCTCCGCGCGTGGTTCAATCGAGGTGCTCGTAGGCGGCGAGCGTCAGGAACTCGGGGCACTCACGCGCGGCGAGCATGCGGCCGAAGAGCTCCGCGGCGAGCACGTAGCGGCTCTTCGCGAAGCGCACCTCCCCGAGGCGCGCCTTCGCGGCGGCGAGCACCTGCGCGAGGCGTTCGAGCACGAGCTCGTGGTCGACGACGCGGCCGTCCTCGAGCTGCGCGCGGTGGCGGATCCACTGCCAGAGCTGCGTGCGCGAGATCTCCGCGGTGGCCGCGTCCTCCATCAAGCCGTGGATCGGCACGCAGCCCTGGCCCGAGAGCCACGCTTCGAGGTAGGCGAGGCCGACGTCGAGGTTCGCGACGAGGCCGGCTTCGGTGATCGCGCCGGTCGGGACGGCGAGCAGGTCGCGCGCGTCGACCTGCACGTCGAGGCGCAGGCGCGTGAGCTGGTTCGGGCCCGTGAGCACGCGGTCGAACTCCATGCGCGCGATGCCGATCAAGCCCGGGTGCGCCACCCACGTGCCGTCGTGTCCGTCCTCGGCTTCGCGCCGTTTGTCGAGGGACACCTTCTCGAGCGCGACGCGGTTCTTCTCGGGGTCCGACTTGTCCGGGATTTGCGCGGCCATGCCGCCCATCGCGTGCGCGCCGCGACGGTGACAGGTCTGGATCAAGAGCTGGCTGTACGCGCGCAGGAAGGGCTGCGTCATGCCGACGCTCGCGCGATCGGGCAGCACGCGCGTCGCGTCGGCGCGGAACTTCTTGATGAAGGAGAAAATGTAGTCCCAGCGCCCGCAGTTCAGCCCCGCGGAGTGCTCGCGCAGCTCGAAGAGGATCTCGTCCATCTCGAACGCGGCGAGGATCGTCTCGATGAGCACGGTCGCCCGGATCGTGCCGCGCGGGAGACCGAGCTCCGCCTGCGCGAGGACGAAGACGTCGTTCCACAGGCGCGCTTCGAGGTGGCTCTCGAGCTTCGGCAGGTAGAAGTACGGACCACTCCCGCGCGCGACGAGCTCCTTCGCGTTGTGGAAGAAGTGGAGCGCGAAGTCGAACAGCGACGCGGAGACGGGCTCGTCGTCGACGAGGACGTGCTTCTCGACGAGGTGCCAGCCGCGCGGGCG
>JACRIO010000034.1 GCA_016220035.1 Planctomycetota bacterium | reverse complement strand
GGTCCGTCTGCGTCGTGAAGGCCTCGAGCCCGTACTGCTCCCACACGTCGTAGCCGAAGCCCTCGATGAACACGCCGTCGGCGTGCGCGAAGTCCGTCGCGTCGCGCGTCGTGACCCACGTCCCGACGTTTGGGACGAAGCGGTACGCGCCGCCGAGCCGCTCGCGCATGAAGTCCATGAAGCTCGCGAGCTTCCCCGACCACGCCGTCTCGAAGGCGGGGTCGACCGCGGGCAGGCTCGGGTTGAACCCGCCCATGTAGTTGGGCACGAGGAAGCTGTCGGCGAAGACGCCGTCCGCGTCGTCGTGCGCGAGCTCTCGGAGGACGCGCTCCGACCACCAGCGCCGCCACGCGGCGTCGTCGAGGTCCGCGAGGTACCAGCCCCATTGGCACTGCAGCGTGCGCGCGCCGTTCTGGTGCCAGAACCAACGCTCGAGCACCGCGCCGTCGCCCGGCCACTCCTGCACCCAGGTCCCGTCGATGATCTGGTTCATGGCGCCGTTCGGCGTGCATGGTGCCGTCGTGTGTCGGTATCCGAGCCCCTGCCCGAGCCGATAGTGGAGCACGAGGAAGTCGGGGTTCACCGCGCGGTAGCGGTCCGCGTCCGCGCGCGTCTGCTTCTGCGTGCCGGCGTAGCGCCGCGCGCAGAAGTCGACCTGCGCCGCCGTGAGCCCCGTCGCGTTCTGGTCGTTGAAGACGTGGATGCCGCGCGTCGTGTCCGGCGTCGGGCGCAGCGGTCCCTGTGCGTGCGCCGTCGCGAGCGTGCTCGCGAGCGTGATCCAGAGCCAAGTTCGCGCCGTGGCGCGACGCGCGTCGTGCGTGCTCATGCTGGGTGTCCCTGCCTCGCGGTCCGATCGAAGTGCGGCGCGTTCTCGAGGCGCGCCGCATTCCACGCCTCCCTGCCAGGACGCGTCGAAGGGAGATCGGCAGGATCGGGCGCTCCGATGGAGTCACGGCGGAGGAAAACGGTTCCAGGGCGGGTCCGCGCCCCCTCGGGCGCCTTCGTCGGAGCGTCTTCCCGCACTCGGTCGGCTTGACGGGCCGCGTGCGGGTTTCGAGCATGCGCGCCGAGCCGCGGTGCGCTCGAACGGGAGATCACGCATGTGGGAGTACGTCGTCGGCGACTGGTGGAGGCTCTTCCCCGCTCCGTGGATGCACATCGCGCTCGTGCTCGCGGCCGTGCTCGCGGGCGCAGTCGTCGGCGGCGAGCGCGAGAAGAAGGAGAAGCCGGCGGGCCTGCGGACGCTCATCCTCGTCTGCCTCGGCTCGGCGACATTCACGATGGTCTCGTTCGCGTTCACGACGACGACCGGCGACTCGGGGCGCGTCGCGGCGCAGATCGTGACAGGCATCGGCTTCCTCGGCGCGGGCGTGATCCTGCACGGCGCCACGAGCGTCTCGGGGACGACCACGGCCGCGACCGTGTGGATGACCGCGGCGACCGGCATGACCATCGGCGCGGGTTTTCCGATCGCGGGGCTCGCGCTGAGCCTGCTCACGCGCGGCGTGCTCACCGGGATGCGTGCGTGGGAGAGCCATTCGATCGGCGAGGGGCGCGCCGGATCGGTCGAGCTCGTCTACGACCCCGACCACGGCAAGAGCCGGGTCCGCATCGAGAAGATCATGGAGGACTTCCACCTCCACCAGGAAGCGGGCATCGAGGAGCCGACCGACGATGGGGCGCTGCGCCTCCGCTTCCGCTTCCACCTGCCCCGGAAGCAGAGCCGCGACTTCCTGCACGAGCTCGCGAGCCTCCCCGCCGTGCGCGCGATCCGCTGCACCGAGGACTGATCCTCAGCGGAGCTTGACCGCCGTGCCGTAGGCCAGGAACTCGGCCGCGCCCGTCGCGACCTCGCAGCCCGAAAAACGCAGGCCGACGATCGCGTCCGCGCCGCGCGCCCGCGCTTCCTCGAGCATGCGGTCGAGCGCTTCCTCGCGCGCCTGCGCCAAGAGCTTCGTGTACTCGTGGATCTCGCCGCCGACGAGGTTCTTGAGCCACGCGTTCACGTCCTCGCCGAGATGGCCGGCGCGCACGGTGCTGCCGCGCACGAGGCCGAGCGCCGCCTCGATCTCGCGTCCGGGGACCGTGTCGGTCGTGCACAGGATCATCGCTTCACCTTGGTGTAGGGATCGTAGGCGAGCGTGCGCAGCCGGTTGCGCAGCGTGAGCCCGCCGAGGAGGAGCAGGCCGAGCGTGAGCGCGAGCACGCAGAGCTTGGGTAGGAGCTCGAGCTCGCACGTGCACTCGGTCCACAGGAGCCAACCGAGCAGGCCGAGCGTGCCGAGCACGAGCAAGGTCCATGCAACGGGCCCGAGCGTCCGCTGCGCGGGCGAGCGGGCGATACGCGCCCACTCGTGGTCCTGGGGCTCGGGCGGCGCGCCGTGCCGCGCCAGGAGCTCGAGCTCGCGCAGCTCCGCGAGCTCCTTGGCGAGGCGCGGCTCGCGCGCGAGGCGCGCCTCGAACGCGGCGCGCTCGGCCGGCGCGAGCTCGCCGTCGGCGTAGGCCATCGCGAGGAGCTCGTCCTGCGTCGGCTCGCGGTCCACGGAGCTCATCCGTCGCCTCCTTCGTCGTCGCCCTCGATCTCGTCGCCGAACCCCGCGCCGAGCACGTCGCGCAGGCGGCGGCGCGCGTGGAAGAGCCGCGACATGACCGTGCCCTCCGGGATCGCGAGCGCCTGCGCGATCTCCTTGTAGGAGCACTCCTGGAAGTGGCGGAGCGCGAGGATCTCGCGGTCGCGCGACGACAACGTCGCGAAGGCCTGGTGGAACGCGGCGGCGCGCTCGTCGGCGAGCACCTTTCCGTCCGGCGCGGCGCCGTCGTCGACGATCTCGTAGTCCGTGTCGTCCGCGTCCGCGCCCGGCGCCCGGTCCGAGACCGAGCGCGCGCGCAGGCGGCCCTTCGAGCGCAGGAACGAGAAGCACGTGTTGCGCACGACGCGCTGGAACCACGGCAGGAACGGTTCGCCGTCCTTGTACGTGTCGCGCGAGCGGTAGATCTTGAGGAAGGCTTCCTGGGCGAGTTCCATCGCGTCGTCTCGGCTGCCGACCAGGGCGTGGGCGAGGTGGAACGCGCGCGTGCGCGTCCGCTCGACCAGGCGGTCGAACGCGGCCCGGTCGCCGTGCTTCACGGCGTGCATGAGCTGCGTTGCCTCCTGCCCCATCGGTGCGTCGTCGTACTCCCGGACCGGCGCGGCCTTCACGGGTTCCTCGACCGAAGATGAGCGGTGCGGGGTGCGATCGCGGGCGGTCAACCGGGGCTCCCTTCCGCGTCCGCCGCGAGTCCGAGGACGACCCGCGCGGCCCGCCGTGCCGCCCCGGGGGGCCCGAGGCGCTCCGCCGCGCGCTCCAGACCGGCGCGGCAGTGCGCGCGCCAGTCCGGGTCGGCGTGGGCGCGGACGAGCGCGCGTTCGACAACGCCCGCGGGGCCCGCGCCGCTGAAGCCGAATTCGGGGAGCAGCTCTTCGTTCGCGAGCAGGTTCGTCACCGAAAACCACGGCGCGGTGACGAAGCGCTTCCCGATCCACTCCTCGCGTCGGCCGCCGAGGCGGTAGAGGACGACGGCCGGGAGGCGATGGTGGAGGAGGTCGAGCAGCACCGTGCCCGACACGGCGAACGCCGTGCGCGCGCGCGCGAGCTCGGCGTGCAGGCCCGCGGTCGCGATCGTCGCATCGAGGCCGCGTCCGTGCTCCGCGACGAGCGCGGCGAGGAGCGGGTGCTGCGCCGCGTCGTCGTGCGCGATCACGATCGGCGGGTGCGCGAGCTCCAGGTCGACGGCGGAAAGCCGCGCGAGCATCCACGGCAGGTTGCGCTCGATCACGCTCCTGCGGCTCCCGCAGAGGAGCACGATCGCGCGCGCCCCCGCGGCGGGTCGCGTCACGGGCTCGCGCGCGAGGTGGTCGAGCAGCGGATGGCCGACGTGCACCGCGCGCACTCCGCGGCGCTCGAACCAGGGCTTCTCGAACGGGAGGATCGTGAGCGCGCGGTCGAAGGCGCTCGCGTACCCGCGCGCGCGCCACGGCGCCCAGCCCCAGTACTGCGGCGCGACGAAGTGCGCCGACGAGACCCCGTAACGCCGCGCGATGCGCGCGAGCGGCACGTGCAGCGCCGGCGAGTCGACCGGCACGAGCACGTCGGGCGGCGCCGCGCGGAAGTGCGCCGCGCAGCGCTCGAGCAAGTCGACGTAGTAGCCGAGGCTGCCGAGCACGCCCGCGAGGCCCATCACCGCGCGATCGACGGGCCGCGCGAGGAGCTCGACGCCTTCCGCGGCGAGACGCTCTCCGCCGAGGCCCGC
>JACRIO010000311.1 GCA_016220035.1 Planctomycetota bacterium | reverse complement strand
GCCGAGCCCCGGGAGCTCGACTAGACTCGGCACGACGAACCCACGCATGCGCCGCGTTCTCCCCATCGCTCCTTTCGCACTCGCCCTCGCGGCACCGCTCGCCTCCGCGCAGCGCTTCCAGCGCGTTTTCGGCTCCGCCGCGGACGAACGCGCGACGGACGCTCGGCTGCTCCCGGGCGGCGGGTTCGCGGTCGCGGGCGCGCAAGCGGGCGCGAGCCTGCTCGTCGTGCTCGGCGCGGACGGGACGCCGCTCCTCGCGCGCGCCGTGCAGGGCGGCGCGGACGCGCGCGTCGTCGGCGAGACCTCGGGCTTCGTCCTCGGCGCGGAGGCGAGCACGGTCGGCGTCGCGAACGGCCTCACGTGGACGCGACTCGACCTCGCGGGCGCCGTCGTCGTGTCGAGCTCGTACCCCGCGACGGCCTACCCGGGCGACGGACGTCCGCCGGGCTTCGTCGCCGCGAGCTTCGGTTTCGTGCTCGCGGGACAGCGCGTGCTCGCGCCGTCGATCGCGCAGGCGCCCGAGCTCGTCTACCTCGACCTCGCGGGCAACGTGCTCGGCATCCGCTACTACCAAGACGTGCGCTTCGCCGCGGACGCGTTCGGCGAGTTCGCGGGCGTGCGCATGCTCGGCGCGGAGAGCTTCGTTGCCGGTTCGACGGGTGCCTTGGGCCACCCCGAGACGCGCGACACGCTCGTCGCGCGCCTCGCGTCCGACGGGTCTCCGGTCTGGGCGCGCACGTTCGGGGCGGCGCTGGTCGAGGACCACGCGACGGCACTCGTGCTCGCCGCGAACGGCGAGCTCCTCGTCGCGGGCAACGCCGCGTCGAGCGCGTTCGTCCTGCGCCTCACGGTCGCGGGCGACCCCGTGTGGCGCGTCGAGCTCCCCGGTTTCCTCGCCGCCGACTCGATCGTGGAGCGCGCGAACGGCGACGTCGCGCTCGCGGGGACGAGCGCGGGCCACGCCGCCCTCGCGGACCTCGAGTCGACGGGAGCGCTGCGCTGGGCGCGCGCGTATCCCGCGGGGAGCTCGGGCCAGGGCGCGTGCGTGCTCGCGCTCCAGGACGGCGGGCTCTTCCTCGCGGGAACGGCGGACGCCGGCGCGGGCAGCGGCTTCGACTGCCTCGTCGTGCGCACGGATCCGCTGGGACGCGCGGGGTGCGCGGAGTTCGACCTCCCGCTCGCTGCCCTGTTCGCGCCGGAAGCACCGGTCGCCGTGCCGCTGTTCGCGATCAACGACCTCGGGCAGAGCGCGATCGCGACCGAAAGCGTGACGCACGACCTCGTGCACGACTCCGCGTGCGCGCTCGAGTTCGTGCGCAGCGCGTGCGCGGGCGACGGGACGCTCGCGACGGACTGCCCGTGCGCGAACCGCGGCCTTCCCGGCCACGGTTGCGCGAACTCGATCGAACCGGACGGCGCGCTGCTCGGCTGGAGCGGCACGCCGCAGCCCGACGCGCTCGTGCTCGCGGCGAGCGGAGTGCCGAGCTCGACCGCGCCCTCGGTGATCGTGTTCCAGGGCGACGCGTTCGAGGCGGACGGCGTGGTGTTCGGCGACGGCGTGCGGTGCGCGGGCGGAACGCTCGTGCGCCTGGGCGTCGTGGCCGCGCCGGGCGGGCTCGCGACCTACCCGAGCGCTGGGAGCCCGAGCGTGTCCGCGCGCGGCGGCGTGGCGCCGGGCTCGGGCGAACTGCGGTGGTACCAGGCGTACTACCGCAACGCCGCCGCGAGCTTCTGTCCGCCCGCGACGTTCAACGTGACGAACGCATTGCAGGTCGTGTGGTGACGCGCGGCGCTTGACCGCGCGCTCGCGACCGCGTTCCCTGTGCGCATGACGCGGACGTTGCGCGACGCGACGCTCATCTTCGGGGGCTCAGGCTTCCTCGGCCGGCACGCCGTGCGCGCGGCGCTCGCCGCGGCGGAGGCGCGCGCGAAGCGGTCGAGGAGGAAGGCCGAACTCGTCCTCAGCGCGAGCCGCGAGCCGGAGAGCGCGCTCGAAGGCACGGTGGAGGGGCTCTACTGCGTCCCCTTCGACGTCGCGGGCCGCGGCGCGACGGAGGAGCTACTCGACGACTTGGCGCCCAAGCGCGTGCTGCTCCTCACCGCGATGGCGAGCATCGCGCACTGCGACGCCTACCCCGGCTACGCGCGCGCGCTCAACGTCGAGTTCCCCGGGCGCGTCGCGCGCTGGACGGCCGCGAACGGCGCGCGGCTCGTGCACGTGTCGACCGACCTCGTGTTCGGCGCACAGGCGCCGCCGGACGGCGGCTTCCGCGAGACGGACGCACCGGCGCCGATGTCGAACTACGGCGCGCTCAAGCTCCAGGGCGAACGCGCGGTGACCGCGGCGGACCCGCACGCGCTCGTCGCGCGGCTCCCGTTGTGCTGGGACGCGCACGGGCGCGGCTGCGGCGCCGGCGAGGAGCTGCTCGCCGCCGTCGAGCGCGGCGCGCGGCCGAAGCTCTTCACCGACGAGTGGCGCACCCCGCTCCTCGTCGAGGACGCGGCGCACGCGCTGATCGAGCTCGCGCACGCGCGCGCGGAGGGCCTCCTGCACGTCGCGGGGCCCGAGCGCATCACCCGCTACGACCTCGGGCTCTCGCTCCTGATCGCGACCGGCCGCGCGCCCGCGGACGCGCGCGCGCGCATCGCCGCGACGACGCGCAAGGACGAGGGCCTCGAGCGTTCGCGGCCGGGCGACGTGTGCCTCGATGCGACGCGCGCGCGGACGGAGCTCGGGCTCGCGCTCCCCGGCGTGTCGCAGGCGCTCGCGCGCATCACGCGATCGCGCAAGACGAGCGCGGAAGGCGCGGCGTGAAGGAACGCGGCCTCTCCGGCGCCGTCTTCCTCGTCCACGCGCTCGTCGCGGCGTGCGCGGCGCCGCGTGCCGGCGAGGTGGGCCGCGCGCCGTGCCCCGCCGCTTTCACGGTCGCGGTCACGAGCTACGAGTTCCCGCTCGCGCTCGCGGAGGAGCTCGACGCGCTCGCGGACGAACGCGAACCCGTGATCGCGTGCGGGTTCGACCTCGACGCGCGGCTCGCAATGCGCGCGCGCGCGCTAGCGCGGAAGCACGGCGTCGTGGAGCACGCCTGGGCGCCCGTGCGCGCGCTCGCCGACGCGTGGACGCCGATCCCGGTCGATCCGAAGCTCCCGGAAGCGACGCGCGGTCTCGAGCTCGCGCTGAACCCGATGCCGCGCGACGTCGAGTGGGCGCCGATCGCGCTCGACGTGTCGATCACGTGGCGCGCGCCCGACGGGCGCATCCTCGCGCGCCTCCCGTCGAGCGCGCACCCGCTGCCCGTGGGGGCCGTCGCGCGCATCGTGTGCCTTCCGCGGCGCTCGCGCGCCGCCGCGGAGGCGGCGCTCGTCGTGTTCGCGCGCGTCGATCCCGTTCCGTGATGGCGAACGCGGCTTGACGCGCTCGACGCGCGCCGATGAAGTGTCCGCGCGATGCGTCGGGAGCGGGTGCTCCGCGGCGGCCGCGAAGGACGCCATGGAACTGTCGACCCGCTTCACGCCCGCCGAGTTCGAGAAGGAGATCTACGCCGAGTGGGATCGCTCGGGCGGCTTCCAGCCCAAGCCCGAGCGCCACGGCGAGAAGACCTTCACGATCATGATCCCGCCGCCGAACGTGACCGGCGTCCTGCACATGGGGCACGCGCTCAACGGCACGATCCAGGACATCGTCATTCGCTTCCGCCGCATGCAGGGGTGGACCGCGCTCTGGGTTCCCGGCACGGACCACGCCGGCATCGCGACGCAGGCCGTCGTCGAGAAGAAGCTCTTCGCGGAGGAGAAGAAGACGCGCAACGACCTCGGCCGCGACGAGTTCTTGAAGCGCGTGTGGGCGTGGAAGGAAGAGCACGGCAACTACATCCTCGAGCAGACGCGGCGTCTCGGCTGCTCGTGCGATTGGACGCGCACGCGTTTCACGATGGAGCCGATGCTGTCGCGCGCCGTGCGCGAGAGCTTCGTGCGCCTCTTCGAGAAGGGCCTGATCTACCGCGGGCCGCGCCTCGTCAACTGGGATTGTGTGTTGGAGACCGCGGTCGGCGACGACGAGATCGACTACGTCGAGAAGAAGGACAAGCTCTACCAGATCCGCTACCCGGTGAAGGGCGCGGCGGACACGTTCGTCACCGTCGCGACGACGCGACCGGAAACGATGCTCGGCGACACGGGCGTCGCGGTGAACCCGAACGACGAGCGCTACGCGGCGTTGAAGGGCGCGACGCTGATCGTGCCCATCGTCGGGCGCGAGATCCCCTTGATCGGCGACGAGACGGTCGAGATGGACTTCGGCACGGGCGCCGTGAAGGTCACGCCCGGCCACGATCCGGCGGACTACGAGCGCGGCAAGCGCTTCCACCTCCCCGTCGTGAACCTCTACGACAAGAAGGGCGTGCTGAACGCTCAAGGCGGCCCGTTCGCTGGGCTCCCGCGCGAGAAGGCGCGCACGGCGGTCGTCGCGAAGCTCGAGGAGCTCGGATTGCTCGGCAAGGTCGAGGACTACGTGCACAACGTCGCGATCAGCGACCGCTCGAAGAGCGTGATCGAACCGCTGATCAGCGAACAGTGGTTCGTGAGCATGCAGCCGCTCGCGAAGCCCGCGATCGCGGCGGTGAAGAACGGTGCGCTCACGTTCCGGCCCGAGCGGTGGACGAAGGTCGACCTCGCGTGGCTCGAGAACGTGCGCGACTGGTGCATCTCGCGGCAGCTGTGGTGGGGGCACCAGATCCCGGTGTGGTACGACGCGGACGGCGTGCCCATCGCCTCGCGCACGGACCTCGCGATCGGGAGCCCGCACCCGAAGACCGGGAAGCCGATCGTGCGTCAGGACGCGGACGTCCTCGACACGTGGGCGAGCTCGTGGCTGTGGCCGTTCGCGACGCTCGGATGGCCCGACGTCACGCCCGACCTCGCGCGCTTCTACCCGACGCAGTTCCTGTCGACCGCGCAGGAGATCATCTACCTGTGGGTCGCCCGCATGATCATGGCCGGGTACGAGTTCATGGACCATCTTCCCATGGACCAGCGCTGCGCGTTCGAGGTCTGCAACGTGCACGCGACCGTGCTCGACGCGAAGGGCCGGCGCATGTCGAAGTCGCTCGGCAACGGCATCGACCCGATCGAGATGATCGACAAGTACGGCGCGGACGCCGTGCGCTACTCGCTCGTGCTGCTCTCGATGGAGGGGCCGCGCACGGACGGCAGCTCGAAGAGCGCCGCGCGCCTCGAGGACCGCTGGATCCTCTCGCGCCTCGCCGAGGTGCGCGAGAGCGTCACGGCGAAGCTCGAGGCGACGCAGCTCAACGACGCCGCGACGCTGCTCTACCAGTTCGTCTGGAACGACTTCTGCGACTGGTACGTCGAGATCGTGAAGCCGCGCATTCAGACACCCGGCGATCCGTCGGGCGCCGCGGCGCGCGGCACGCTCGCGCGCGTCATGGCCGACGTGCTCGCGATGCTCCATCCGTTCACGCCCTACGTGACCGAGGTCCTGTGGAAGGCGCTGCACGAGACGATCGGCGCGCGGGCGCCGATGTTGATGAATGCGAGCTGGCCCGACGGCGCCGGCATCGCGCGCGACGCGGAGGCCGAGGCGCAGATGGGCGTGATCCAGGACCTCGTGCGCGCCGTGCGCGAGGTGCGCAACCTGACCACGATCGGCGAGCGCAAGCTGCTCGTCGCGACGATCGCCGCGCGCAAGCCCACGGATCGCGCCGTGCTCGGCGAGCACGCGGCGACGGTGAAGGCCCTTGCGTTCCTCGAGCGCTACGACGTGCACGAGTCGGTCGCGCGTCCCGCGGGCTCGGCCACCGCCGTGAGCGGAGCGATCGAGGCGTTCGTGGAGCTCCCGGGCGAGGTCGACACGGCGAAGCTGAAGGACGTGCTCGCGCGCCGCGTGGAGAAGGCGCGCGCGGGCATCGCGCAGCTCGACGCCAAGCTCTCGAACCAGGGCTTCCTCGCCAAGGCCGACCCCGCGGTCGTCCTCGAGGAGCGTGCGCGCAGGGCGGAGCTCGAGGTCGAGCTCGAGCTGCTCGAACGCAACCGGGCTGGGTTCTGATCGCGGGCCGACGCTCGGGAGCGCCGCGGCGGGCGCGGTCCCGCGCGCTGGGCGTGGTTCGAGGCCCGTTTTTCAGCGGGAAGTCAAGCCTTTCCTTTGCCAACCCGCGGGGGGTGCCGCTACCCTCTCGCCCCATCGGTTCGCACGTATTGCACCGCCTTTCTCGTTGGGGCGCGCCGTCCGAGCCCGTGGGACGTTTGCAGTGAGAGATTCTTCGTGGGTACCAAGCTCTACGTTGGAAACCTGAACTTCCAGACCACCGATGCGGACCTCCGCGCTGCCTTCGAGGCGGACGGACGCCAGGTGACCGAGGTCGCAGTCGTTTCGGACCGTGCGACCGGCCGCTCGCGTGGCTTCGCGTTCGTGAAGATGGCGACGGATGCCGACGCCAAGGCGGCGATCGCCGCGCTCGACGGACAGGAGCTCGACGGACGTCCGCTCCGCGTGAACGAGGCCGAAGATCGTCCCGCTGGCGCCGGCGGCGGCCGCAGCTTCGGCGGCGGCGGTGGTGGTGGTCGCAGCGGCGGTGGTGGCGGCTACGGCGGCGGCGGTGGTCGCGGCGGCGGCGGCGGTGGCTACGGCGGCGGCGGTGGTGGTCGCGGCGGTGGCGGCGGCGGCTACAGCGGCGGTGGTGGTGGTCGCGGCGGCGGTGGTGGCGGCTACGGCGGCGGCGGTGGTCGCGGCGGCGGAGGCGGTGGCGGCGGTGGTCGTCGCGGCGGCTTCGGCGGTGGTGGCGGCGGCGGCGGCGGCTACGACGACTGAGCCGACGACCGATCGGACCCCGTTCTTCCACGAGCGGAGCGCGACGACCTCGCGCTCCGCTTGCGTTGGCTCAGCCGCGTTCGCGCCTCAGCTCCCGCGCGTGAGACGCCACGCGCCGTCGAGCACGCCCGGCTCGAAGCGCAACGCGAGCCGCAGGAAGAGTCCCTTCCCACGCGTCTTCGTCGGGAGCACGAGCTCGAGGCGCAGCACACGATCACGCGACGGCGCCGTGTCGGTGCGGGGCGCGGACTCAGGCTCGACGAGCACGGCCTCTGGAGCGCGCGTCCCGACCCATTCGAGGTCGACGCGCAGCGCGCGCGCCGGCGTGCCGTCGAGGCGGCTGAAGATCAGCCAATCGAGCCGCGGGTCGAGCCCGAGCGCCTCCTCGAGCGTCGGGTGCTTCTCGTTCGGCCCCTCGCGCCGCAGCCCTTGCGCGCGCCACGCGACGAGGTAGACGCCGGGCTCGAGCTCCGGCTCGACGACGCGCGCGTTCGTCGCGAAGAAACCGACGCACGGCGCGGCGCCCGTCTGCGCGATGCGCTCGAGGGAGAGGCGCTCGAAGCCGACTCGGTCGTTGCACGCGAGCTGCTTCACCGGAGTGAAGAGCGCGAAGCGGTGGTCGGTGACGCGTGCGTAGCCTGGCGGTGCTCCGAGCGCGGTCGAGGGCTCGGACGTCCACCGCTGCGCGGCGGCGCACTCGTCGGGAGCGAAGGCCACGAGCGCTCCGTCCTCGAGTGGTCGTGCGTTCGACGTGAGCTCGTCGGCGAGGATCGCCTCGGCGAGGTCGAGCCCCGGCGCGAGGCTCGCCGCGCAGCGGAAACCGAGCGCGTCGGACGCCTGGTCGCGCTCCGCCGCGCGCCGCGTCGTCGCGCGCGCCATGAGCGATCCGTTCTGGAACGAGCCGCCGACGACGACCTGCTTGCCCGGCGTCCAGTCCGCGACCGCGTTCACCTGCCGCGTCTTCGCGCCGAAGCCGAACTCGTACACCTTGACCTCGTAGCCGGGATAGGCGGCATACGGGCTCGACGTCCACTCCCACACGTTGCCCGCGAGATCGAGCACGCCCTGCTTGCTCGCTCCGGCGGGGAAGCTCCCTGCGGGGAACGCGCCGCCTTTCTTCTTCGCGAGGCTCGTCGCGGCGTACTTCTCGCTGTCCCAGTCGTCGCCCCAGGGATAGGTGCGCGCCGAGTCGCCGCGCGCCGCGCGCTGGTACTCGAACTCGCTCATCAGCCGCAGCCCCGCCCAGCGCGCGTAGTCGCGTGCGTCGTTCCAGTCGACGAACACGACGGGGCGGAGCTCGTCACCGACCGGCACGGAGAAGTCCTTCCCGCGCCAGTTCTCGCTCCACCACGCGCGGTCGTCGAACGGGATGGGATCGGGCACGGGGCGCGACGCGGCGAGCGCCTCCTGCTTCTGGCGCTCGAGCTCCGCGAGGTAGAGCTCGCGCCCCTCCGCGATCGCCTTCGCCGCCCACGCGTACGGCGCGCGGCGTCCGGTCGAGCGCAAGTAGCCCGCGTACTGCTCGTTCACGACCTCCGTGGTCATCAGGAAGAAGCTCGGCACGCTGCGCTCGTGCATCGGCGTCTCCGCGGAGAGCGCGCCGGCGTAGCCCTGCGATTTCGGGTCGGCTTCGAGGAGGCGCTTCAGGTCGCCGACCTCCGTCCCGATCTTCGTCTTGCCGCCGGGGACGAGCACGAGCCCGGGCGGGAGCACGTCGACGGGCGCGCGCGGACCGGGCGCTTGCGCGCCGGCCGATGCGAGCAGGGCCTCGGAGCGAGCACAGACGAGCAGAAGAGCGAGGAAGGGCGCGTGGTGCACGACCCCTTTCTAGTCACCGCTCCGCGCGCGGTCTACGCCTGAAGCTTCAACCCCGCCGCCTCGAGGTCCGCCATCGGCTGGCGGATCCAGCGCGCGCCGTGCTCGCCGAGCATCGGCAGCCACGCGTCGATCACGTCGGGGTCGAAGTGCGACGCGCGGCCCTTTGCGAAGAGCTCGACGACGCGCTCGAGTGGCCACACGTCCTTGTAGGAGCGTTTCGTCGCGAGCGAGTCGAACACTTCCGCGACGGCGAGGATGCGGCCCGGGAGCGAGATGTCCTCTCCGGCGAGCTTGTGCGGGTAGCCCGAGCCGTCCCACTTCTCGTGGTGCTCGGCGATCACGCGGCGCACTTCGGCGAGCTGCGGATGGTGGCCGAGCTTCTTCGCGCCGAGTGCGGGGTGGCGCTGCACGGCCTTGAACTCCGCGTCGGTGAGCGGGCCGTTCTTCGTCAGGAAGCCGAGGTCCTCGAGGTAGATCTTGCCGTAGTCGTGCGCGATCGCGGCGAGCTCGAGGCGCTCGACGCGCTTCGCTTCGACACCGAGCGTCACCGCGAGCATGCGGCAGTACTTGCGCGCGCGCGCACCGTGACCCGCGGTGTACGGGTCGACGCGCTCGATCGTGTTCGCGACCATCCCGGAGAGGATCTCGACGAGGTCGGCGAACGCGAGGTCGTCCTTCTCGACCTTCTTCTCCTGCAGCGCGCGGTGGATGAACGCGGCGAGCACGATCGGATCGACGGGCTTCTTCAAGTAGTCGACGGCGCCGGCCTTCATCGCGGCGACGGCGGCCTCGACGTCGGGGTAACCCGTCATGAGCACGACCACGGCGCGCGGTTGCAGGTCGCGCGCGGCGGCGAGCACGAGGCTCCCTTCCGCGAAGCCGTCGAACACGACGTCGGTGACGACGGCGTCGAACTGGATCGTGCGCAGGAGGCGGATCGCATCCTGTGGCGACTTCGCGAGCGACGTCGCGAGCCCCTGGTGCTCGAGCACCGCGCCGAGGAGATCGAGCGTGCGCGCTTCGTCGTCGACGAGCAGGACGGAGGGGCGGGGGTCGCTCATGCAGGGTTACAGGCTCCAGGTGCGCGAATCCTCTCATGGTGACGCACGGCATTGAAGTACGAGCCGACCAGATCAACGACTTACCTGAACGAGGGCGGGGAGTCCTCCCAGACGGCGAACCTCGAGTCGCTTGACAGCGTCCCTAACAGGCAGCTAGGCTCCGCCCCAGTCAGACGCGGATGTCCAGCGTGCTGAACCGAAAACCCTCCGAATGTGGAGCATCAGATAACTGACCTCTTCCACGTCTGGGCCAGAAGCGCGCGCATGGTGCCCGCCTTCGTCCTTCCCGCGATGCTTGCTGCGCCTTCTCGTGCCCAACTCGGTGGCACCTCATGCGCGGGTTGCGCCGGCTCTGCGGACACCGACGTGACGACGGTTCCGCCCGACTCGACAAATCCTTGCGCGGGAGGAACCATTACCGTCATCGCGCTAGTCACATCGGGCAATTGTCACGTCGTCCAGTACTGCGAAGAAGCAACCCCGTGCACGCAGTACGTCACACGGTCATGGGAGGGATTGCCTCCCAACCTCAAGCTCGATTTCTGCCTGCATATGTCGGGGTCGCCAGACACATGCTGGAGAAATCCTCCGACCACGGGGGACGGCCACGGCGCGACGGTGCCTCACGTCTACCATTGGGCCTGCGGGACCCCCTGCATGGAGTGGACGATCGAGGTACCGGAGTGTGGCATTCAAGCGATGGCGACGGGGTCTTGCGGTGAGTGCGGGATGTAGAGGTGCGCGCAACAATGAACCCACACCGGCTGAAGTACTTCGCCTTGATCGGAGCTCTCGCTGTGGGACTGGGCTTGGTGCTCGTCCTTCGTGAGGAGCACCGGAGCCGTCCTGTGGTACCCGCAGAGCCTACGGCCGGTGACAGGGCGGCTGGTGACGTAGAGCGCGGATCGAAGGCCACTCTGGAGGTGCCCGGTCCCGAATCGCACGAGCTTCTCAGCGTCAGTCTTCAAGACGTGCGGGCCCGAAGACCAGCGCGCGATTGGCTCGAGGAATACTGGGGCAAAGACTGGCCGGGCGTCAGGGCGGAACTTGAGCGCCGCCATGTCGACCTCAACCAGCTGTGCTCGATTCCACCCTGGGAGCAAGTGGAGTCGGAGTTTCGGGACAAGTTCCACATGAGCGATGAAGAGTCTCGTGGATTGGTCGATGCATTCGAGGATTGGACTGCTTCACCCACGGCCTTGTGGTTGCTTGAGAAATTCAAGTCGGGTCAAGCTCTGGATGATTGGTCGGTTGCCGAGATCGAGTCCATAGTGATTCCAATGAACGCAGTACTGCGCGAAAAGGGGCAAGAGTATGTGCGTTTGCTCGACCAAGCGCTTCAGCGTGCTTGGGGCACGGCTTCGATGATTCACGCTCCCATCTCGACGCACGGCGCACCGGACGGAAGACTCCAGGGGTGCTTCTACTCGATGGGCAAAGGCTTCCAGGGGTGGGCTGTCAAGGTTGGTCTGCGGAACGATGAGTTTCCGGAACTGGTCGAGCGTGGAAGAGAGATCCGCGACCTTCAGGCTGTTCGCGATCGTGCCGTGCGTGACTACTTGAAGACACGCTGAACACCGAGCTTTGCTCGAAGCCCTCTCCCCCCAGTCCACTCAGGAGCGATCCGACAAGGACGGCACATCGGCTCGTGCCGAGTCGTGTTCGTTCTGCGGTGGTCTGGTCTCGGGGTCGTTCACCGAACTCGAGCTGGACATCTCTCAACCAGCGTGCCACCCTGCGCACGAGCATGGAAGGCACCTTTGGAAGCGCGCGGAAGCTCCGTTTCGACCTCACGACCGCGGAGAAGAGCGCGCGCCTCGACCAGGTGCTCGTCGCGCGCGTCGCGGGATGGTCGCGCACCCGTCTTTCCGACCTCGTGAAGTCCGGCCACGTGCGCGTCGACGGCGCGGTGGTGATCAAGCCCGGGCTGATCCTGCTCGAGAGCCGTTCCGTCGAGGTCGAACTCGCCGAACAGACCGCCTCGCGGCCGACGCGCTTCCGCGAGCCCGTCGTGCTCTTCCAGGACGAGCACCTGCTCGCGCTCGACAAGCCCGCGGGCACGCTCACGCACGGCAACACGCCGGGCGGCGAGGCGAGCGCCGCCAGTTGGGCCGAGGAGCGTTTCGGGCCCCTGCCGCAAGCCGCGTTCGTCGCGTACCCGACGCAGGAAGCGACCGACGAGGAGGACGTGCAGGTCGAGGTCGTGGGCGAGGCCGAGGAAGAGGAGGACGACGAGCAGGAGTCCGGTGCGTCCGTGCCCGTCGAGAGCGCACCCGCCGCGCCGCGCCCCGGCGTCGTGCACCGCCTCGACCGCGACACGAGCGGCGTCCTGCTCCTCGCGCGCACGGAGCTCGCGCTGGTCGAACTCCAACGCCAGTTCCGCGAGCGCGAGGTCGAGAAGCTCTACGCGGCCCTCGTGAACGGCGACCCGCGCTTCGACTCGGACTGGATCGAGGGCTGGCTCGGCCGCCACCCGAAGGCGCCCGACAAGATCAGCGTCGTGCGCGAGGGGACGGGACGTGCCGCCACGACTTACTACGAAGTGCGCGAGCGCTTCCGCGGTGCCGCGCGCCTCGCGGTGTTCCCGAAGACCGGCCGCACGCACCAGGTGCGCGTGCACCTCGCGTCGATCGAGCTCTCGATCGTCGGCGAGAAGCTCTACGTCCCGAAACGCAGGCAGATCGCGAAGCTCCCGCCCGACGCGCCGGCGTTGTCACGCCAGGCGCTGCACGCCGAACGCCTGACGATCACGCACCCCGCGACGGGGAAGCGCATCTACTTCGAAGCGCCGTGGCCCGCCGACATGCAGGCGGTGTTGGAGTGGTTGCGGGTGCACCGGACCCTCGAACTCCCGCAGTAACCTCAGGCCGCATAGAGGAGCGTTCGATCGCGGGCGATTTCTTCGGCGAGATAGGGATTTCGGATCGATCGCGCAGGGAGGAGGTCGATCGGGCGTGCGAACAAGTCCTCGAACGCGTGGAGCAGGTCGAAGTAGTGCTCGGCGTAGAGCGCCGGAGCCAGATCCTCGAACTCGACCAGGAAGTCGAGGTCGCTCGTTTCGACGTCGAACGTGCCGCGCGCGGCCGAACCGAAAAGCTCGAGGCGGCGCACGTAATGGCGCCTGCAGAGCTCGGCCAGAGCCTCGCGGTGCTCGGATACGTGTCGATCGATCACGCGTCGAACCTAACCCGCAGCGGCCTCGGAGGGCAACCATGTATGCATTGCGGGACGGAGAAGCCGGCGTTGCCGCCCCTCACTCCGGCCGGATGCGCAGCTTGCGCTCTTCCTGGCCCGACAGCGTCACGGGCTTCTTCACCGTCTTGCCGTCCGGCGTCGTCGCGGTGACGACGTACTTGCCCGGCGCGAGCGGGCCGAACTTGCGCTCGGTGGTGGAGATGCCTTGCGACATCATCTCCATCATCGCGTCCATCGCGAGCATGCCGGAGACCTCGTTGCCGCGCTCGTCCTGGATGGAGACGCTCGCGCGCACCGCCTTGTCGTTCTTGTCCGTGATCGTGACGCGCAGGATCGTGCCCGTCTCGACGACGAGGTCGCAAGCAGCGCTCTCGCCATCGCCCAAGGTCACCGCCGCGCCGTCCTTCGCCGCGAGCGCCTTCGTGCGTGCGGACAGCGTGTACGTGCCCGAGCCGAGGCCCTTGTACGTGTAGTTGCCCGCGGCGTCGCTGTTCACGACGCCGAAGCGGTGGACGAGCTCGCCGTCCTTCGTGCGCGCGTAGATCGTCGCGCCGCTGACGGCCTTGCCCTGGGAATCGCGCACGACGCCCGTGATCGTGCCGGCCATTTCGAGCTTCAGGTCCACGCCTTCGAGCACCTTGTCGCTCTCGAGCCTCAGCCCACCGCGCACCACGCGGCCGAAGCTCGACGAGTCGCCGAAGCCGAATTGTCCCACGCTCGCGCCGCCCGCCGCGACGGAGTACATGCCCGGATTGAGGTCGTCGATCGAGTACCGGCCCGCATCGTCCGTCGTGCGCGTGTTGCCGCCCCCGAACATCATCACGCTCGTCGGACCGTCCGTTCGCGCGAAGTCCACGGTCACATTCGGGAGCGGCTTTCCCTCGGGGCCGCGCACGGTGCCGCGCAGGCCGCACTGGGGGAGGGCCAGGTCGTGCTCCCAATCCGCGGCCTCGGGCACGGAGAGGTAGAACTCGACGCCGTCGTTGCGGCCCATCTCCTGCGCGTAGACGAGCACGACGTCGCCCGGCTGGTCGAGCGTCACCTCGTAGCGTCCGTCGGGCGTCACCTTGCCGAACTTCATGTTCTGCATGAGCGCGCCGCCCTCGTTGAGCACGACGAGCGTGCCCTTCGTCACGGCGTTCGTTCCGCGCGTGATCCGGCCGTGCACGCGCACCGGCGCCTTCGGCGGCGCGCCGAGCACGACGTGCGTGACCTCGCCGTCCTTGATCTCGGCCGACGTCATCTTCATCTGCGCGAGGAACGCGGAAGGATCGGCGTCCTCGCCGGCCTGGTTCGCCATCTTCTCGATCTGCCCCATGTCCGGCTGCAACATCACCTGGTAGGTGCCGGGCGTCAGGTGCTCCTCGCGGAAGCGTCCGTCGGCGCCGACCGAGGACTGGCGCATGTCGCCCGCCATGGTGAAGAGCTGGACGCTGCGCCCGGAGACGTGCTCGCCCTTCGCGTCGAAGACCTCGCCTTCGAGCGTGCCGCCGCGGCGCAGGAGGAGGCTCACGCCTTCGCGCGTCTCGCCGCCCGCGACCGTGATCGGGAGCGGTTCGCCCTTCGCCCACTGTTCGGCCGACGCGATGAGCTCGTAGGCGCCCGGCGGGAGATCGCGCAGAAGGAACGCGCCCTGCTCGTCGCACTCCACGTCGCTCATGCCGAGGCCCGCGAACGGGTTCGTGTCGCCCTGCGAGCGTCGTTGGACGTGCGCGTTGGGCACCGGCGCGCCGAGCGGATCGAGCACGACGCCGGCGATCGTCCCCGAGCGGCTGAGCGTGACCACGACCTCGTCCTTCGCGGGCAGTTCGACCGTGGGCTTCTCGCCCGCCTGCACCGCGCCCTCGCTCGCCGCGCCGACGAGCCACTTGCCGGCGGGGACGCCTTCGAGCACGAAGCGGCCGTCCGCGCTGTCGTAGCCCTCCGCGTGCAACGACGTGTCGAGCGGCGAACGGTCCTCCCAATCGGGTTCGAGCGTGATCGAGAAGCGCTGCACCGGCGCACCCGCGGCGTCGACGACGCGGCCGCGCAGTCCCGGCGGGTCCGCGAGCACGAGGCGCGCGTCCTCGCGGCCCGCGGCGACGTCCGCGAGCTGCGCGACGAACACGCGCGCGCCCTGGCGCTCGCCCGGCGCGAGCAACTCCGCCGCGTCGCTCGCGGCGAAGCTCCGGCGCATGCGGCCTCTCGGGCCGGCCGCGCGCGTCGAGCGCATGCTGCCCCCCGGGCCGATCGCGCGCGTCGGACGGGAGGGGCTCGCGGAGGCGTCCTCCTCCTTGGAAACACCCGCGTTGGCGAACGGCTGCGAGAGTAGCGCGTGGAGCTCGAACGGACCGCCTTCGAGGCCCGTGAAGCGGAAGCGGCCCTCGTCGTCGCACGTCGTCGTGTGTTCCCCGCCGCCGCCGAGGAACCGCTGGTTGCCCGCGCCCTCCTGCGCCGTCTTGCGCAGCGTGACCGCCGCCTTCGCCGCGGTCGCGCCGTCCGCGAACGCGACGGTGCCCGCGACGGAGGCGCCCGCGTCGAGCCGCAGCTCGAGGCCTTCCACCACGGCGCCGTCCGCGAGCGCGAGCTCGTCGCTCTGCGCGCGCACCCAGCCTTCGCGCGTGGCGACGATGCGCACGGTCGCGGGCTCGAGGCCGTGGAGCGTGAAACGGCCCTGCTCGTCCGTCTCTGCCTGGCGCGGCTCGACGCCGACCATCATCGCGGCCATGTCGCCGAAGCGCCCGGCCGACTTCCCGCGCTCCATGGTCACCGTCGCGCCCGGAACCGGCGCGTCCGCGCCGCCGAGCACGCGTCCGGAGACGCGCGCGCCGGCGGCGAGGTCGTACTCGCGCTCCACCTTGCGCCCGGCTTCGAGCTTCACTTCCTTGTCCGTCGCGCGCACGAAGCGCTCGGGGTCGACGACGATCTGGCAGTTCGGGACCGGCGCGATCCCGCGCATCTCGAAGGTCCAGTCCGCGGCGATCGGCACGCTGCGCCGCACTCCGCGTCCGCCGCGGCGGCCGCCCATCTCGCAGCCGGCGACGAAGGCCTGGCCGAGCGCCGCGCGGTCCTCCGCGCTCGCGGTCTTGGGCGGCGTGCAGCGCGCGACGATCCACGCGCCGAGCTTGGCCCCGAGCGCGAGCGGCGGCTCCGTGCGCGGCAGCTCTACCTGCGTCTCCTCGTCGAGGTACAGGTAGCGGCCGTCGAGCACGACCTTGACCAGCGTCGCGTCCGCCGGCGCGGGCACGCGGAAGGAACCGTCGGCCGCGACCGGCCGATGTGCCCAGCGCGCGCCCGACTGCTCCGCGAGGCCGATCAGCACGCCGGCGGGATCGTCGCCGCGACCGAAGAAGACGCGTCCGACCGCATCGTCCCCGTGCAGGTCGACGACCCAGACGCGGAGCGTCTCGTCCGCCGGCGCGTTCGCGGGGAGCACCACGCGGCCCGCGACTTCGTGCGCGCTCGTCAGGTCGAAGTTCTGGTCCGCGCCGGTGAAGGCGGGCGCCGAGTCGCGCCGCGCGACCTCCATCGGTGCGGCGACGGTTTCGGGCGCGGGCGCGGCGAGCTCGTGCTTCGTCGCGGGCTCCGCGGGCGCTGCGGCGTCCGACTTCCTCGCCGTCGAGGCCGTCCGGTCCGGAGCGGTGTCGAGCAGCTTCCAGAGCGCGATCATCCCGGTCGCGAACAGCGCGAGCGCGGCGACGAGGAGGAGGAGACGTGAACTCTTCAAGGCGGCCTCGAGTGGGGGACTGGGATCAGAAGCGGAGGTTCAGCTTGCGCTCGGTCTGGCCGGAGAGCGAGACCGGCTTCACGAGCGACCGTCCATCGGCGAGCGTCGCCGTCACGCGGTACTTGCCGGCGGGGAACGGCCCGAGGCGGCGCTCGTCCGTGGGGGCGCCGCCCTGCGCGAAGAGCTGCATCAGGTCGGCGAGCGAGAGCATGCTCCCGACCTCGCGGCCCGCCTCGTCGCGCACCGAGAGCGACGCGGTCAAGGGCTTCTGCTCGGCGTCGACGACGCTGACGACGATGTAGGTGCCGGTCGAGAGCACGACGCGCGCGGGCGTGTGCTCGCCCGAGCGCACCTCGACCTCGCCGCCCTCGACGCTCGCGCGCACGCCTTCGCGCGCGCTCACCGTGTAGCGCCCCGGAGCGAGCCCGCCGTACTTGCACGCGCCGTCGGGGCCGCTCGCGGAGAGCGAGAAGCGGTCGACGAGCTCGCCGGCGCGCGTGCGCACGAAGATCGACGCGCCGGAGGCGGGCTTCCCGCCGTCGTCGACGACGACCACGTCGATCGTGCCGGGGCGCTTCAAACGGAAGTCGACGTCCTTGCGCCACTCACCCTCGGCCACTTGGACGCCCGTGATCGCCTCGCGACCGTGCACCGAGTCGTCGCCGAACGCGCCGCCGAGCGTCATGCCGCCCGCGAAGAGCGTGTAGCGGCCGGGACGCAGCGCCTGGATGTCGAACAGGCCCTCCCCGTTCGTCGCGGTCTCGTTGTAGTGCCCGCCCCAGAGCGTGCCGGGCTCGCCCGCGCCCTCGCTCGTGAGCGTCACGCGCGCGCCCGCGATCGGCTGCTTCTCGTCGTCCACGACGCGGCCGCTGATGCGACCGGTGGGGAGCTCGAGGTCGATCACCGCCTCCTTGCCCGAAGGCACCGAGCGCGCGAACTCGACCACGTTCTGCTGGTTGCCGCCGCCCTGGAAGCGCTGCACCGACACGTCGTACTCGCCCGGTTCGCCGAGTTGGAGCGCGTACTCGCCGCGCGCGTTCGTCGTGGCGCTCTTGAAGCGGTTCCCGGCAGCGCCCGCGCCGATGCGCACGTAGGAGACCATCGCGCCCGTGTACGGCTCGCCCGCGTGCGTCACGCGCCCGCGCACGGCCACCGGGTCCTTCGGCGGCGCGCCGAGCACGAGGTGCGTCGTCTCGCCGTCGACGAGGTCCGCGCTGCCCATCTTCATCTTCGAGACGAGGCCGGTCATGG
>JACRIO010000309.1 GCA_016220035.1 Planctomycetota bacterium | reverse complement strand
GACCGGCGGCGCGACCTTGCGATCGCCGGTGGAGAGGCCCGGCTCGACGCGCAGACACCACGCGGCCTCCTGCTTGTTCTCGGCGTCGAGAAGTCGCGCGAGCTCGTCCTCCGCCGCCGGTTCGCGCCCGTCGACCGCGAGCGCCCACACGAACGCGGCGATCGCGTCGGCGCGCTTCTCCGCGCGCGCGAAGAGCGCGCCGGCGAGCACGGCCTCGTCCTGACCGAAGCGCGGCTCCGCGCGGTTCTTCGACCAGACCCACACGGGCTCGTCGAGCACGGGCGGCGAGTCCGCGCCGCCGACGTCCTCCGTGAACTCGAGCGCCCACGGCTTGCGCGCCTGCCAGTAGAAGCCCGCGACCCACGGCGTCCAGTCGGCGCAGAACTCCTCGAAGGTCTTCGGCCGCCCCTCGCGACCGTCGCAGAAGCTCGCGAGGAAGAGCTCCTTCCCCTTCTTCGGGCCGCGCGCCTTCTTCTGGAAGTCGTCGAGCCGTTCGCGGAAGAGCACGCGTCCGCCCGCGTCCTTGCGCGAGCGCAGGTAGACGTAGAGCGCGTTCCCCGCCGTGTAGTTGTCGCGGTAGTCGTCGAGCGTGCCGTCGACGAGCTTCGTGAGCTTCGCGGGATCGCCGTAGCCCTTGACGTACGCGGCCTCGATCGTGCCGAGCGACGCGTAGTGCTCGACGAACTTCGCGTTGGACGCCGCGCCGAACGCGGCGCCCGTCCAGACGGCCTTGCCCTCCGCGAGCCACGCGGGGATGCCGGGGAACAGCGCGCCGTCGAAACGGTGCGTGAGCTCGTGCGTGAGCCCGTGACCGAGCCCTTCGATCGTCGGCGCGCCGCCGCCGCACGAAAAACGGATCGTCGTCGTGTCGCCGCCCTGGAATCCGCCGGCCCACCAGAAGGGCGCGCTTTCGGCTTCGAGCCCGCTCGCTTCCGACACGACGCGCACGAGGCCGGGCCGGCCCTCGAACGGATCCGTCCCGTACCAACCCGCGAGCCGGCGGTGGTGGAGCTCGACCGTCTCCGCGGTTCCGAGCAGCGTCGCGTGGCCGCAATCGGTCTCGATGCGGTAGAGGCCGCCGGGACTCGTCGCGACGCCGGGGCGGCCGAACGAGTCGTGCGCGCGCGTGAACGCTTCCGCCTGATCGGCGTCGAGCTTCCGGAGCTCCTCGACGGTCCACGGACGGTCGTCGGCGTTCGCGAGCTGTCCGCGCGCCTTTTGGAGCAGTTCACCGGCCGACTTCGCGAGCCCGCCGACGCCCGCGGGCTTCGCGCCCTGCAAGTCGTCGCCGAAACCGATCTGAGCGGCGAGCCCGGCGAGGATGCGCGCGGCCTCGATCGCTTCGACGGTGCGCGTGTTCGCGATCGAGCTGCCCGCGAAGAGCTCGAGCGCCCGCACGACCTTCGACGGGAGCGCGTCGGGGAGGCCGAGGCGCGGCGAAAGTGCCTCCTCGTTCGCCGCGAGCAGCGCCGGCGAGCCCCGCGCGAGGTCGAGCGCGACGCGGCGCGCCCAGCGCGCGACGAGCAGCGCCTCGGGCTTCGACGCGCCGTCCTTCTCGCGATGGCGCGCGAACTCGACGAGCTCCTCGACGGCCGCTGCGCGCCCCACGGCGAGCTGCGCGGGCCGCGGATCGTCGGTCGCGAGATGCTTCTTCGACGCGGCGTCGAGCGTGAGCGTTCCGCCCGGCCCGGTCGCGGCGCGGGCGAGCGCGTGCTGCCAGAACGCGCGCGCGTCGGCGTCGTTCGCGCAGGCGTCCACGAACAGCGCCAGTACCTCCAGCGACCCCGGATCCGCCGCGAGCGCGAGCCGCAGCGGCGTGAGCGCCTGCTCGTGCTTGCCCTCGGCGATGGCCTTCTTCGCGGCGGCGATCGAGGCCGCGCCCGGCCGATGCACGGCGGGATCCTCGCTCGCGCTGGGCGCGACGGCCCCGGCGCGCGCGACGAACGCGAGTGCGAGGCACCAACGGATCAGCGTGGAGTTCATCGTGGGGCGCGCGCGCCGCGCGTGCGCGAGCGACGGCCCGCGCGCGGCGCGCACAAGCTACCGGGGCGCGGAGCGCGCGGGAATCCGAGCTCCCGATCCCGCTCCAGAGCGTGGATCGAGCCGCGGGTGCACGGCGGCCGCGAAGGGCGGGTCCGCGGGCGGGGATGCACGCCGACGCGCGTGAGCACTACCCATCCGAGACACGCGCCGAGACCGGCCGACGCTACGCTCGACGCCATGCGCTCCCTCCTCCGTGCATCGACGTGCCTCCTCCTCGCCACCGCCGCGTTCGCGCAGCAACCGTTCACGATGGAGGACCTGCGCCAGCTCGTCGGCGTCTCCAGCGTGCAGATCGCGCCCGACGGGAAGACGATCGCGGTGATCACGTCGCGCGCGAACTTCGCGGACGACAAGAACGAGCTCCAGCTCCAAGCGGTCGACGTCGCGACGGGCGACGTGCGCGCGCTGACGCAGGGCCGCAAGCGCGTGTCCTCGCCCGCCTGGTCGCCGGACGGGAGCACGCTCGCTTTCGTCGCGCCCGACGCGCAGGAAAAGACGCAGGTGTGGCTGCTCCCGATCCGCGGCGGCGAAGCGCGGTGCCTCACGCACTCGCCGACGGGTGTCGAGCACTTCTCCTGGCGCCCCGACGGGAACGCGATCGCGTTCGCGGCCGCGGACGAGGCGCCCAAGCGTGAAGGCGAGGAGCGGCACGTCGCGACGATCCGGATCGGCGACCAGGACCTCTTCTTGAAGGAACCCGTGCGACCGCAGCACGTGTGGACGCAGGCGATCGCCGATGAGCAGGCGAAGCGGCTCACGACCGGCGCTTGGTCGCTCGAGTTCGTCTTCCCGCCGTCGAGCCCCGCGTCGACGCTCGCGTGGTCCAAGGACGGACGGAAGATCGCGATCACGCAGGTCCCCGCGCCCGAGTCGGGGAAGCTCGACCTCGGCCGCATCCTGCTCCTCGACGTCGAAAGCGGCGCGACGCAGGTCCTGAATTCCGTCGACCGCTATCAATCCGCGCCGACGTTCACGCCCGACGGCTCGGCCGTGCTCTACCGCTATCCGCGCGACGGAAAGCCCGCGTTCCTCTCCGACTACTACTTGTCGTCGGGCGCCGACGGACCCGGCCGCAACGTGACGCGCGAGCTCGATCGGCACGTCTTCGGCACGGAGTGGATGCCGGGCGGGAGGGAGTTCCTCACCGCGTGCAACGAGCGCGACACCGTCGGACTCTGGACGGTTCCGCTCGATCCGGCGATCGGGAAGCCGCGCGAGCTCGACCTCGACGGCCTCGTCGTCTCGGGCGCCTTCGGTTACGACGTCACGGTCGCGACGACGGGCGCGATCGCGTTCTCCGCGACGCGCGCCGACCGGCCGGCGGAGGTGTACGTGATGAGCTCCGCCGCCGCGAAGCCGCGCCGCTTGACGAAGTTCAACGCGTGGGCCGAGGAGCGTCGTTTCGCGCGCATGGAGCGCCTGACTTGGAAGACGCAGGACGGGAAGGACGCGGACGGCGTGCTCGCGCTGCCCGCGGACGTGTCGACGCCGCGTCCGCTCGTGCTCGTGATCCACGGCGGGCCGACGTCGTCGTCGAAGACGAGCTTCTCGGTGCTCGCGCAGCTCATGGCCGCGAAAGGCTGGATCGTGTTCAGCCCGAACTACCGCGGCAGCGACAACCTCGGTCACGCCTACGCGAACGCGATCTTCGACGACGCCGGCGAAGGGCCCGGGCGCGACGTCATGGCGGGCGTCGCGGAGCTGAAGAAGCGCGCGTATGTCGACTCGACGCGCGTGTTCGTCACGGGCTGGTCCTACGGCGGCTACATGACCACGTGGCTGCTCGGAAAGTACCCCGACGTCTGGCGCGCCGGCGTCGCGGGCGCGGCGGTCACGGACTGGACCGACATGTACAACTTCGCCGACGGCAACGTGGGCATCCGCCACGCGTTCGGCGGCTCGCCGTGGAAGCGCGAGTTCGCCGAGGCCTACCGCGCACAGTCGCCGATCACGTACGCGACGAACATCCAGGCGCCGACGCTCGTCCTCACCAACCTGGAGGACTACCGCGTGCCGCCGACGCAGTCCTTCGCGCTCTACCATGCGCTCAAGGACAACGGCGTCGAGACCGAGTTCATCGGTTTCCAAGGCCGCACGCACAGCTCGAGCGACCCCGTGAACGCGCGCGAACGCTCGCGGCTGTGGATCGATTGGATCGAACGGCACCTCGACGCGCCGAACGACTCGAGCGGGGGCGTTTCGGGCGCGAAGTGAGCGGTCAACTCGCTTCGACGAGCACCGCCGCGGCGCGCTCGCACTGTTCGCGCGTCACGTCGAGGTGCGTCACGAGGCGCAGCGCCGTCGCGCCGAGCGGGAAGAGCAGGACGCCGCGCTCCTTCGCGCGCGCGGCGACCGTCGCGGCGTCGGCGCGGCCGGGGAGCACGCGGAAGACGACGATGTTGGTCTGCACCGTCGCGAGGTCGAGCTCGAAGCGCTGGCTCGCGGCGAGCGCCTGGCCGATCAAGCGCGCGTTCGCGTGGTCGTCGCCGAGGCGCGCGAGGTGGTGCTCGAGCGCGAACAGCCCCGCCGCGCCGAAGAGCCCCGCCTGGCGCATCGCGCCGCCGTCCAAGCGCCGGTAGCGCACGCGCGCGACCATCGTCGCCCGCGTTCCGGCGAGCAGCGAGCCGCCCGGCCCGCCTAGGCCCTTCGACAACGCGACCGCGACGAGCTCGAACGGCCGCGCGAGCTCCGCGGGCGAGCGCTGCGTCGCGACCGCAGCGTTCCAGAGGCGCGCGCCGTCGAGGACGGACGCGATGCCGAGCTCCTTCGCCGCCGCGCAGATCCGTTCCGCCTCATGTTGCGGGAACACGACGCCGCCCGCGCGGTTGTGCGTGTTCTCGATCTCGACCAGCGTCGTCGGCGGGAAGAGCATGTGCCCGCGCGGCTTCACCACGGCGCGGAACTCGGCCTCGGTGAACGTCCCGCGGGCTCCGATCGGCGTGAACTGCACGCCCGCGTTCGCGGCCGACGCGCCGGCTTCGTGCCACACGGCGTGGCTCTCCTGGCTGACGACCACGTCGTCGCCCGGACGCGTGAGCGCGCGCAGCGCGACCTGATTCGCCATCGTGCCGCTCGGGAACCACAACGCCGCCTCCTTGCCGAGCAGCGCGGCGACGCGCTCCTGAAGCGCGTTGATCGACGGATCCTCTCCATATTGATCGTCGCCCACCGGGGCCGCGGCGATCGCGGCGCGCATCGCGGCCGAAGGGCGGGTCACGGTGTCGGAACGCAGGTCGATGAGCTCGTTCGTCGCGGGCATGGGGGTCTCCGTGGGCCGCATGCTAGGCGGTCGCGGCACTCTCGGCGATGTGGCGCGCGATCGAATCGTCTGCGACCATGCGCGCATGAACCCCGCGGCGCTGAGGATCCTGGTGACGGGCGGGACCTTCGACAAGGACTACCACGAGCTCGAAGGCCGGCTTTTCTTCCGCGAGACGCACGTGCAGGAGATGCTGCGCCTCGGCCGCAGCCGCCTTTCGATCACGATCGAGACGCTGATGCTCATCGACAGCCTCGACATGACCGACGCGGACCGCGAGCGCATCCTCGACGCGTGCCGCAAGGCGCCCGAGGACCGCATCGTGATCACGCACGGCACGGACACGATGGAGCACACGGCGCGCTTCGTCGGCGGCGCGCGACTCGCGAAGACGATCGTGCTCACCGGCGCGATGGTGCCGTACACGTTCGGCAGCTCCGACGGGCTCTTCAACCTCGGCAGCGCGATCGCCTTCGCGCAGGCGCTGGAGCACGGCACGTACGTCGCCATGAACGGCCGCTACTTCCGCGGCGACGACGTGCGCAAGAACAAGAGCTCGGGGGTATTCGAGGAGCGCGTCTGACGCGCGCGCGGCGCGTCTCCGAGAAAAGTCGAGAAACCGACAACGGAGGAGCGGTTCGCGCCCAGGTAGCGACGGGGGCCGGGCTGCCGCCGCGGCCCGTGCCCGGACCCGCGACCCACACCGACTCCAACCTTCAGGAGCAGTTCGATGACCTTCGATCTCCGCATCGTCCTCGGCATCCCGATCCTCGGCCTCGTCGCGCTCGCGCCGATGGGGGCCAGCGTCACGGCTCAGCAGGCGAGCCCCTATGGCAAGTGCCGGGGAGAGTACGTCAGCGCGTCGGGGCAGCTCCGCTGCACGCCCAACCCGTGCCCGCCGGGCTGCGCCGGCATGGGGGTGTCCACGCCGTTCGGTCCGGCGCAGGTCTGCGTGTGCAACTTCATCGGACCCCAGCAATTCTGCTGCACCATCGCGATCACGGAGATCGGCGCGTACATGGCGTGGGGGAACTGCGGCATCCTCGGTTGTCCTCCCGGCGACCTCTGCATCACCGTTCCGTCCTCGGGCACGGTCGGGGCGCGCTGCCTCTAGTGTCGAACGCGCGGCGCGCCGCATGCCGCCCGCAGTTTCCCCAGGAGCTCGTCACGCATGGTCCGCACCCCCGCGAAGTCGTGGCTCGCTTCCGCGCTCCTGGGCACGGTGATTCTCGCCGGTCTGCTCCTGCTTCTGCGCCGCGCGTCGCTACCGAGCGCCGCGGACGCGGGAGCGATTGCGGCCGCGACCCCCGCCGCCGAAATTGCGGAGCTCGCGTCCGCGCCCGCGGAGCTCCCCACGCGGTCGGCGGCGCTCGCCGGAACGCAGGTCGCCGCGACACGGCCTGCTCCGTCGTCGGGAGCGCGCCGTCTCCTGGTGCGCACGGTCGACGAGCAGGGACGCAGGCTCGCGAGCGTCCAACTCCACGTCGGCGAAGACGACGATTGCCGCGCGGTGGGGACCACCGACGCGAACGGCGAGGCGGTGTTGGACCTTCCCGATTCGACTCGGTGGCGTGAGATCGTCGCGAGCCAACGCGGTCGCGCCTCGGCCGCCGCCGACTTCGACGCCGCGACGACCGCCTGGGTCGAGCTCGTGCTCACCGCGCCGCTGCGGATCTCCGGGCGTGTGCTCCTCCCCGATGGAACCCCGGTGGGCGCGGACGTCCAGGTGGTCGCGCAGCCGAGCGACGCCTACCTCCTCGCGCACCGCTCGCCCGAGCGGTCGTTCCGCACGCCTTACGTCCTCGAGGCGCGGACGCAGGCGGACGGGAGCTTCGTGCTGGAGGACGCGCATCCATCACGGCTCTACTCGCTGAGCGCGGGCTCGAACGGCTTCGTGCAGCACGATCCCGTGACCGGCGTCGCCGCCGGCGCGGAGGACGTCGTCCTGCGCGTGCTCCACGGCCGCGGAGCACTGGTGCGCTTCATCGATCCGGATGGATCCCCCGCGCACATGGACCGTGCATCGGGGTCGGGGGTCGGGATCTCGGCACTCGTCGTCGACATGCGCGGCGCGTTCGTCCGCGATGCTTGGGCGAGCGCGCTCCAGGCCGGCGTCGTGCTGCCCGGCGGAAAGCCCGCGCCGAACGAGTGGCTCTTCGTCGCGGGGGCGGAGTCGGCGCTCGGTCCCATCGAGGTGGACCTGCATTGCGAGCCGCCCGGGTACGCACCGGTCGCGATCCGGCTCGCGCTGCCGCCGCTCGACGCGGGGCTCGAAGTCCACTTGGTCCAGATGCGCTCCACGGCGCGCGGGCGCGGCGAGTTGATCCTGCGTCGAGCAGGCGGGGCGCGTACCGAGGACGCCGACGGTCGCGAAGGGCCGTTCGCGGTGCTCACGCTGATCACTTCGGAGGATCGCGCGTGGCACTACCCGGTCGAGGACAGTTCGCCTGCGGAGCACCGCATCCAACACGTGCCCTTCGGGCGTTACCGCGTGCGGCTCCAGCTCACGACGTCCGAGCCGTTGATCCCGGCGCCGGGCGAGCTCGACCGCTGGGTCGAGATCGGCGAAGCGCCCGCGATCGTCGAGTACGACGCCGCGCGCACCGGCACGCTCGTGATCGCGCCGCGCGACGCGAACGGGGAACTGCATCGCGGCGAGCTGCGGCTCTTCCTCGGACGAGGTCGCTTCGACGGCTCGCAATCCGCGGAGGAGACGGGTTTCCACGGCGGCCAGGTGGTGTTCCGCCGCGCGCCCTACCGGATTCCCTTCCAGGCGCCGGGCCCGTACTCGCTGCGCATCGACGGGCTCCACGGAGTCGGCGCGTGGCACGCCGCGCAGGTGGAGCCGGGAGTCGCGCGAACGTTCGAGGTCCCGATGCCTCGCGAGGGCGGCTGACGCGCTCGCGCCGCAAGCAATGGGCACTCGCAGTGCCCCTCACTGGCGGCGCGATCGATGCCGTGGCACCGCCGACGTTCACGCCCGCCGCTGCTTCCATCGCCAGAGCGCGTACACGGGGAGCCCGGCCGCGAGCACGCCGAGGTTCACGAGCGTGAAGCGCGGCTCCTCGACGAACGAGTTCGCGAAGATGCCCGCGCACGCCAGCAGGAAGAAGATCGGCACGAGCGGGTAGAGCGGCACGCGGTACGGCCGCGGCAGATCGGGCTTGCGCACGCGCTGCACGATCACGGCCGCGATCGAGAGCGCGAGGAACGGCCACATGCCGAGGACGAACGTCGCGACGAGCTCCTCGAAGGTCCGCGCGTAGAGATACAGCGCCGCGGCGGCACCGATCAGGATCACGGCGACGTGCGGCGTGCGGTGGCGCGGGTGCAGCCGCGCGACGGCGCGCGGGAAGAGCCCGTCCTCGGCCATCGCGTAGAGCACGCGCGGGTCGGTCATCATCCCCGAGTGGTTCGAGCTGAACGTCGACACGACGACGAGCAGCGCGACGAGCGACGTCCCCGCGGGCCCCAAGAGCCGTGCGGCGACGTCGGCGGTGACGAGCGGCGAGTGCTCGAGCTCGTCCGGCGCGAGCACGAGCAGGTTCGCGACGTTCGCGACGAGGAACACGGCCGTGACGGCGATCAGGCCGAAAAGGATCGCGCGCGGGAGGTCGCGCCGCGGGTCGCGCATCTCGCCGCCGAGCTGCGGCACCCATTGCCAGCCGTCGTAGGCGCCGAGCACGAGGATCAAGGCGAGGCCGGCGCCGCCGAAGGTGCGCGGCTCCATCGCGAGCTCGCGCACCGGAGCGTCGGGGCGCGCGAAGAGGATCGCGGCGACCGAGAGCACGAGCAGCGCGAGCACCTTGGCCCACGTCGTCGCTTCGAGAAGGCGCGCACCGATGCGCACGGGCCGAACGTT
>JACRIO010000316.1 GCA_016220035.1 Planctomycetota bacterium | reverse complement strand
CCACCGCGCAGCGCAGCTGCGCGGTGGTCCTATCGGGTGAAAAATTGCTCTGGCACGGTATTCCTCCCCGCTTGCCTGCGCTCCCGCGGAGGTCCATCGTATGCGCTTCGCGACCACCCCGATGACGCACGCGCACTCCATCACTGCCCTCGCCGCCTGCGCGGCCCTCGTGCTCGGCGCCTGCAGCGTCGAGCGCTTCGCGGTCGGGAAGCTCGGCGATGCGCTCGCCGACGGAAGCTCGTCGTGGATGAAGGACGACGACCCCGAGCTCATCCGCTCCGCGGTGCCGTTCAGCCTGAAGTTGATCGAGTCGCTGCTCGAGAAGGACCCGCAGCACGACGGGATGCTGCTCGCGGCCGCGAGCGGTTTCACGCAGTACGCGTGGGGCTTCGTGCAGCAGGACGCCGAGCGCATGGAGGAGCACGACCTCGCGCGCTCGCGTGAGCTCGCCGAGCGCGCGCGAAAGCTCTACCGCCGCGCGCGCGAGTACGGGTTGCGCGGGCTCGATGCGCGCCATCCGGGCTTTCGCGAGGCGCTGCTCGAGGACCCCGCGACCGCGATCGCGGACGCCGAGCGCGCGGACGTGCCCTTCCTCTATTGGACGGCCGCGGCGTGGGGGCTCGAGCTCACGCTCTCGAAGACGGACCCGATGGAGCTCGCGAACCTGCCCGCGGTCGAGGCGTTGATCGACCGCGCGCTCCAGCTCGACGAGGGCTGGAACGACGGCGCGATCCACGGCTTCCTGATCGTGTTCGAGGAATCCCGCCCCGGCGGCGGACGCGACTGGACCGAGCGTGCCCGGAAGCACTTCGAGCGCGCGGTCGAGCTCTCCAAGGGCGCGCGCGCGGCGCCCTACGTGGCCTTCGCCGAGGCCGTGCCGATGAAGGCGCAGGACCGCAAGGGCTTCGAGGAGCTGCTCGGTCACGCGCTCGCGATCGACGCATCGAAGCACCCCGAGGTGCGCCTCGAGAACGAGCTCGCCGCGGCGCGCGCACGCTGGCTCCTGTCGCGCATCGACGATCTCTTCCTCCCTTGATCACCCGCATGACCCCGAGCACCGTCCTCTTCGCCCTCGCGTCGTTCGTCGCGGCGTCCGCTCCGATCTCTGTCTCCGAGCCGCCGGCCGAGGCGCTCGGGGAGACCAAGCTCCGCCTCGCGACGATCGCGCCGAAGGACAGCTCCGTCCACCGCGCGCTGCAGGAGATGGGCGAGGCCTGGAAGGGCATCGACCCGCCGATGAAGCTGCTCATCCACTCCGACGGGAGCATGGGGGGCGAGGCCGACGTCGTGAAGAAGATGCGCGTGGGCCAGCTCCAGGCCGCGCTGCTCACCGTGACGGGCCTGTCCGAGATCGACCCGTCGGTGACGGCGCTGCAGAACATGCCGCTCCTCTACCGCACGCTCGACGAAGCGGCGGCGGTGCGCGTGAAGCTCGAACCGATGATCCGCGAGCGGATGCGCGCGCAGGGCTTCGAGCTCCTCTTCCTCGGCGACCTCGGCTGGGTGCACTTCTTCTCGGTGAAGCCGGTCGTGCGGCCGGACGACTTGAAGAAGGTGAAGCTCTTCACGTGGACCGGCGACGTGAAGCAGGTCGACCTGATGAAGAGCATGGGCCTGAACCCCGTGCCGCTCGAGCCGACGGACATCCTCGTCGGGCTCCAGACGGGCCTCGTCGACGCCGTGCCGATGGTGCCGTTCTTCGCGCAGATCGCGCAGCTCCACGACAAGGCGAAGTACATGCTCGAACTCGACTGGGCGCCGCTCGTGGGCGGCGGCGTGATGACGAAGAAGTGCTGGGACGAGCTCGACGACGCGCACAAGGCGCTCGTGCTGCGCTCCGCGGGCAAGGCCGGCGAGAAGATCATCACGCAGAACCGCATCGAGGCGCGCCAGTCGATCGAGGCGATGCAGAAGAAGGGGCTCATCGTGACGCCGGTCACGCCGGAGCTTGCCGACGAGTGGCGGCGCTTCATGGAGCCCGTTTATCCGAAGCTGCGCGGCAATCTCGTGCCCGCGGAACTCTTCGATGCGGCCGTGAAGACCGTCGAAGCGTTGCGCACGGGCGCCGAAGCGAAGCGATGACCGACCTCGCGGCGGGAACGGTCGGCGAGGGCGCGCGGCGCTCGTCGAACCGGTTCGTGGGCGCCCTCGTGAGCGGCGAGAATGCGCTCGTGGCGCTCGTGCTCGTGGGCATCGCGGCCGTGCCGATCGCTGAGGGCCTCCTGCGCGTGTTCACGAACGGGAGCATTTCGGGAGCGTCGACGATCGTCGCGCACCTCACGCTCGTCGTCGGCATGCTCGGCGGCGCGGTCGCGGCGCGCGAGAACCGCATGCTCGCGCTGTCGACGATCGACACGTTCCTGAAGGGCAACGTGCGCGCGACGCTGCACTCGCTGACCTTCGGCTTCGCGGCCGCCGTCGCGGCGTTCCTGTGCGTCGCGGGCATGCAGTGGATCGCCACGGAGCGACCGACGGGCGCCGTGCTCGTCTACGGGATCCCGACGTGGATCGTGCAGAGCGTCCTGCCGCTGGGCTTCGGCCTCGTCGCGCTGCGCCTCTTGTGGGCGGCGGGCGCGAGCTGGCGCTCGCGCGCGGCGGCGCTCCTCGTCGTGCTCGCGTCGATCGCGCTCGCGCGCTTCGAACCGATCGAGCCCGAGAAGCTCGTGACACCGGGCCTCGCCGGGCTCTTCGTCGCGACGCTGTTCGGCGCGCCCGTGTTCGTGACGCTGGGCGGCGCCGCGCTGATCCTCTTGTGGGGCTCGGGTGACGGAATCGGATCGATCCCGATCGATCACTACCGCCTCGTCACGAACCCGACCTTGCCGACGATCCCGCTCTTCACGCTCGCGGGCTACCTCCTGGCCGAGGGCGGCGCGTCGAAGCGGTTGATGCGCGTGTTCCAAACGCTCTTCGGACGCATGCGTGGCGGACCGGCGATCGTCACCGCGCTCCTGTGCGCGTTCTTCACGTCGTTCACGGGCGCGTCGGGCGTGACGATCCTGGCGCTCGGCGGTCTCTTGATGCCGGTCCTGATCGACGCGCACTACAAGGAGCGGGACGCGCTCGGCCTGATCACGGGCGCGGGCTCGCTCGGGCTGCTCTTGCCGCCGTGCCTGCCGCTGATCCTGTACGCGATCATCGCGAAGGTGGAGATGCGGCAGCTTTTCCTCGCCGGCGTCGTGCCGAGCTTGCTCCTCATCGGTCTCACGGCGGCGTGGGGGATCTGGTGCGGCCCGCGGATCGAGCGCGACACGCCGCCGTTTTCCGCGCGCGAGGCCCTGAAGGCGCTCTGGGCCGCGAAGTGGGAGCTCGCGCTGCCGTTCGTGGCGCTCGGAACGCTGTTCAGCGGTTGGGCGACGCCGGTCGAGGCCGCGGCGTGGACCGCGCTCTACGCCGCGTTCATCGAGGTCGTCGTGTACCGCGACATGCACCCGCTGAAGAAACTGCCGGCGGTGCTCGTCGAGAGCTCCCTGGTGATCGGCGGCGTCTTGATGATCCTCGGCGTCGCGCTGGGCTTCACGAACTACCTCGTGCTCGCGGATTTCCCGGCGCTGGCGCTCGAGTTCGTGAAGCAGCACGTCGACTCGCCGTGGACGTTTCTGCTGCTCCTCAACTTGTTCCTGCTCGTCGTCGGCTGCCTGATGGACGTCTTCTCGGCCATCATCGTGATCGTGCCGCTCGTCGTGCCGATGGGCGCCGCGTACGGCATCGACCCCTTGCACCTCGGCATCGTGTTCCTCGCGAACCTCGAGCTCGGCTTCCTCACGCCGCCGGTCGGGATGAACCTGTTCCTCGCGAGCTATCGCCTGAAGAAGCCGATGCCCGAGGTCTACCGCGCGGTCGTGCCGATGATCCTGGTGCTGCTCGTCGGCGTGCTCGTGATCACGTACTGGCCGGGGATCACGACGTGGCTGCCGTCGGTCTTCAAGAGCTGACGCGCGCGCCCGCGAGCAACTCGTGCAGGTCGCACACGACGACCTCGTCCGCGCCGTCGATCGAGTCGAGCGCCAGACGCAGGTTCTGACGCGCGAAGCGCGCGCCGAGGCCGGAGCACAGGTCGAGCGTGTCGTTCCCGAGGGCCTCCGGCTGCACGTCGCGCAGGCCGAGCACCAGGAACTCGCCGCTCTCGGGCCCGTCGTGGATCGCGATCATCGGGCACTCGCCGTTCAGGAGCCGCACGCCGCGGAACTCCGTCGTCGCGCACAGCTCCGCGAGTTCCTTCACCACGTTCCGCAGCTCGATCTGCGCCATCGCGCGCGCTTCCGCGTTGGTCGCGGGCCACGCGGCGCGCGTCGCGATCTCCAGCATCTCCTTCACGAGCCGCCGCGCGGCGTGGAGCGCGCGCCGCTCCTGCGCGATGAGCGCGAGACCGTCGTGGTAGCGCAGCGCGCGCAGCGCGTTGGGATCACCCGCCTCGATCGGGCCTTCGTGCGTGCCCGGCTCCGCGATCCGCCCGGTGAGCGCCTCGAGCGGCTCCTCGAACGACAACGGATGCGCGGCGGTGGACTCGGCTCCGGGCCCGCGGCCCTGGAAACGCTGGATCATCGACTTCCCCTCGGTGATGGCCCGGCGCGAGACGCCGGGGGCGTTTTCCCGCCGCGAAGTGCGACGGGGGCACGACTCCGGAGGCCGATGGGGGAGTGGGGCATCAAGTTGGCCCGAAAGCTGTTCGAATCCGCTCGCGATTCGGAGCTCGATGCCTAGGCAGGGCATGCAGCTCGGTCCGGGGAGAACACCCACCATCAGAATCCCAGCTGGAAGCGAGCGACGGCGATGTTGCCCTGCACGATGAGGAGGGTGTCGACCGCGCCATCGAGATCCTCGAGCGCGGCAGAGGCCCCGGCATCGTAGGAGATGTCGATGTTGTCGATCCCGAGAGTGGCCTCGGTCATGTCCTGGATGAAGACGAGCACGTACTGCGTGTTCGGCAACGTCTGCTGAATCCCGATTAGTCCCACGCTGCCGTCGAGGTAGGGGAAACCACGCCAGATCGCGCCTTCGACCAGCGCCTGATACACCGCTCGCCGCTCTGCCAATTGAGTCGCGAGGAACGCACGGAACTCCGCGCTGATCGACCCGTTGGCCGAGAGCGCGGCGTAGGCGCGCATCTCGGAGACCAGCGCCTGGGTGTATCCAACGCGCGCGCCGTAGTCCTCCAGGAACAAGTAGCCTTCTGAGTGGTCCATCGCGCGGATCGGCGCGTAACAGGCGCTCCCCGCTCGGGGGGGCGTCGGCGAGGTTGCCGCGGGTGCTTGTCCCGTCGAAACTCCGAACGGAACTGCCACGAGCAGGAGCGCGACCGCGCACGGGAGGGTTGGAACGCGGCTCGCGAGCGGGCCGCACGGCGAGAGACGGGAAGCGAACTTCATGGTGCGTCGTCTCCGTGCGGCCGCTCGCGCTGCGGTGGAGGAATCTCACGTGCACCGCGCGTGTCCGGGCCGCGCGAGAACGCGACCGCGAGCTCCGCTTCAGCGCGCGGGCTTCCCAGGCCGGTCCTTCAACGGGATAACGAGCTTCAACCCCGACCACACCTCGGTCACCGCGCACACCTTGACGTCGACGAGGCCGTTCGCGATCGCGAGCGCACGCACGTCGGTCTCGGTGAAATCACACGGCACGCCCGAGCTCTGCTTCGGCCACGACACCCACACCATGCCGGTCGGCACGAGCGCGCGTTTCGCCTTCGGCAGGAGCTTGGCGAGCTCCGCGCGCTTCGCCGTGAACACGTGCACGTAGTCGAACTTGCCGCGCAGGGCCGTGGCGCGCCTCACCCCGTCCGGGAGCGGGCCGAGCTCGCGCTCCACCTCGCGCGGAAGCGCCGCGAAGTGCGCGCGCATGCCGCTCTCGAGGCCGAGCTTGTCCACGAGCGCGCGTTTCGAATAGCCGGCGGGCATGCGGTGCTCCGTTTCTCGCGCGAGAGCGTAGCGACGCGCGTGGCGGCGGACATGAGTCTCCCGCGAGAGATCGATCGTCGTGTGCGCCAATCGCTCGCGGATCGAGCACGCAGCACCGAGCGCGTGACGATCTACTTCAGTCCGCATTCAGCAGTCCCCACCCCGCTGCGCTAGGCTGCGGGTCGTCGCTTCGAGCTCGCGCGGAACCCCAGGACCGTTCGCGGGTTTCGAGGAGCACGCATGCTCGGGCCGCGCACGGTTCGTGCCGATGAACCCGAGCCCCCAAAACCGAGATCTCGCCGTGAAACCCACCCTCCTCTTCCTCACCGCGCTCGCCCTCCTCGGTCTCACCGTCGCCGTCGCGCAGGAGCGCGATCCCGGCCAGACGTTCGAGGCGCTCCGCCGCCGGCTCGACACCGACCTCGACGGCAAGATCAGCGAGAGCGAGTTCCCGCGCGGCCGCGCCGCGTTCCGTCGATTGGACAGGGACCGCGACGGCTTCCTCACCGCCGCCGATTTCGCGCGCGCCGAGACGAAGCCGGCGGCACCCGCGACGCCCGAGCGCGAATGGACGGCCGAGGAGGTGGACTTCTTCGAGAAGAAGGTGCGGCCCGCGCTCGCCGCGAACTGCTACGAGTGCCACTCGGCGACCGCGGAGAAGCTGCGCGGCGGCCTGCGCGTCGACGGACGCGATCAACTGCTCGCGGGCGGTTCCTCCGGCCCCGCGATCGTGCCGGGCAACGCGGACGACAGCTTGATGATCCAAGCGGTGCGCCGCACGAGCGCGGACCTCGAGATGCCGCCGAAGAAGACGCTCGCCGAGGACGTCGTGAAGGATCTCGAGCGCTGGATCGCGATGGGGGCGCCCTGGCCGCGCGTGAAGGCGGGGGCGGCGACGGAGAAGCTCGCGAAGGCGCCGCTCGACGTCGCGAAGGCGCGGCAGTTCTGGGCGTTCCAGGCGCCGAAGCGCGCGACGCCGCCCGCGACGAAGGACGCTGCGTGGGCGTGGTGCGACGCCGACCGGTTCCTGCTCGCAGCGATGGAGAAGCAGGGCGTCGCGCCGGTCGCCGACGCGGACGATCGCACGTGGCTCCGGCGCGTCGCGTTCGACCTCACGGGACTGCCGCCGACGCCGGAGGAGCTCGCCGCGTTCGACGCGGACCGCTCGCCGAAGCGCTTCGACGCCGCGGTCGACCGACTGCTCGCGTCGCCCGCGTTCGGCGAGCGCTGGGGCCGGCACTGGCTCGACGTCGCGCGTTACGCAGAGTCGAGCGGCAAGGACTCGAACGTGCTCTACCCGCAGGCGTGGCGCTACCGCGACTGGGTGATCGCGGCGATGAACGCGGACATGCCGTACGACGCGTTCGTGCGCGCGCAGATCGCGGGCGATCTCTTGCCGGCGAAGGACGACGAGGAGCGCGCGAAGAACCTCGTCGCGACGGGCTATCTCGCCGTCGGCTCGAAGGGCCACAACACGCGCGATCCGCGGCAATTCCAGCTCGACGTCGCCGACGAACAGATCGACGCGGTGGGGCAGGGCTTGCTCGGCGTCACGCTCGCGTGCGCGCGCTGCCACGACCACAAATACGATCCGATTCCGACCGAGGACTACTACGCGCTCGCCGGCATCTTCCTCAGCACGGAGACGCGCTACGGGACCTACCGCGGCCCCGGCAACATCCAGCCCGGCGAGCTGATCGAGCTTCCCGCACGTTCGAGCGCTCCCGCGGGGCCGACGATGGAGCCGGCGACGCGCGCGGTGCTCCAGCGCGTGCGCGACCAGGCGCAGCGCATCGTCGACGAAGCGAAGGACGAGCCGCGCACGCGCGCGGGCGAGGGCGACAAGAAGACGGGCGTCGAGAAGAAGAAGGACGGCGTCGACCTCTTCCGCATCAAGAGCGCGCGCGAACAGGTCGCGATGCTCGACGATCTCTTCGCGCGCTTCGACGAGCAGGGCCGCGCGCTGCCCGAGAACAAGCTCGCGATGGGCGCCGTCGAGGGACAGCCGCGCGACATCGCGGTGCTCGACCGCGGCGAGCTCGACAAGCCCGGCGCGATCGCGCCGCGCGGCATGCCCCAGGTGCTGCGCACGGAGGCGAACGCGAAGATCGCGAAGGGCAGCGGGCGCAAGGAGCTCGCGGACTGGATCGCCGCGAAGGAGAACCCGCTCACGGCGCGCGTGTGGGCCAACCGCGTGTGGCTGCATCTCTTCGGCACGGGCCTCGTGCGCAGCCCCGAGAACTTCGGGTCCACGGGCCAGGCGCCGGACCACCCGGAGCTCCTCGACGCCCTCGCGCTGGACCTCGTCGCGAACGGCTGGTCGACGAAGAAGCTCGTGCGCGCGCTCGTCCTCTCGCACGCCTACCGGCTCGCGAGCACGAGCGATCCGCGCCACGCGAAGATCGACCCCGACGCGATCACGCGCTGGCGCATGCCCGACCGACGCCTCGAGGCCGAGGCGATCCGCGACGCGATGCTCTCCGTCGCCGGCACGCTGCAGAAGGACCCGCCCGTCGGCTCGCCCGCGGGGACCTTCGAGGGCGTCCTGCGCCGCGACGAGCTCGTGCAAACGATCACGCGCGAGCGCCCCGTGCGCTCGGTGTACCTGCCGATGCTGCGCGACCACCTGCCCGACGCGCTCGATGCGTTCGACGCTCCCGACTCCGCGTTCGTCACCGGCGACCGCGACGAGACGAGCGTCGCGACGCAGGCGCTGTTCCTCATGAACGATCCGGACGTGATGCGCACCGCGGACGCGTTCGCGGACCGGCTGCTCGCGCGCAAGGGCTCGGACGACGAGCGCGTCGCCTACGCGTTCGAGCTCGCGTTCGGGCGCGCGCCGAGCTCGTCCGAGCTGGGCGCCGTGCGGCAGTTCCTGAAGGACTTCGAGAAGCTCGCCGCGAAGCCGGAGAAGAAGGAGGACGGCGGGCGCGACCGTCGCGGCGCCCGCGACCGCCTGCGCGATCGCGCGGGCGACGCCGACGCGCTTCCGATTTCCGATCCTCGCCGCGCCGCGTGGTCCGCCTTCGCTCAATCCCTGTTCGAATGCGCCGAGTTCCGCTCGCTCGGTTGAAAGGAACCCCGCCATGACCTTCCACGACTTCACTCCGAGCCGCCGCGACGCGCTGCGCCTCCTCTCCTCTGGTTTCGGACTGCTCGCGCTGCGCGGCCTCGCGTCCTCGGAACAGTCCGACGACCCGCTCGCGCCGAAGAAGACGCACCACGCCGCGCGCGCGAAGCGCGTCATCTTCCTCTGCATGGGCGGCGCGCCGTCGCACGTCGACACATTCGACTACAAGCCGAAGCTCGCGGAGCACGACGGCATGACGCTGTCGGGCTACCGCCAGGGCGCGAAGCTGCTGGCGTCGCCGTGGAAGTTCGCGCAGAAGGGCAAGAGCGGTCTGTGGATGAGTGAGCTCTTCCCCGAGCTGTCCGGGCACGCGGACGAGCTCTGCCTCCTGAACGGCATGTACACGAGCGTGCCGGCACACGCCGCGGCGGTCGTGTTCCAGCACACGGGCAGCTTCCAGTTCGTGCGGCCGTCGACGGGCGCGTGGGCGCTGTACGGGCTCGGCACGACGAACGCGAACCTCCCCGGCTTCGTCACGATCGACCCGCCGAGCGCGAACGGCGGCGCGCAGAACTACGGCAGCGCGTTCCTGCCCGCGACGTACCAGGGCATGCGCATCGGCAGCGTGCGCGCGGCGCGCGGCGGTTCGGAGCCGGTCGCGAACATGGCGAACTCGCGCTGGACGAAGGAACAGCAGCGCGATCAGCTCGATCTGCTCCAGAAGCTCAACCGCGAGAAGGCGCGGCACGACAGCGGCGACGAGCAGGCGGAGGCGGTGATCCAGTCGTACGAGCTCGCGTTCCGCATGCAGGCGGAGCTCCCCGAGCTCCTGGACCTCTCGAAAGAGAAGAAAGCGACGCTCGACGCCTACGGCATCGGCGCGCAGGACACCGACGAGTTCGGGCGACAGTGCCTGACCGCGCGGCACCTCGCCGAGGCGGGCGTGCGCTTCATCGAGCTCGGCAACGGCGGCTGGGACCACCATCGCAACCTGCGCGAGGACCTGCCGAAGCGCTGCAAGGGCGTCGACAAGCCGATCGCGGCGCTGCTCGCCGATCTCCGGCAGCGCGGCTTGCTCGAGGACACGCTCGTGATCTGGGGCGGCGAGTTCGGCCGCACGCCGTACGCGCAGAACGGCGACGGCCGCGACCACAACAACCGCGGCTTCACGACGTGGATGGCGGGCGGCGGCGTGAAGGGCGGCCACGCGCACGGCGCGACGGACGAGCACGGCATCGAGGCCGTCGACGGCCGCGTGTCGATCCACGACTGGCACGCGACGATCCTCCACCTGCTGGGCCTCGACCACGAGCAGCTCACGTACGAGCACGCGGGCCGGCCGTTCCGTCTGACGGAGACGTCCGGGAACGTGGTGCGCGAGATCCTGAGTTGAGGATCCTGGCCCTCACCTGACTCCGTGATCGCCCTGGAGAGTGCGCCTCCCGCGTGCGGATGGAAGGCCAGAATCGGGGGACCGAGATCCGGATCCTTGCAACGACCCCGAGTCCGCCCGCAAGGTACCCAGGCCCACCCCAATGGTCCCAGGGAGTCCGCATGCCGTTCTCACGTCAGGTTGCCGCGATCGCGGTACTCGCCGGTCTTTCTGCGCCGGTTCACGCGCAGTGCCTTCAGTTCGACACCGGATTCGGCGTCCCCGGAATCGGAGGACGCGTCAACGCGACCGCAGTCTTCGACGAGGGCGCCGGCACGCGGCTCTTCTTCGCGGGCGCGTTCACTCAGGCCGACGATCACGCCGCGAATCGAGTCGTTCGCTGGGATGGGGTCGCCTGGTCGTCGCTCGCCCTCGGTCTGAACGGAGAGGTGATGGCGCTTCGAACGTTCGACGACGGCACGGGGCCTGCGCTCTACGCGGGCGGGTCCTTCAGTGCATCGGGCACTACCAGTTGTCTCAACGTCGCGCGGTGGAACGGCACGAGTTGGTCGCCCGTGGGCGCGGGATTCGACGGTGCCGTGCGATGCCTCGCCGTCCACGACGACGGTACCGGACCTGCGCTCTACGCAGGCGGAGCGTTCACGTTCACGGGCCCGACGTCGGCGCGGCGCTTGGCGAAGTGGACCGGCTCGATCTGGGTCCCCGTGGATTCCGGGTTGAACGCCCCGGTGAACGCGCTCGCGAGCCATCAGGGAAACCTGTTCATCGGCGGTGAGTTCGATCAGGCTGGCGCGACACCGGCCGCGCGGATCGCGAGCTGGAACGGCACGGCCTACGCGGCGCTGGGAATGGGAGTCGGGGGCAGCATCCACGCGCTCGCCTCCTTCGACGACGGCGTGAACTCGCGACTCTATGCGGGAGGATCGTTCGTGACGGCGGGCGGTTCTGCGGCAAACAATGTGGCTGCCTGGAACGGTTCGGCATGGACTCCGCTGGGTTCGGGTACTTCGGGTGCGGTCCGGTTCTTCCTCGTCGAGCCCGGGTCGGCGTTGTTCGTCGCGGGTGACTTCGCGAACACGACGGCGTGGAACGGAGCCAACTGGTTCTCCTATTTGCTGGCGCCCGGACCGCTGCGCGCGATGGTCCGCTGGGACGACGGCTCCGGCAACGGAGAGCAGCTCTACGTGGGGGGCGAATTTCAACCGCCCAATGATCCAACCGCGCGCAATGTCGCGGTGTATGGAGTGCTGGGTTGGCGCCCTGTCGGAACCGCGCTCGGCTGCGTGCGGGGGGCGGCGACGAGCGTCTTCGCCGTGCGCAACGTGTCCCCGGCCCTCGACGGCCTGTACGTCGGCGGTGCGAACGTGGCGGGGCAGGTTTTCGCGCGGGGCATCGCGCGACTCACGGGGGAAAGCTGGAGCGGGGCGGGCGACGGTGTGACCAGCTTCGGGTTTCCGCGGTGCATGGCGCTGTTCGATTCCGGCGGAAGTCCGGAACTCGTCGTGGGTGGAAGCTCGCTATCGCTCTCCGGACACCCGTACGAGAACATCGTGCGCTGGAATGGAACGCAGTGGGATGTGCTCGGCCTCGGCACGACTGCTCAGGTCCACGCGCTGCTGGCCTTCGACGACGGAACCGGATCGGCGCTCTACGCGGGGGGCTATTTTCTCCAAGCGGGCGGCGTTCCCGCAGCGTACGTCGCTCGATGGAATGGAACGAGCTGGTCGGCGGTCGGCTCCGGTCTCCCCGCGCCCGTGCTCGCCCTCGCGGTCTACGACGACGGCGCCGGACCGAAGTTGCATGCTGGCGGAGGGGCACCCTTCGTCGTTTCCAAGTGGGACGGCACCCTTTGGAGTTCGATCGCATCGAGTCTCGCCGGGGGTCCTCCGCTCGCCTGCACCGCGCTCGCAGTACACGATGACGGAACGGGGCCTGCTCTGTACGCCGCCGGCACGTTCACGAGTCCTGGTCCCAGGCTCGCGCGATGGAACGGCACTCAGTGGTCCGCGGCGGGAATCGGAATCACCTCCGTCGTCGAGGAATTCGCGCTGCACGACGATGGAACTGGTGGGGGCCGTGAACTCTATGCCGTCGGCAATCCCACGAGCCCCGGTCCGGGGCAGGTGGCCCGATGGGACGGAACGAGTTGGGTCGGGCTGTCCGCAGGATTCGATCGCAGCGCCTACTCGATCGCGTCCTACGGCGGAGATCTCTATGTCGGTGGCAGCTTCCTGAATGTCGGCGCGACGGAGTCGTCGCTGGTCGCGCGTTGGCGGGGGTGCGGCCCCGTGAGCTCGATCTGCGCAGGCGACGGCCTCGATGCGCACGTCACGACGGACTGCCCGTGCGGGAATTTCGGTGGACCTGGGCGCGGGTGCGCTTGGCACTCTGGAGTCCAGGGAGCGAGACTCGCGACGGTCGGGGAGCCGAACCCCGACACGCTCGTGCTCCGCGCCAGCGAGATGCCCGCGGTCGCGCCGGGAACGGTCTTCTTGAAGGGTGACGCACTCGTTCACGCTGGCGCCGTGTTCGGAGACGGCGTGCGCTGCGTGGGGGGAAACCTCGTGCGCCTGGGGACGAAGGCGAACTCTGGCGGCCTGGCTGAGTATCCCGAGGCTGGCGATGTCCTGCTCTCGGTGCGCGGGGCGACGCCTCCCGGAAGCGGCCTCGTCGCCTACTACCAAGTCTACTACCGCAACGCGGCGATCTACTGCACGACCGCCACGTTCAACGTGACCAATGGGATCCGCGTCGAATGGTAGAGGTGCGGTCGGAGTGCGGAGTCCAAGGGCTCCTTCGACAGGCTGAGGCCGGTGCCAATTGCTCATCGGGAACTTCCCGACCCCCTCCGATGGAAACCCCGCTCGGCGGCGTCGGCCCGTGAAGGACCGGGCGAGTCTTGGCCTAGTCCGCTGCTCGACCCTGTACAGAAGCCACTGATCCAGGGCGCAACTCCCGCTCGTATCGCCGCAAGGTAGAGTGGCCTCACGCCGCCCTCGAAGGAGCTCCCCATGCGCGCGATCCTCACGCTCGTCGCCCTTGCGTTCGCTTGCGTTCCCTCCGTACTCGCGCAATGCCGCCAATGGACGATGGGCTTCACCAACCCCGGCGTCGACGGGCGCGTGAACGCGCTCGCGGTGTTCGACGAGGGCGCCGGGCCGAAGCTCTTCCTCGCCGGCGCCTTCACGCACGCCGACGGCGTCGCGATCGACCGCATCGCGCGCTGGGACGGCGCCGCCTTCACGCCGCTCGGGGCTGGGCTCGACGGCGAGGTCACGTCGCTCCTCGTCTTCGACGACGGCACGGGGCCCGCGCTCTATGCCGGCGGCGCGTTCGGTGCCTCGGGAACGACGAGCGCGTTGTCGGTCGCGCGTTGGAACGGCACGAGCTGGTCCGCGGTCGGCGCGGGCTTCGATCAGGTCGTGCTCGCGCTCGCGGTACACGACGACGGGACGGGACCGGCGCTCCACGCGGGCGGCGTGTTCACGCATTCGGGAGCGACGCTCACGCGGCGCCTCGCGAAGTGGACGGGGACGAGCTGGGTCGAGGTCGGCGGCGGCACGAACGCGCCGGTCGATGCGCTGGCGAGCCATCAAGGCGCGCTCTACGCGGGCGGCGAGTTCTCGCTCGCGGGCGCGACCTCCGTGCTGAACGTCGCGTGCTGGAACGGGACGAGCTGGTCCGCGCTGGGCCCCGGCTTCGCGGGCGCGGTGCTCGCGCTCGCGTCGTTCGACGATGGAACGGGCCCGAAGCTCTACGCGGGCGGCGAGTTCGGCAATTCGGGCGCGACCTTCGTGAACCATGTCGCCCAGTGGAACGGCACGAGCTGGACGCCGCTCGGCGCGGGCGTGTCCAGCTTCGTGCGCTGCTTCCTCCCCGAGCCCGGCGTCGGTCTGCGCGTCGGCGGCGACTTCTTCGGCGTGGGCGCCATCTCGTCCTTGGGCGTCGCGCTCTGGACCGGCTCCACTTGGGTGGCGAACGGCGGCACGCGCAACGTGCGCGCGCTCACACGCTCCGACGACGGGAGCGGCGGCGGAGCGCAGCTCTACTCGGGCGGTGCGTTCCAGTCCTCGACGTACGAACCTTTCGCGGGCGTCGCGCGCTTCGACGGCGCGGCGTGGCAGCCCGTCGGCGCCGAGGATGGATTGCAGGGCGTTGGCGCGCCCTTCCTGACCGCGATGACGGTCGTGCGCGATGCGGCGCCGAACCTCGACGGGCTCTACGCGGTCGGTGGGTTCCACACGGCGGGTGACACGATCGCGAGCCGTGTCGCGCGCTACGACGGCGAACGCTGGCACGCGCTCGGCGCGGGCCTGAACACGTTCGGGGTCCCGCGCTGCGTGGCCGCGTTCGACGGCGGAGCAGGCCTCGAGGTCTACGTCGGCGGCTCGTTCAGCGCGGCGGGCGGAGCTCCCGCGCTGCGCGTGGCGCGTTGGAACGGCGTCGCGTGGCAGTCCGTCGGAAGCGGGACGAACGAGGAGGTGTTCGCGCTCCGCGTGCACGACGACGGCAGCGGATCCGCGCTCTACGCCGGCGGCTACTTCACGCAGGCGGGCGGCGTGCCCGCGTCGCGCGTCGCGCGCTGGAACGGGACGAGTTGGTCGGCCGTGGGAGCAGGGCTCCCGGCGCCGGTGCTCGCGCTCGCGGTCTTCGACGACGGCGCGGGCGCGAAGCTCTACGCGGGTGGCGGTACGCCGGGCGTCGTCTCCGTCTGGGATGGCACGACGTGGACCGCGATCGGGACCGGTCTCGCGCACCCCAATCCGCTCGTGTCGCCGGCGGCGACCGCGCTCGCGGTGCACGACGACGGCTCGGGGCCCGCGCTCTACGCGAGCGGCACGTTCACGCTCCCGTTCCCGCACTTGGCGCGTTGGAACGGCACGAGCTGGTCGGACGTCGGCGGCGGACTCGCGGACGGGCTCGCGAACGCGATCGTGGCGAGGGACGAAGGATCGGGCGGCGGCGCCGATTTGTACGCGACGGGCGACTTCACGCTCACCGGCGGCTCCGTCGGCGCGACGCGCATCGCGCGCTGGGACGGTGCGGGCTGGCGCGCGCTCGGCTCTGGTCTGGGCGGGACGGGGCGGACGTTCGCGAGCTTCGGCTCCGACCTCTTCATCGGCGGCGACTTCTCGAGCGCTGGCCCGTTCTCATCGCGGTTCATCGCGCGGTGGAAGGGGTGCGGGCCGGTGAGCTCCTTCTGCGCGGGCGACGGGCTCGACGCGCACGTGACGACCGCGTGTCCGTGCGGGAACTCCGGCGCGGCGGGCCGCGGGTGTGCGTGGCACGCGGGGCCGAACGGCGCCGTGCTCGTCGCGAGCGGGGCGACCAACCCGGACGCGCTCGTACTCACGGCGAGCGGGATGCCCGCGAGCGCGCCGTCGACGATCTTCTTGAAAGGGGACGCGCTGATCGAAGGCGGCGTCGTGTTCGGCGACGGCGTGCGCTGCGTCGGCGGCACGTTGATCCGCCTCGGCACGAAGGTGAACGCGGGCGGCGCGGCTTCCTACCCCGAGGCCGGCAACGTGCCGATCTCTGTGCGCGGCAACACGCCGCCGGGCAGCGGGCTCGTCGGCTACTACCAGACCTACTACCGCAACGCCGCCGTCTACTGCACGAGCTCCACGTTCAACGTGACCAACGGGATCCGCGTGGAGTGGTGAGCGCGCGCTAGGATGCGTGCGATGCGCCGCGTCCTGTTCTCCATCGCCGTCCTGATCGTGCTCTGGTTCGGCGGGCGCGCGATCGTACGCTCGTTCGCGTCGGACGCGACGAAGATCCGTTGGGCGGTCGAGTCGATGATCGACGGCTTCGACCGCACGCGTACGGACGACGTGCTCGAAGGCCTCGCGCCCGAGTTCCTCGACGAAACCTACGGCGCCGACCGCGCGATGGTGCGCTCCGCCTGCGCGTACCTCTTCTTCCAGGCGAAGGACCCGACGACGAAGGGCTTCCTCTACTCCGCGGAGTGCGAGCCGAGCGGGATCGTCGTGACCGAGGACAGAGGCGGCGGGCCGAGCCGCGCCGAGGCGCAGCTCGACACGCGCTTCTTCGAGAAGAAGGGCGACGAGCGGAAGCTCGTCTGGCGCATCGACGTTCGTGCTCAGTTCGTCGAGCGCGACGGCGAGTGGCGCATCCTTCGCAGCGAGACGCGCACGGTCGAGGGCGAACGGCTGCGTTGAGGACGGAGCCCGTCCAGTGCTTCACCCCCGCGCCGAACTCGGCGAGGCGCGCGGGTGCGACGGTGGATGGGGTGAGAAAGTGGACCGGCACCGTTTTCGACCCGGCGGCGACTTCGTCGAGGCTTGCTACGCTCACCGAGTGAATCCCCGCCTCCTCGAGACGTTCGACCACGTCCCCGTCAGCAAGCACCTTGGCCTGAAGCTCGTCGCGCTCGACGAGAGCACGTGCACGGTCGTGCTCGATCCCAAGGTGGAGCTCACGCAGGGCTACGGCGTCGGGATACGGAGTCAGGTGACTTTCTCCCTGATTCGACCGGACTCGGGCCGGGCGGCGCCGCCTCCAGCGAATGAAGGAAAAACTCACCTGACTCGGTACGCTCCGAGCGTGAACCGCCGCCTCCTCGACACGTTCGACCACGTCCCTGTCAGCAAGCACCTTGGCCTGAAGCTCGTCGCGCTCGACGCCACGACGTGCACGGTCGTGCTCGATCCGAAACCCGAGCTCACGCAGGGCTACGGCGTCGTGCAGGGCGGCGTGATCAGCGCGCTCGCCGACGCGGCGGGCGTCTGCTGCTTCCTCCCGCCCGCGCTCGACGCGGCCAACGTCACGAGCATCGAGTTCAAGATCAACTTCCTCCGGCCCGTGCTGCCCGAAAACGGCCGCATCGAGGCGCGCTCGCGCGTCGTCCAGCGCGGGCAGAAGGTCGGGCTCGCGGAGGTCGAGGTCGCGCAGGCGGGGAGGCTCGTCGCGAAGGGGCTCTTCACGTACCTCCTCTACTGAGCGCCGCGCGTTCCGGCCCGCTGACCGTCGCGCGCTCGTCGGGTACAGTACTCGGCTTCACGCACCCCCTTCGAGCCCCATGACCACCCTCCTCGACGAGATCGCCCGCCGCCGCACGCTCGCGATCATCTCCCATCCCGACGCCGGGAAGACGACGCTGACCGAGAAGCTCCTGCTCTACGGCGGCGCGGTGCAGACCGCGGGCTCCGTGCGCGCGCGCAAGGGCCAGCGCGCGACGACGTCGGATTGGATGGAGCTCGAACGCCAGCGCGGCATCTCGATCACGTCGACCTTGCTCCAGTTCGACTACGACGGCTATCGCGTGAACCTGCTCGACACGCCGGGCCACAAGGACTTCTCCGAGGACACGTACCGTGTGCTCACGGCGGTCGACAGCGCGGTGATGGTCGTCGACGGCGGCAAGGGCATCGAGAGCCAGACGCGCAAGCTCTTCGAAGTGTGCGCGCGCCGCGGCATCCCGATCTTCACCTTCATGAACAAGTTCGACCGGCCCGCGAAGGACCCGCTCGCGCTGCTCGACGAGCTCGAGCGCGTGCTCGGGATCGGCGCGTGCGCGATGAACTGGCCGCTCGGCGACGGCGCGGACTTCAAAGGCGTGTACGAGCGGCGCACGCAGCAGCTCCACCTCTTCGAGAAGACGCCCAACGGCGCGTTCGCGGCGCCGTGCCAGGTCGCGGGCCTCGACGATCCGATCGTGATCGAGAAGCTCGGCGAACGGCTCCACGAGCGCGTGCACGGCGAGATCGCGATGCTCGAGGGTGCGGGGCACCCGTTCGATCCCGAGGCCGTGCTCGCGGGGAAGCTGACGCCGGTCTTCTTCGGCTCGGGCGTCAACAACTTCGGCGTGCAACTCCTGCTCGACCAGTTCCTGCGCTTCTCGTCGCCGCCGACGCCGCGGAAGAGCGGTGAGCGCGTCCTCTTGCCGGACGAGGAGAAGTTCACGGCCTTCGTCTTCAAGATCCAGGCGAACATGGACCCGATGCACCGCGACCGCATCGCGTTCGCGCGCATCGTGTCCGGGCGCTTCGAGCGCGACATGCAGGTCGTGCACGTGCAGAGCGGCAAGAAGGTGCGCCTGTCGAGCGCGCACAAGCTCTTCGGCCGCGACCGCGAGCGGGTCGACGACGGCGTCGCGGGCGACGTGATCGGCATCGTCGGCGGCGCGGAGTACGGCATCGGCGACACGCTGACGACCGACGCGACCGTGCGCATGGCCGAGATCCCGCGCTTCTCCGGCGTATGCTTCGCGACGATCTCGAACGCTCAGACGTCGAAGTACAAGCAGTACAAGGAAGGCCTGCGACAGTTGCTGCAGGAGGGCGTCGTGCAGTGCTACGAGCTCGAGAAGGACGGCGGCACGGTCCCGCTCCTCGCCGCCGTCGGCGAGCTGCAGTTCGAGGTGCTCGAGTACCGCATGAAGAGCGAGTACAACGCCGAGATCCGGATCGAGCGCAAGCCGTGGACGCTCGCGCGCTGGTGGCGCGTGCGCCCGGACGGCGCGGAGAAGCCTGTGACGTGGCCGACGAGCTCGGGCCAGGCCGTCGACCCCGAGGGCGGCCGCGTCGTCCTCTTCGAGGAACCCTGGCAGCTCGCCTACTTCACCGAGCGCCACCCGCACGTTGAGCTCGCGCTGGTGCCGTACGGAGTCAGGTGACTTTT
>JACRIO010000310.1 GCA_016220035.1 Planctomycetota bacterium | reverse complement strand
TACCCGCGTTCCGTGTGGCGGTTGGGGTCGCCGGCGGGGCGACGGTTCTCCTCGCGACACGCCTCGGAATGCCAACGTCCACCACGCACGCACTGACCGGTGCCCTGCTCGGCGTAGCGCTCGTGACGAGCGGGGCTCAGCACGCGTGGGGCCCGCTCCAGCAGAAGTTCCTGCTGCCGCTACTCGTCAGCCCTCTGCTGGCGCTGGTCGCTACGGGCCTCATCTTCTCCCTCGTGCGCGGGGCCAAGCCGCGGCCCGCCCCCACGGGGGACCGCTGCTTGTGCGTCGCTGCGCCAGGAGCGCTGGCTCTTGGGGAGGATTGCATGGCGATCGCGGGCGCGGATTCGAGTCTGGTCGTGGACGAGGTGGCCGTGTGCGAGCGGACTCTCGGTACGGGTGCCGTGCTCATGCGGGAAAGCCGGGCCTTGCGATCCATGCACTTCCTCAGCGCCGGTTCCGTGTGTTTCGCGCGCGCCGTCAACGACACGCCCAAGATCGCCGCGCTGTTGATCGTGGCCGGAGTTGCTGGCACCGAATGGAAGCTCGGCTTGATCGCGGCTGCGATGGCTGTCGGCGGAGTGCTCGCTTCCCGCCGCGTGGCGGAGACCATGAGCCGGCAGATCACGCCGCTGAACCCCGCGGAGGGACTGACGGCGAACGCCGTCACGGCCGCGCTGGTGATCGGGGCGTCGCGCATCGGCGTTCCCGTCTCGACGACACACGTTTCGGTCGGCTCCGTGTTCGGGATTGGCGTCGTCACGCGTCAGGCCCGTTGGAAGACGATCGTGAAGATCCTCCTCGCGTGGATCACGACCCTACCGCTGGCGGCTGCGATCGGTGCGCTCGTGTTCTGGAGTGCGACGAGGTACTTCAGCTAACTACGCACGAGAGGCACTCCACACATGCCCGGATCGCATCCCATTGTGCTCCTGCTCGTGGCTGTCCTTCTGGGCTTCTGTCCGCAGGCCCCGGCCGCAAGGCCGGCCGTCGCATTCGATCACTCCCATGCAGCCTGGACGGCCGTGCTGAAGAAAGCAGTTGTGGGCGACCGGATCGACTACGGTGCGCTCAAGAAGGACCACGCAGAGCTCGACGGTTACCTGAAGACGCTGCACGCCGTGAACCCCGAGGAACTCGGGGCCTGGACGCGCAGCCAGCAGTTCGCGTTCTGGATCAATGCCTACAACGCCCACTGCATCTCGCTCGTCGTGAGCGAGTACCCCGTGGAGAGCATCAAGGACCTCGGCAGCCTGCTGAGCCCGGTCTGGAAGAAGCAGTTCATCGACATGCCCGATCTGCACCTCTCGGGCAAGCCGAAGAAGCTCTCCCTCCACGACATCGAGCACGAGATCCTGCGACCGCAGTTCAAGGACGCTCGAGTGCATGCGGCGATCAACTGTGCGTCCGAGAGTTGCCCGCCGCTGCGCGCCGAGGCCTTCGTGGCGACTCGGCTCGAGGAGCAACTCGATGCGCAGGTGCGCGCGTGGCTGGCGGACAAGGCGCGCAACCGTTTCGACTCGGTGAAGCGCCGCGCCAGTGTCTCGGCGATCCTCGAGTGGTTCGAGGACGACTTCGTCCGCGATGGGGGAAGCGTCGCCGGCTGGCTGGCGAAGTATGCACCCGAGACCGAGGCGGCCTGGCTGAAGGGCGGCAAGGTCGACCTGCACTCCCAGGACTACTCGTGGAAACTCAACGACCTCAAACGCTAAATACGCAGCATGGCTCGGACCGCCCCGCCCCACAGGACTCGGTCCGAGGCATGGAAGGGGATCGCCGACGACCGAACCGCACGCGACTCACCCCACGAGTGAACCGCGCGTTCGGGGTGGTGCTCGCGTGGCGGCGTTGAGTCCGGCGTTCGGCGTACCGTGGATGTCGCGCGCCGCACGCGTGATCCCGTTTCTTCCAGGCGTCGTGGCGATCGCCTACGGGATTGGACTGCTCGTGCTCTCGCAGTCGTACGCGAAGGGTAGTGCGAGTCGCGAACAGGCGCAGGCATGGCTCGCCGGGCTCTCGATGATGGCGGGAGTGGCATACCTGATCGCCATGGCGGTGGTCTGCCGGCGTGGACGTCCACTCTCGGTGGGTTGGATCTGCGGCACGGCTCTCGTGGCCCGGTTGATTCTCTGTGCCGCCCCGCCGCTCCTCGAGACGGACTTCTACCGCTACCTCTGGGATGGGGCGGTGACCGTGCACGGAGTCAACCCCTTCGGGCAAGCGCCCGGCGAGGTGCTGTCCGACTCCGTGCAGGGGGAGGATGCCGCGCTGCTGCAGCAACTCGCTGCTGAATCCGGTGAGGTGCTGGAGCGAATCAACCATCCGGACCTGCGGACGATCTATCCGCCCATCGCGCAGGCGGCCTTTGCCGTCTCATCGCTGATCGATCCGTTCGGAATCACGGCGTGGCGACTCGTTCTGCTCGTGTGCGACGCCCTGACGATGCTGCTGATCGCCTGCGTGCTTCGTGAGCTCGGCTTGCCGATGGCACGCCTCGGTTGGTACGCCTGGAACCCCGTGCTCCTGAGTCAGGTCTATCTGGGGCTGCACATGGATGTCCTCGTCCTGCCCCTGGTCGTCGGGGCCCTCCTGCTCGGGCTGCGAGGGCGCCACGGAGCCGCTGCCATGTTGTGTGTCGCCGGATCGGCAGTGAAGATCTGGCCCATTGTACTGGTCCCGTTGCTCCTCCGTCCTCTGTGGCCGAGACGGGCTGCGCTCGTCGGTATCTGCGTCCAGTTGGCCCTCCTGGCGATCCTCGTCTGGATCCCTGTATTCGTTGCGCCGCGCGGGGGCCCGGACGGATTCCTGGCGTACAGGGATCAATGGCAGTCGAACGATGGCTTCTTCCGGGCCGGAATCTGGCTGACGGAGCGTGCGCTGGCCGGAATGGGCGAAGAGCCGTGGCACTCCCACAAGATCATGCGCATTGTCGCTATCGGTCTGCTGCTGGCGGTCATCGTGTCCCAGTCGATCCGACGAGCGACGGGGAACGAGCTCGCCCGACGATTCCTGATCGTGATCGGAGCGGTATTCTTGCTCAGCCCGACGGAGTTCCCGTGGTACTGGCTCTGGTGCTTGCCCCTCCTGGCAATCAGGCCTAGTGCTCCCCTCCTGCTGTACGTGGTCCTGCTTCCGCTCTATGAATTGCAGTACCGCTCGGACGCGGTGTACTGGATGGAGCATGCTCCCGTGTGGGGCCTGCTCGTGTACTCTGCGGCTCGTTCTCGAAGCACATGAGGTGTGTGCTGGTCTAGCGAGCCACCGCCGGCGGGCAGCGAGCGGGCCAGAGCTCTGTGTGCAGGAGGTGCTCCCACTCCCTGTCGTAGGGTGCACTCCTTTCGGGTTGCCCATCCCTCCCGGCCGGGTAGCTGGCATCGGCCCACGCGAGGACGGCTCCCTTGGGATTGCAGGTAGTGGCACACATCGGCGTGCGCAACCGTCCAAGACGGCGCTGACGTTCGCACGCCCACCGAACGGTGGACGACGATTACGCGCTTCGGGTCGGCCTCGGTCAGCAGTGCGAAGGTCGACGATTCGGCGGAGCCCGTGATTCGGGTGAATACCCGCACGCCCCCCTCCCTTGGCTTGGTGAACGGGCTGGCGTTGATCCGGCTCCCTCGGGATGAAGGCGCGGTCGTCGCGCACGACCGCGGGGCGATGCGACGGCCCGAGATCGCCACTCATGGCCAGAATGAACATGACCTCCATCAAGAACCTCGCGGTCGCCCTTTCCGTCGCCGCCCTGACCCTCACCACCGCTGGCCTCGCGCTCGCACAGTCGGGATCCAAGCCGAGCGGGACTCCGCCGCCCGCGGTGCAGAAAGCGGTTCCGGCCGAATTGCCGAAGGTCATCGCACTCAGCTTCTACGCGGATGCCTGTCCGGGCTGCAAGATGCTGAAACCCAAGCTGGCCGAGTTGATGACGGACGCGGGCAAGCAGCCCTGTCTGTTCGTGAAGTTGGATCAGTCCAACAAGGAGTCCCGCGAGGCGGAGTTCCTCCTCGCAGCGCTCGGCATGCCGGACCTCTGGAAGGAGAACGCGGGTCACACGGGCTTCGTGCTGCTCATCGACTCGAAAACGAAAAAGGTGGTCGGGACGCTCACGCCCGATCAGGAGGCCAAGGCGATGAAGTCCACGTTGATGTCCGCCCTCAAGGGGTGAACGCCCGAGCGCGGAGCCCGGTGCTCACGAAGGCAGGGTCCTCGGGGGGACCTTGCTGCATTGTCCGTCAGTGAAGCGGCGCCACCGGGAGCGGGTGAGCACCCGGTACCCGTGATCGCCCCGTCCGAGTTCGTTTCCGGCGGGGAGGACCGCTCCTCAGTCCCGAAGCCTTGTCTCCGTTTGCGCCGGTCGTGCGCTCCAGCGAGCGGGAGGGCCGTCCGACGCAAGCGGCTACGGGACTCCGGGACGGAAGGCCGACTTTCCCGCGGGAAGGAGCGACTCGCAAGGGAACGACCGTCACGAAACCCGGATGCTCGAGGAAGAAGCGCGAGGGAGGGTGACCTGGAGCAGGTGCGGAGGTTGGGATGGGAGCATGCGGATCGCTTCGATCGTGCTCGTTGGCGGGTTGCTCGCGGGGAGGGCGTGGGCGGACGAGTGGAAGCGCGTGGAGGTGATGACGCCGCACTACGAGCTCATTGGGTGGGGGACGGAGGAGGAGGTGCGGGGGTGGAGCGTCGTGTTGGAGGGGACGTGGGTGCGGTTGGAGGATGTGTTGCAGGCGCGGCCGAAGGTGGAGGTGGGGAAGCGGTTGAGTTTCCGGATGTATGCGGATGAGGCGGCGAGGAGGGAGGGGGCGCTTGCGGCGGGGTTGGGGATTCCGACGGCGGCGCAGCCGGCGTGGTTCTCGCCGCGGGATGGGGTGCTGTATGCGTTTCGGGGGGAGAGCGAGGTGTTCGCGCGGATGATGGTCGTGTATGGCGCGGTGTTGCAGTTCCACGGGCTGTGCAAGGAGAAGAACCTGGATCTCGACACGGCGTGGTACGTGCACGGGTTGGCGCAGGCGTTGTGCGTGCACGCTTGGGATGGGAAGCGGGTCGAGCTCGGGGTGTCGCCGCGGTTGTGCGTGGTCGACTATCCGGCGCGGGCGTTGGCGGCGCTCGGGGGGAAGGCGTTTGGAGTGGATCCTTGGAACGAGGAGCGGATGCGGGATCCGTACGTGAACTGGGCGGCGGTGCGGTTCGCGTTGGTCGGTGCGGGCGGGAAGTACGGCGGGAAGTACCGGAAGCTCGCGCTCGGGCTCACGGGCTCGAAGATGTCGGGGGCGGACTTCTTGCGGTCGCTCGGGCGCGAGAAGGACGTGACGAAGGAGTTCCGGGAGTGGCTCCTCGGCGAGCAGTATCCGTTCGGGATCGAGCATGGGGATTGGGAGGATCGGCCCGATGGGCGCGTCGTCGGCGGGTCGAGCAAGGCCGACGAGCTCGCGGTCGCGGTGTTGCGCGATCCGCGGACGCACCTCGGCGTGCGGTTGGAGGGGTTGAAGGAGCCGCGGCTCGTGAACTCCGTCGTGCTCGCGTGGCAGGACGCGAAGAACTACGTGATCGGACACGGCGCGCCGCCCTTCTTCGTCGTCGACTTCGTGCGCGACGGCGTGCAGGTGGATCAGGCGCGCTTCGCGCTGCCGGACACGACGGCGGAGACGGTGTTCGTCGAGCTCGATCGGCTCGAGACGAAGGCCGGCGCGATTCGCAAGCAGGTGGCGGAGCGGCCGGGGAGCGTGCGCCTCGCGCTCGATGGGCAGGAGATCGGGAAGGTCGCCGTGTACGAGGGCCCGCTCGGGATCGCGGTGCAGGGCGGCGTCGCGGTGTACTCGGGCGTGGTGTTCCGCTAGGCGTCGGCGGAGCGTCTCCGGATCGCGCTCGAGCTCGCCTGCGCGTGCGCTCGCGCTCGGCGCTCGTGCGGCGGCGCACCAGGTCGAACTGCGTTCGATGCGCGCGATGGACAGTCGCGCGCGGTCGGGGTCGAATGGCCGCATGACGAAGCTCTCGATGATCCACGGCGCCGTGCTCGCTGCGATCGTGCTCGCCGCGTGTGATCGCGGTCCCGCTCCCGCTCCCGCGCCGGTGAACGCGGCCGCGCCGGCGCCGGCGATCACGACGGAGGGGAAGCGCATCGTCGCCGCGAACACCGCTGCGGCGGAGTACCTGCGCGTGCTCGTTCCGCCCGCGCGCGTGGCGCTCGTGCCCGAGCAGGTCGGCGAGTACGCATCGATCCCGTTCGATCAAGAGGGTTGGGAGGACGTCGCGCGCCTCGCGCGCTACTCCGCCGACCCGATCCTCGCCGCGAACGCGGACCTCGTCGTCGTGCACGCTTGGCAGGAACCCGAAACCGCGGCGTTGTTGCGCGACCGGGGCGTGCCGGTCATGCAGCTTTCGAGCGCGAACGGTTGGGAGGACGTCGCGAGCAACCTGCGCGCGCTCGGCGTCGTGCTGCACTGCGAGAAGGCGGCGGAGAAGGCGATCCTGCGGCGCGGCGACGTCGTCGCGCGGCTCGCGCGCGAGGCGGCGAAGCGTCCGAAGTTGCGCGCGCTCGTCTACTCGAACGACGGCAGCGGCGGGTTCGCGGCGGCGAAGCACACGACGGCGGACGCGGTGCTGCGCATCGCCGGCGTCGTCAACGCGGCGGCGGAGGCGGGGCTCGAGGGGCACGCGCAAGTCGACTTCGACCGCCTGCTCGTGCTCGATCCCGACCTGCTCGTGCTCGCGGCGCCGTCGAAGGGCGCCGAGAAGAGCGTGACGCTCTCCGTGCTGGAGTCGGCGAGCGTCGCCGCCGGCCTGCGCGCGCTGAAGGAGCAGCGCATCGTGCTCCTCCCCGACGCGCTCCTGTCGTCCGACTCGCCGACGATGGTCGACGCGGCGGATCTGCTCGTGATCCGCATCGACGACCTGCTCGCGGGTCGCAAGCAGTGACGCGATGAGCACGCCGCCCGACGGCGCGCCGCGGCGCTCGGGGCAGGCCTTCACCGGCCGTTTCGACGCGAATACCGAGCGCATCCTGCCTTCGCGGTCCGTGACGCACGTGCATTTGCTCCGCCACGGCGCGGTGCAGGGCATGGAGCAGCGCATCGTGCGCGGCCAACTCGACGAGCCGCTCTCGACCGCGGGGCGCGCGGAGAGCGCGGCGCTCGCGCGTTGGTTCGCGCGGAGCGAGCCGCGCCCCGACGTGATCGTCGCGAGCGACCTCGCGCGCTGTCGCGAGCTCGCCGAGCTCGTCGCGGAAGCGTGCGGCGCGCCGCTCGAGCTCGACGCGCGCCTGCGCGAGCAGTCCATGGGCCGGTGGGAAGGCCTCACGTGGGCCGAGATCACCGCCGCGGAGCCCGCGACGGTGACCGCGTACTGGAACGACTACTTCCGCGTGCAGCCGAGCGGCGGCGAAGCGTTTCAGGAGCTCGCGCTGCGCGTCGCGACGTATTGGGAGGAGCTCCTCGCGCGCCGCGCGGGGAGACGCATCGTCCTCGTGACGCACATCGGCGTGATCCGCGTGCTCCTCTGTCGCGCGCTCGGCGTCCCGGGGGAACAAGCGCTGCGCTTCGCGCCCGCGACCGCGTCGCACACGGCGCTCTTGGTCGGCGAGGCGGGCTGCGTGCTGAACGCTCTCGGCGAGCGGCCGTGGAGCTTCGCGGACGTGCCCGCGCCGAGCGCGAGCGCGCGGGCGAGCACGCGGCCCAAGCGCGTGGCACTCGCGGGTTCCGCGGGCACGGGCAAGACGACGCTCGGTCGGCGACTCGCGGCGGAGCTCGGCGTGCCGTTCGTCGAGGAGCGCATGCGCAAGCGGCTCGAGGACGGCTTCGACGTGCACGCGCTCGGGCTCTCGGATTGGCGCGCGCTCATCGAGGGCGATTGGGAAGCGCAGCGCGCGGAGGAGGAGGCGAGCCCGGCGGGGAGCGTCTCCGACCGTTCGAGCCTCGACTACGCCGCGTTCTGGCTGCACTACGGACTCTCCGACGAGCGCGCGGCGACGGAGCGCTTCCTCGCGCGCATGTTCGCCGAGGCGCGGCGCTACGACCGCATCGTCGTGTGCCCGTGGGGCGGACCGCCGATCGCGCACGACGGCGTGCGCTCGACGAACCGCTGGACGCAGTTCCGTTTTCAGGCGGCGCTCGAAGGGCTGGTCGAGCGTTTCGCCGACCCCGCGCGCGTGCTGCGCCTCCCCGTCGCGTCCGAGATCGAGGAGCGCGTCGCGCGCGTCCTCGCGTGACGCATCACAACCCGAACTGCCTGTGCAACCACCGCGGTCGCGAGTAGTCCCAGTGCTTCTCCGCCATCGCGGCGACGAAGACCGGATAGAGCTCGACGAAATCGCGCGCCGTCTCGTCGTCGAGTCCGACCGCGGCGCGGTAGCGCGCGAGCGCCGCGCGTTCGTGTGCGCGCAGCTCCGTCTCGCCGAGCACGAGGCGCCAACCCGCGCCCGTCTTCAAGTCGGCCTCCTGCTTGCGCTCGTGCACGAGCAGTTGCAAGAGATCGAAGTAGGGGACGGCCTCCGCTTCGGACGTGCCCCAGTCGAGGTACCCGAGCACGCGCCCGTCGCGATCGATCTGCACGTGCTTCGCGCGGAGATCGGCGTGGTAGTAGACGCGCGCGAGCTTTCGGCCGACGAGGCGACGGCGCATCTCGCCGTCGATGCGCTCGAGGTTCGCGATCGTCGAGGGGACGGCCGCGCGCTCGCGCACGAGCGCGATGCGCGCGCCGAACTGCTCGTCGTACTGTGCCTCCGTGAGCGGCGCCGGATCGCGCACGAGGAGCTTCCCGAAGTGCTCCGCCGCGTCCGTGAGCATGCGCGCGATGCGTGGCAGGTCGCCCGCGCGCTGCGGCGCGGTCCAGCCGCCGACACGGCGCTCGCAACACGTCGTGACGCCCGCGACGCGGCCGAAATGGAGCGCTTCGGGCACGGGGACGGTCGGGAAGCGCGCGCGCACCGCCTTCAACGCCTCGAAGTGCCGGCGCCACTGCGGCGTGTTCTTCGGCGCGAGCGGGACGTGCAGCGTCCAGCGGCCCGCGGATTCGTCCGCGCGCGCGCCGGGGACGAACGTGTGCAGCACCGCGCTGTTCCCGCGCGTCGCGACGAGCTGCTCCAGCTCCGGCCGCGGCTCGCCGGTGATGCGCGCGAGCTCGTCGAGCATCGACTCGACGCGCGGACGCGCGAGCACGCCGTCCTCGCGCTTCGCGAAGAGCGCGAACGACGGCGTGAAGACCGGGAAAAGCCCGACCGCGCGCGCCGCGAGCTTGACGCGGTTCTTCTGCTCCATCGGACCGATCGTGAGCTCCGGCCGCGCCGCATCGAGCGCGACGACGTGCGTGAAGTCGCTCCTGTGCGGGTAGAGCGCGAACGCGCGCGACCGCTCGAAACCGGGCTGCGCGAGCGCCGCGCGATAGCCGCGCAGCGTGCGCTCGCCCCCGCGGGGTCGCAGGACCGCGCGCGCGTACTCCATCGGACCCGGCACGTAGAGAATGGCGCGCCGTCCGGTCGAGCGTTTGTACCCAAGGCGGTTGTCGCCGATCACGAGCAGCTCGCCGCGCACGACGCGCGCCGCCTCCGCGATCGAGTGGCGCCAGCGCCCGCGCGCGGGAGCACGAGCTGCGCCCGCACCCGTCGCCGCGACGTCGCGCGGCGCCTCCGAACGCGCGCCCGGCAGTCCGTCCTCGTGCACGACGACGTCGAAGCGCCTGTCCTCGAACGGCAGGTGCTCGCCGTCGACGAGGAGCGTGCGCGTGCGGCCCGCGCTGTGCGCGTCGTCGCGCAGCCGCGCGAAGCGCGCGCGCTCGAGCGACGTCTCGAGCACGGTGACGCGGAACCCGGCGTCGACGAGCGGCGTGATCGCTCCGGAGAGCGCGTTGCCGGCGAAGAGGAGCTCGCCGCCGTGCGATGCGGGCTCGCTTCCGCTCGGTGCGGGCTTGCTTCCGCTCGATGCGAGCTCGCCTTCGCTCGATGCAGGCTCGCTTCCGCTCGATGCGAACTCGCCCCCGCTCGATGCGAGCTCGAGCAGCCACGCCCCGCGCCCTTCGCCGAGGATCTGCATCAACCGATCGGCCGGGATCTCGTCGAGCGCGAGCAAGAGCTCCTCGAGCACGCGCTTGAACGGCTTCCCCGCCGCCCGCGCGGCGAACGCGAGCTCGAACTGCCCGCGCGCGAGCGGCGCGGGCTCGTCCTCCGGCTGCGGCGCTTGGCGTAGATCGAGCAGGGCGCCGTCGATCGCGAACTCGCGCGCGCACGCACCGCACGCGAGCGCGTGCTCCCGCGCGACGAGCGCGCGCGCGCACGCGGGACAGCGCACGTCGTCGAACGTGCTCATGCGGGCGGCAGCGTGCGCTCGTCGGGCGCGCCGACGAGCCCCACGAGGAGCGGGACGAGCGCGAGGAACGGCAGGAGCGCCGCGGGGAAGTGCGGCATGCCTTCTGCGAAGTGCATCCAGCGCGAATCGCTCTCCGCGGTCGCGGCGAGCGCGCCGAGGACGAGCATCAGTCCGACCGCGAGGCTCTCTCGCGTCGTCGCGTCGATGATTTCGCGCGGGTCCTGCTTGCGTAGGACGAGCACGCGCACCGCATACGCCGACGCGGCGAGCGCGAGCGCAGGCACGAGGAACACGGTCAGGATCTGAGCTCGCGGGAGCTCGAGCACGGGGGTGTCGAGCTCGCGGTACGGCTCTCCCGCCATGAGCAGGACCACGAGCGCGCCGGCCCCGCTCCAAAGCGCCGCACGTCCCAGGGACGCGCGCGGGCTCGCGACCAGGAGCACCCCAAGGCACGCGAGCACCGACGACCACGCGGTCGGTTCGAACAGGACGCCGGATGCGAGCGCCAGCGCCGCGAGTGCCTGCGCGCGGCGATCTCCGCGCCGGAACCAAGCGACGCTGCAGGCGGTTCCGCCGCCGAACGCGAGGAGTGAATGGACCGCCTCGTCGTAGCGGATGAGTCCGCGGACGAGGAACAGGAGCCACGCGAGCCACAGGACCGCGAGCGCGCGTGCGACGGGAGAGCGGCGCGCCACCGCGAGGGCGTGCGCGACGAGGACGAGCAGAGCGATCGCCGACGCCGCTTCGACGAACACGGCGGCGGTGTGGATCTCCTCCACATCGAAACCGAGGGCGAGCGTCTCCGCGAACGACCTGCCTCCCGAGCGGAGGCTCGACCCCACCGTCTCCGTCCCCCGCGTGACCTCCTGCGCCACCCACCACGGCGTCGTCGCGAGGACCGCCGCGAGCAGCGCGAGCCCGAGCACCCACGCGGGAACGAACGCGGTGCGCGGTGCGTGCCTTGGCACGAGCGCGCCGGGCAGGCATGCTACGCGCACCAAACCGACGACGACCCACGGCACGACGAACGCCCACGGCGAGCTCCATGTGGGGGCGAGCTCGAACGCCTGGACCACGCTCGCCAGAAGCGCGAACGCCGCGACTCCGAGCAGGTGACTCACCGCCCACGTCGCCGGCAGCTCGCGCGCTCCGTGCGCTCCCAGCGCGCCGACCGGCAGCAGTGCGAGCACGACGCGCCCGACGAACGCGATCGCGAGGAGCAACAGCAGCGCTTGGAGGAGACCGAGGAGCAAAGGGGGCGTGTCGAGGCCGAGTGCACAACTCGAGATGCCAACCAGGATGCGTGAGCTTGGTGGCGGCGTCCACGCTCCCCTGAAGCTCCACCTCGATCTTCCCCGCGAGAGTGGACACCAAGCCGGGGAGCAGAGATGCTCACCGAACAGGTGTCCACTTACTTGAAGTTGATCCGAGCGGAGGAGACAAGGGTGCTGCTCCTCGACGTCGAGGTCCACCGGCCCAGAGGTGATGAGTGACCCCCGAAGGGCTTCGGGCGCTGATCGCCGGAGGTGAGACGCTCGCCGTCGAGTTCAAGGGCGAAGCGAGCTCCCGGCTGTCGGACGGCGATCTCGTGGAGGTCGTGGTGTGCCTCGCCAATCGGCCGGGGCCGGAGCACGGTTGGTTGCTCGTGGGTGTCGAGGACGACGGACGCGTCAGCGGAGCACGCCCGCGGCACGAAGCGGGCACGACCGATCTCGCGCGCGTGCAGTCGCTCATCGCCGGCCGGACGCGACCGTCGCTCTCGGTGCGCGCCGAGATCGTCCGACTCGACGGCCTCGAAGTCCTCGTCCTCGAGGTCCCCGCCTCGGCTGCCCCCGTCGGTACGAGCGACGGCAAGTACCTCCGGCGCGCGCTCGGCGGTGATGGTCGACCCTCCTGTCTGCCGTTCCACTTCCACGAGATGCAATCGCGCCAGGCCGACCGTGGGCTGCTCGACCTCACCGCCTTGCCCCTGGCCGGAGTTCACTGGGAGGACTTGGATCCGCTGGAGTTCGAGCGCTTTCGTCGCAGCGTGCGGGAGAACCGCGGTCGAAGCGACGAAGCGCTGCTCGACCTCTCCGACCTCGATCTGGGCAAGGCGCTGGGCGCGATCGAAGCCAACGGCGAAGTCCGATCGATTCGCATGCTGGGCCTCTTGCTCTTCGGCCGAGTCGAGGCCCTGCGCCGCGTCCTACCGACCCACGAGATCGCCTTTCAGGTCCTCCGCGCGGGAGCGGTCGAGATGAATGACTTCCTTCGCTGGCCGCTGTTGCGCGCGGTCGAGGAACTCGAAGGGCGTTTCCGGGCTCGCAATCGCGAGCAGGAGCTGATGCTCGGCATGTTCCGCGTCGGGATCCCCGACTACCCCGAGCGCGCGTTCCGCGAGGGGGTGGCCAACGCACTCGTGCATCGCGACTACGGTCGTCTCGGGGCCGTGCATGTGCAGTGGCATGCGGATCACATCGAGATCACGAACCCGGGCGGATTCCCTGAGGGCGTCCGGCTCGACAACCTGCTCGTGACTCAACCCCGCCCCCGCAACCCACTGCTGGCTGACGCATTCAAGCGTGCGGGTCTCGTCGAGCGTACTGCGCGCGGCATCGACACGATCTTCTACGAGCAGCTTCGGCTGGGTCGGCCCGCTCCCTCCTACGAACGGAGCACGGAGGTCGGCGTCGTTCTCCTCTTGCACGGCGGCGAGGCCAGTCTGGACTTCGCGCGCCTCGTCGCGGAGGAAAGCCGGGCAGAACGGCCGCTCGGCCTCGACGAGTTGCTGCTCCTGGATGGCCTGCGGCGCGAACGACGCCTGACGACGGCGGAAGCCGCCAGGCTGCTGCAGAAGCCGGAGTCCGAGGCCCGAGGGCGGATGCAGGCGCTGGTCGAGAGCGGCATCGTCGAGGCCCGCGGCGAACGCACGGGGCGCACCTACCACCTGTCCGCCAGCACCTACCGCCGACTGGGGGAGAAGGCCGCCTATGTCCGGCAACGCGGATTCGAACCAGCCCAACAGGAGCAGATGGTGCTTCAGTACGTGCGAACGCACGGCTCGATCGCTCGCAACGAGGTCGCGGAACTCTGCCGCCTCAGTCCGCCGCAGGCCTACCGGCTGCTGCAAAAGCTTGTAGCGAAGGAGCTTCTACGCGCGGAGGGCAAGCGCGGTCATGCCAGCCGCTACGTTCCGAGTGCGAATTAGGGGCTCGTCGCCCGTCGCTTCAACGCACGCGTGCGTTGCTCGAACGCACGCGTGCGTTGCCCGGTCCGGCATCGAGCACGGGCAGCCCGCCGACCCCGACCGGAGCGAGGTGGTCGCATGACCGCCGGCGAACTCCCCGGCCGGGATCGCATGCACCATGGCGGGCTCCGGGTCGATCCCCAGGCTGGCGGTGCTTCACGGCCGTGGCGCCGATACCTGGACCGTGAGCTGCGGCGTCGTGCCAGCGACGCGCAGCAGGGCGACGGCGTCTCCGACTGCGTCACCCTCGCCCTCCGCGCGGGCGACGCAGAGCGAGGACTCGTGCCGCCGGAACGAGTGCCTGTCCGGCGGGCGGGAAGAAGAGCCCCACCCTAACCGGGTCTTGGCCAACTCCTGGCTCCGCGGCTCCTCGGCTCCGGCGGCAGTTGTCGTGAGGCCGGGGAGTGGCCAGCGCACGGCTGGCCCGAGAACCGGGAGGGCAGGGCGCCGTTCAGCAAAGTGGGGAATTCGGGTTCTCAACGCCCAGTGCCTGTGCCCAGCCCCGCGAAGCTGAGCAGCCAAGGTGGGGGGCCTTGTCCTCTCAGCAGCGGCACCTGAGAATCCGGCGGCCAAACCCAGAGTCCCCCATCGAGGAGAAGGCACACATGACACCGCGTTTCCGTGCAAGTGGGTGGGGTTGCCTGCCGCCAGGTCAGTCGTCCGGAGGGAGCCCCTCGCGGCCTGACGATGACCTCTTTCGCGCGCGGAGCCCGCGTGAGCTCCTCGCGCGGCTCTGTGATGGTGATCCGCTTGATGTTCGAACACGTGTAGAGTCGCTCCTCGAATCAAACGCACTCCTACTACCCGTGGACCGCGTCCTGATGAGATCTCTTGCTCGGATTGCATATGCGGGGGTTCGCTACCGTGGCGTTCCATCGATTGAAGCCTTCGTTTCGGCCCGAATCAAGGAGTCCATCTCTGAGCTCCTCGAAGAGGAGCGTGAGCGCATGCTCGCCGGTCACGACGAGGAGAGTTCCTGCGATCCATACGCCACAATCGCGCGCCTGTTGGGAATCGACATCGAGCTCGGGCGATTGGCGTGCCTCTCCTTCAACCTGCTTCCAGTGCCAGCTCGTTCGGCGTGCTACGCATTGATCTATCAGCAGCGATCAATAGAGGAATGTCAGCGGCTCGAGATGGGCAATCCGGAAGAGCTGGCCATGTATGTTCGATCGAGTTTGAAAGCAGTATCGCGTCGCATCGGAAGGTCAGTCGTGCTGACCGATTCCAAGCTGAACCTGGAGGCCGGGGAATGAGTGCATTCAACCGATCGATCGACCTCAGAATCCAGAGCATAATCGCCGAGTTGGCCTTGGATTCGGATTCGCCGCTACTCAAGTCCGCCATCGACTCCGGGACGGGTACACTGAACTGGAACCCCGATCCCGCACCCAGGGTGTCGAAAGTCGCGCAGGCTGAACGGGAGCTCCTTCGAGTCCATCGCGCGGAGCTCGCTGAATTGCTGTATACTGCGAGCGTCACAGAGGTATTCGATACCCCAGCCAATGGTCAGATTCTTACGCGACACACCACCGCAACCTCGAGCGGTCCCTACTTTGCACCGGGTGAACTCGAGTCGAGACTCAAGGCATGGGCCCTGCATCCTCGGATGAACGTTGGGGCCGGCCCCATCATCCCGCTCCTTCTCGAGTTCCTGGGGAGAGCACCTAGGAAAAGTCACCTTGGTCGTCGACTCGCACTCGCTTCGGGTGCGTTGGTTCCGACCAACCGTGCTCGGCTGCTGGTTGGCATTGACATGATGGCCTCGGGCCATGAACTGCTATCGCTTCAGCATTTCGGCAGGGTGTCTCAGTTGTTTCCAACTCGACCTGAACTTGCATGCATATACGAAAACTGTGAGGTCGCCAGGTTTCAACTCGGAGATCTCGGGACCGCTCTCGAATTCGCCCGTGAGGCAAGTGGTCTGTTTGTCGAGCGAATCCCATCTCAAATGAACGCCATGTACTTTGGTGTGCAATTCGACGATCAAGAGCTTGCTCTACTTGCGGCGGAGAGGCTCATGGACAATGCACCACCCGACCATCCCAGCTATGTTCGGTTTGTCGAGAATTGCGAGTTTGGTTCAAATCCAGGATACTGGGTGTCTGACGATCTCGCAGCGGCCCGTATTCTAGATCGACTTCATAGCAAGCTGACAAGAGGTGGCGTGCGTCGTGGGGGCATGGGACTACACCCGTTGGCGGGAGGGCCATGGTCTTCAGTAGAGTTGACCAAGAGGAATCCCCCTGCCGCAGCATGATTGTCTGTTGCGGACGGTCGAGCGCGGCGCGCCGCGTCCGGGCGTGGACATTGGGCTCGCCGACGAGCTCGGTTTCGCGGTCGAGACCTCCGCGCGCACGACGGATGCCACCGGGAGCACGACGTGGGAGCGCGTCGGCCCAGGCAAGTACCGGCTTGCGATGAAGCACCCCGGCTACTGGCCAGCCGAGAGCGTGGTCGATCACGCCGCGACGGATTCCACGCAGACGCTCGAAGTCCGTCGCATCGGCAACTTGGAGCTCGTCGTGAAGAACACTCTCGGCAACCCGCAGGAGGGCGCGCTCGTGGAGCTCACGTCCGTCGAGCAGAGCCAGGACGTGAGCGCGTGGGTCGAGCGCGGGCTCGTCACGCTCTCGCGGAGCGGTTGGAAGACCGGCCCCGACGGACGCCTGCGCATGCTCGGGTTGCCGAACGGCGCGTACCGCTGGCGCGTCACGCCGCGCAACGGCGAGGCGCGCGAAGGCGAGTCCGTCGCGCCGCCGATGTCCACGGGGGTCGTCGAGGTGCGCGTGGAGTGAGGCGCGGGTCTTCCCGTTCGGCGACCATCGGAGTGCGCAGTCCCCGGCACGAGCATTACCGGCCGCGCGACGAACGCGCCGCGCTCACGCCTCCATCTCGCCCTCGCGCACGTCTCGAAGGCGCGGCGCGAGCAGCTTGAGCAGCGCGACGCGGGCGCGGGCGTGGAGCATGCACACCGCCTGATCCGTCTCGCGGCCCATCTTCTCGGCGACGAGCGCCCACGAGCAACCCGCGACGTTGCGCAAGAGGATCACCTCGCGATGATCCGGCGACAGGTCGCCGATGCACTCGTTCACGATCGCGACGAGTTCCTTCCGGGCGAGCTCCTCCATCTGCGGCGTGCCGTCGTCCGCGGGGTCGAAGCGGAAGCTGCCGGTCGAGATCGCGCCGCGGATCGAATCGAGCGACTTCTCGATGCGCGCGTCGAGATTCTTCGCCGCGAGGTAGTCGGCCTTGCCGCGGATCTGGTTCTCCGCGACGGTCGCGAGCCTGTGGATGAGCTCGCCCGGCTCGCTCACCACGACCGAGTGGAGGTCCTGCATCGCCGCGGCGAAGACCTCCTGCACGATGTCCTCGGCCTCGAAGCGGCTCTTCACGAGCGGGCCCATCCGCAACTGCACGTAGCGCAGGACGCGCGGGTAGTAGCGCGAGAAGAGCGTGTCGAGCGCGACGGGATCGCCGCCCTGGAACCGGCGGATCAGGCTGACGGTGCGATCGTGCTCGGCAGATCGCCGCGCGGACGACGTCAGAGTCGGGTAGGGAGCTCGAGTCGGAGGTCGCCATGGCCCCGAGGACAACGCGCGTCCGCGTGCTCGGCGGCGAGTGCTGCGGGCACATGGGGCGGGCGGCGGAGAACGAGTGCGCGGCCCGCGCGCCGCCGCCTTCCGCGGTGGGACGCGTGCGTCACTGTCGCGCGCCGCGGCTACGGCTTCTTCGGGCTCGACTTCACCGCCTTGGCCGTCCGCTCGAGCTCCGCGACGCCCGCGCGGAGCAGTCCGTAGACGTCGCCGTGCCAGCCATGGCCGCCGGAGTACGTCGCGAAGGTCACGCTCGCGCCGGCTTTTCTCAGGCCGTCGCGCGCGTCCTCGGCCTGCGCGATCGGGATCCAGTCTTCGGGGGAATGCAGCACGTGGAACGCACGGCCTCTCGCATTCGAGAGCTTCGGAAGTTGCTCCGGCTTGAACACGGACATCGCCACGAAGGTGCCCGTGACATTGGTCTTCTCGCGCAGGCCGAGCGTGTACGCGAGCGGTCCGCCCGATGACCAGCCGAGCGTGAAGAGGTACTTGGGGTCGAGCTTCCTGGTCTTCGCGACGTCCGCGACGACCGCGTCGAAGAACTCCTCGCAGGTGAACTCCATCTTCGGCCAGGGCGAGAGTTTCGTCGGCCACACGAGCTTCTCCGCCTGGTCCTTGCTCCACACCGGCGCGACCATCTGCGCGACGAGCCAGTCGTCGCCGAGCGCGTTCTCGCGGATGCGGCCGACGAAGGGCGCGAAGTCGGCGCCGCCGTCGCCGCCGGGCATGACGACGAGCAGTTTCCAGCCGGTCGCCGGCGCTTTCGCGTCCTTCGGCGCGTGCAGCAGGTAGCTCTGCCGCTCGCCGAGCTGCATCTCGATCGGCGCGGGTTCCTTGGCCGCAGCTTCGGGCTTCTGCTCGGGAACGAGCATTGAGAAGAAGACGAACAAAGTGCTCGTGAACATGTGTGGAGCTCCGTGTCAGCGCGGAATCGAGAGCGCGCGCACGTGCGGCGGGAGGCGCTCCGCGTTCTTCTCCCACCACTCGCGCCACCAGGCCGCGTCGTGGGACGGGTCGTACTGGACGCCGGTGAGCGGCGCGAGCGCGAAGTGCCCGAGCGCGTAGCCGTAGCGCCCCGTGCGATCACGCGCCAGCGTTCCGATGAGCTCGGGGATCGCCGCCGGATCGTCCATCGCGCCGATCGCGCGCGCGGCGGCGAGCGCCGAGTCGCGCGCGCCCTCGCGCTCGTCCGTTTCCAGCGGCGGCGCCTCCGCGACGCGGCGCAGGTAGGCCTCGACCTCGGTCCGCGCCCATGCGCAATCGGAGCGCGCGAGCGCGTCGAAGCACGCCGAGCGCGTCGTCTCGTCCGTCGCCGAATCGATGCGCGGCGTCACGAAGGTACGGAGCCACGGCTCGTCCGCCGCGACGGCCTTCGACCAGGCGAGTGCCTGCGTCCGCGCGTCCTCGTCGCCGCGCTCGACCGCGTTCGCGAGCGCGTCGAGCAGGCCCGCGTCGCGCAGCGTGGCGGCGAGGTCGACGCCCGCGTTCTTGCCGGCGTCGAGCTCGAGCGCGTCGATCTCGCGCATGCGCGTCGCGAGCGCGCCGGGCGCGAGCCCCGCGAGCTCCGCCGCGAAGCGTCGCGCGTTCACGTCCAGGACCTCGGCGATCGGCCGGCCGCGGAACTCGCGCTCCCAGGCGAGGTACGCCGAGAAATCCAGCGCGAAGTCGCGGAACGCGTAGCGCTCGAGGTAGCCGAACGCGCGCTCCTGCACCGAAAGCTCGGGATCGGTCGCGCCGAGGTGCAGCGCCTCGAGCGCGAGCGCGTGTCCGCCGTGGAACACGAAGGGCTTCATGGCCTGCTCGCGCACGGGCTTGGTGAGGTGCGGCCAGACGCCGCGCAGGATCGCGCGGCCGCGTTCGGGCGGGAGCGCGGCGATGTCCTCCATCACCTGCCAACCGTGGCGCCAATCATTCGGGGCCGCGTTGAACCGCGCGAGCCACCAGTCGACGCTGTCCTTGGGGTCGGGCGCGGGAGCCGCGGTTCCAGGCTCGGGCATACCGGCTGTGCTGCGCTCGCTTTCTCTCTCGCGCGCAGCGTCCGCGCGCGCAGTCCCGCTCGCGCTCGCGCGTTCGACTCTTGCTTCCGTGTGCTCCTCGACGGGGGCCGCATCCGTGGCCCCGGTCTCGACCGCGACGAACCACGCCGCGCCAGCGAGCGCGAGCGCAGCGGCTCCCACACCGATCTTCGACATGACCCAACCTCCGATCGTCGCCTGCACCACGAGCACCGACGCTCCCGCCGCGACGGCAGGAGAGAAGCCCGCGGCATGCAGTACCTCGCCGCGCACCGCCCCGAGGCCGCGGACGTTCCAAACGCCGACCGCCGGCATCCCGGCGAGCCCCGCGGGCAGCGCGCGCCGCAGCCGCTCGAGCCCGCGGTGGATCTGGCTGCGGATCGTTCCCGGCGAGCGCTTCAGGCGCGCGGCGATCTCCTCGGGGCGCTGCTCCTCCTTCAGCAAGGGCTCGAGCACCTCGCGGTACGGCCGCGGCAAGCCCTCGAGCGCCGATGCGACCGCGTCCGGCAATTCGCGACCGATCAGGCCGTCGATCGGCTCGGGCACGACGCGTTCGTGCAGTCGCACCGGATCCACGCGCCGCGCCAATTCGCGCCGAGTCTTCGCCGCCTCACGCCAGAGGATCCCGTAGAGCCACGCCTTCACCGGCTGCGCCTCGTCGTAATCGCGCGCCTTCGCGATCGCGGTGACGAACGTGGCCTGGACGAGGTCCTCCGCGCCCACCAGGTCCCGGTTAAGGTGGCAGGCGACCTCGAAGAGCTCGCGCGCCGTCGCGTCGAACACGGCCGCGAGCGCCGCGCCGTCGTGACGGTCGCGGAAGCGGCGGAAGAGGCGGGCGAGGGCGCGGTCGTTCATCGCCTCGATTCTCCACGGGGCGCCCCCGCGCGGCAGCGATCTCGGAAAAAAGCGGTCCGCGCGCTACTTCGCGAGCTCCAGCTTCACCCGCCGGCCCTTGATGCGCTCGTCGCGGACGAGCCGGAGGAGGCCGTCGACGCGCGCTCGCCGCACGGCCGCGAACGCGTGGTGGTCCTTGACCTCGATGCGGCCGAGGTCCTCCTTCGCGAGGCGGCCCTTCTGCAGGAGGAAGCCGACGAGGTCGACCTTGTTGAGCTTGTCCTTCTTGCCCTGGCCGAAGTAGAGCGTCGCCCAATCCGGCGGCGGCGGGAGCACGGCGCGCGTCGGGAGCCGCTCGATCGGGAGCTCGTCCTCGACGAAC
>JACRIO010000305.1 GCA_016220035.1 Planctomycetota bacterium | reverse complement strand
TCGCGCGCTTCGCGCTGATCGCCGTCGTGCTCGACCTCGTGCTGCCGACGCTCGGCACGGGCTTCAACCAGCGCTACGCCTACCTCGGCTCCGCGTTCGCGGCGCTGGCGCTCGCCGCGTGGGCGGCACGCACCGCGAAGCCCCACGTGCTCCTCTTCGTGCTCGCGCTCGGCGGCGCGTGGACCTTCGACTCCCTCACGGACGCGGAGGAGTACGCCGAGGCGGGTCGCCGCGCGACGGACCTGTCGATCGAGGCCTGCCTGAAGCGCGCGGAGGCGCCCGCGAACGCGACGGTCGTGCTCCTCGACTTCTCCGACGTGTGGGGCCGCGAGCGCGACATCCCCGTCTTCAACTGGGGCCTCGCCGAAGCCCTCGACCGCGGCGGCTGCGGCCGCGCCTTCGTGCTGTGGCGCACTCGCGCCTTCGCGACGAGCACGGACGTCGAGCTGGTGACGCCCGACCGCGTGCGCGCCGCGAAGGCGAGCGGCGCGGTCGTGATCGTGCGCGGCGACGTGCCCTTCCCCGCGTTCCCATCCGCGCGCGACGAGTAGATCGGAGCGCGCGGATCGGGTACGACAGCCGCCATGCGACCGACCCAGGCCCTCCTCGCCCTCCCGCTCCTCCTCGCTCCCGCGTGCTTCATCTCGCGCGACACCGTGAACGTGCCGCTCGTGCAGAAGACGATCACGGAGCTCACGCCCGGGAAGACGACCGCGAAGGAGGTCACTGCGCTCCTCGGCGCGCCGCACGAGGTCGTGCAGCTCGGCAAGCGCACCGCGTACCGCTACGACTACACGACGACGAAGCGCGCGGGCTTCTCGATCCTGATCGTGAGCTTCCTGAACCAGGACACGCGCCAGGACCGTGCGTGGCTCTTCTTCGACGACGCCGACGTGTTGACGCACGTCGGGTCGTCACTCGAGGCGGAAGGCGCCGCCTACGCGATGCCGTGGATGGACGTGGAGCGCGATTGAAGCTCGCCCTCGCCGCGTTCCTCGCGCTCGGAGCCGCGAGCTGCGTCAGCTTCCGCTTCGACCGCGCAACCGTGAACCTCCCGCCGCGCGCGGGCGTCGTCGCGGCGCTCGTCCCCGGGAAGAGCGCGCTCGACGACGCGCTCGCCGCCCTCGGCGCGCCCGTGTTCGTGTGGGAATGGAAGGGCGACGGGATGGCGCTCGCATGGGGTTGGAGCGAGGACGGCGCGCGCGGGGTCACGCTCAGCGTGCCGATCGACCAAGGCACGTCGGCGCAAGCGTCCTACGACGACCTCGCGCGCCACCTCCGCGGCGTCGTGCTCTTCTTCGACGCGGACGCGCAACTCGTCGACGCGCGCGAAGGCGCCTTGAACGACTTCCGCGCCGAGCTCGAGCGCCGCCGCCCCGCGCCGGTCGAGTGAGGCCCGTCGCGCCGGCACGGATCGTCGTGCGATCCTGGTTCCAGCCTTCGTCGAGTTCTCGATCTCGGTTCGGGGGAGATCTGGCGCGCCGTTCACCGGGCAGTTCCCCGGCCGCCGCTCATGCAACGCAGTGGCAGCATCGTTGGTGCCGAGTCGCTCGAGTGCTCGTCGATCGCGCCTGCTCCTGGCGCTCGGGCCGGACGACCGCGCGTCGAGTTCCCGATCTTGATTCGGGGGAGATCCTGCGCGCCGTTCACCGGGGAGTTCCCCGACCCCCGTTCACGAAATGCAGCGGAAGCTTCGCCGGTGCCGAGTCGTCCGAGCGTCCGTCGATCCCGCAGGTTCCCGGCGCTCGGGCCGGACGACTGCGCATCGAGTCCTCGATCTTGATTCGGGGGAGATCCTGAGCACCGTTCACCGGGGAGCTCCCCGACCCCCGCTCACGAAATGCAGGCCAGCAGCGTTGGAGTCGAGTGGCTCGAGCGCTTGCCGATCCCGCATGCTCCTGGCGCTCGGGCCGGACGACCGCGCGTCGAGTTCCCGATCTTGATTCGGGGGAGATCCTGCACGACGCCGCAGCTCGCGCGGGCCGGACGAAACCGCGCCGCTCGACCGGACATGGCCGCCTGTTCGTCGGGCGCGTCGAGCGCTCACTTGCGATCGCCCGCCCCCGTCGTGAGCGCCGAGGCCGCGCCGAGGCGGGAGCGGGACACCCAGCTCCTGCCGAGTTGCATCTTGTTGGAGGCGTGCAGCGTGAACCGCAGGCGGGGGCACCGTCCAACGAAGGCTGATCGTGGCGCGTTCCTCCCGGGCGAGCCCACGAGCTCGATGTGGGTACGCTTCGACTGTGCGCCCTATCGAGTTCGGGACGGGTGCTCTCGACGGATTGGAATCCGGCCAGCACGCTGCGGCCTGGCGACGATTCCGACGCACTCGACCGATGGCTGCGCATTCCACGCGTGGCTCCCGCGCACGAGCAAGTCCGTCGGAGGCCCTCGACTCCGTACGATGCGTCGGCCTCGCGACCGGAGGGAGCATGGATCAGCTCGCTTCGCACTCGGCCCACCGTCGGACCCTCGCCCTCCAGCGCCTGCGTCACGAGCTTCGCGCCCGCGCATCGTGAGCCTCGGGCGCGCGCGCCAAGGAGCGGCTTGGCGACTGGACTCCCGGAACGGATTTCCGCCCCGCCGTCCGATCCTCTAGAAAAGGAAGGGCGCGAGCCGATCACGGCCCGCCCGGGCTCCTCGGGACCTCCGCACGACCCCTTCGCCAGCCACGATGACCGTTCCCAACCCTTCGGCCACGACCTTCCGCGTCATGAAGTTCGGCGGCACGTCCGTGGGCGACGCCGCGCGCATGCGGCGCGTGATCGACCTCGTGCAGGAGGCGCTGCGTGAGGAGCGCGTGTGCCTCGTCGCGTCCGCGGTCACCGGCGTCACGAACCAGTTGCTCGAAGCGTCGCGCAAGGCGCGCGAGGGCGAGGCGCCGGGCCCGTTCGTCGAACGCTTCCGCGCGCTGCACGCGAAGATCGTCGCCGACGTCGCGAGCGAACTCGCCTACGACGCGCGCGTGGAGCTCGAAACGGCGCTCGACGGCATCGCGCGCGAGTACGAACGCTTGCTGCAAGGCGTCCAGCTCCTGCGCGAGGCGCCGCCGCTCGTCGTTGCGAAGCTGTCGAGCCTGGGCGAGCGCGCCTCGTGCGCGATCCTCGCGCGGCTCGCGCGCGCGCGCGGGCTCGCGCCGCGCGAGCTCGACCCCGTGCAGTTCGTGCTCGCGAGCGGTGACTGTCTCGAGGCGGCGCCCGACCTCGCGAAGATCCACGCGCGCTGGAGCGAGCTGCGTGCCCCGAGCGATCAGCGCACACCGAGCGACCAGCGTGCCCCGAGCGACCAGCGCGCACCGAGCGACCAGCGCGCCCCGAGTGGGCCGTCCGAGCGGGGCGAGCGCCTCCTGATCCTCCCCGGCTTCTTCGCGGGCGACGGCGAGGGCCGCACCGTGCTCCTCGGCCGCGGGGGATCGGACTGGAGCGCAGCGATCGCCGCGCACGCGCTCGACGCGCGTCTGTGCGACGTCTGGACCGACGTCGACGGCATCTACTCGGCCGACCCGCGCCTCGTGCCCGAGGCGTTCAGCTTGCCCGAGGTCTCGTTCGAGGAGGCAATGGAGCTCTCGTTCTTCGGCGCGAAGGTGCTGCATCCGAAGACGATCCAGCCCGCGCGGGAAAAAGGCATCCCCGTCGCCGTGCGCAACAGCTTCGCGCCGGAGAAGCCCGGCACGATCGTGCGCGCGAGCGCTGCTCCGTCACCGTTCGGCGTGCGCGGCCTCACGCTGCTCGCCGACGTCGCGCTCGTGAACCTCACCGGTAGCGGCATGGCCGGCATCCCCGGCGTCGCGTCGCGCGCGTTCGCGGCGCTCGCGGAGGCGGGCATCTCCGTGATCCTCATCTCGCAGGCGTCGAGCGAGTGCGCGATCTCCCTGTGCGTCACCGGCAAGGACGGCGCGCGCGCGGTCGCGGCGCTGGAGCGCGCGTTCGAGCCCGAGCGCCGCCTTTCCCGCATCGATCCCGTCGAGCGGCGCGACGGCCTCTCGATCCTCTCCGTCGTCGGCGACGGCATGCGCACGCGCATGGGCGCCGCGGGGACGTTCTTCCGCGCGCTCGCCGAAGTCGCGGTCAACGTCGTCGCGATCGCGCAAAGTGCTTCGGAGCGCAGCATCTCGGCCGTGATCCTCGGGGGCGACGGCGAGCGCGCGATCCGCCACGCGCACCACCGCTTCTTCCACACGCCCGAGACGATCGACCTGTTCGTGTTCGGCGCGGGCAGCGTGGGCGCGCGGCTCCTGGCGCAGGTCGGCGCGCAGCGCGAGCGCCTGCTCCAGCGCGGCGTGCGCCTGCGCATCACGGGCATCGCGAACAGCAAGGCGCTCGTGCTCGACGAAACGGGCATCGAGCCCGCGCAGGCCGCCGCGCGGCTCGCCAGCGAGCGCGCGCCGTCGGAGCTCGCGCGCGTGCTCGCCTTCGTCGCGGAGCGCCGTCCGGTGTGTCCGGTGCTCGTCGACTGCACGGCGAGCGGCGAGCTCGCGACGCGCTACGCCGCCGCGCTGGAGGGCGGTTTGCACGTCGTGACGGCGAACAAAGTCGCGAACGCCTCGGCGCAGGCGTACTGGCGCGAGCTGCGCGCGATCGCGCGGAAGAAGCAGCGCCGCTTCCTCTACGCGACCAACGTCGGCGCCGGTCTGCCCGTGATCGACACGCTGCAGAGCCTCGTCGCAAGCGGCGACCGCGTGAAGCGCATCGAGGGCGTGCTCTCCGGCTCGATGTCCTACCTCCTCGGCCGCATCGAGGACGGCGCACGCCTCTCCGATGCGCTGCGCGAAGCGCGCGAGCAGGGCTTCACCGAGCCCGACCCGCGCGAGGACCTCTCCGGCCGCGACGTCGCGCGCAAGGTGCTCATCCTCGCGCGCGAGATCGGGATCGAGCTCGAGCCGGACGACGTACAGGTCGAGGGCGTGCTCCCGAAGCGCTTCGACGCCTCGGGCACCGTCGACGCGTTCCTCGATCGCGTGCCCGCGCTCGACGCGGAGTTCGCCGCGCGCGCGGCCGAGCTCGCGAAGCGGGGCGCCGCGCTGCGCTTCGCGGGCCGGATCGAAGAGGGCCGCGCGGTCGTGTCGCTCGTGGAAGCGGGCCCGGAGCATCCGCTGCGCGGCGTCAAAGGCGGCGAGAACGCGCTCGCGTTCCTGACGGAGCACTACAGCCCGCGGCCGATGGTGATCCGCGGCTACGGCGCGGGCGCGGACGTGACCGCGGCGGGCGTGCTCTCCGACATCCTCTCGCTCGCGACGTGGAGTCCGGCGTGAAGTCGGTCACGGCGTTCGCGCCGGCGTCCATCGGCAACCTGGGCGTGGGCTTCGACGTGCTCGGCGCGGCGGTCGTGCCGCTCGCGGGCGAGCCGCTCGGCGACCGCGTCACGGTCGAGGCGAGCGCCGCGGACCGCTTCGAGTGCACCGGGAAGTACGCGGAGCGATTGCCGCGCGACCCGAAGGACAACCTCGTGCTGAAGGCGAAGGGGTTCTTCGAGGAAGCGCTCGGGAAGAAGCTCGCGCCCGCGCGCGTCGTGCTCGAGAAGCGGCTGCCGTTGAACAGCGGCCTCGGATCGTCGGCGAGCTCCAGCGTCGCGGCGCTCGTCGCCTTCAATGCGTTCGCGGGCGAGCCGCTCGATCGTCCGGCGCTGCTCGCGCTCGCCGCGCGCGCCGAGCGCGAAGCGTCGGGCGCCGCGCACCTCGACAACGCGGCGCCGTGCCTGCTCGGCGGGCTCCAGTTGTGCACCGCGTCGGGCGCGACGCGCACGCTGCCGTTCCCCGACGGTCTCGCGTTCGCGCTGGCGCAGCCCGAGCTCGAGCTTTCGACGCGCGAGTCGCGCGGCGTGTTGCCGAAGGAGCTCCCGCGCGCACTGGCCGTCGAGTGGGCGCAGCTCGTAGCGGGCTTCGTGCACGCGTTGCACACGGGCGAGCGCGCGCTCTTTGCCGAGTGCCTGCGCGACGTCATCGCCGAGCCGCACCGCGCGCGCCTCGTGAAGGGCTTCCGCGACGTGCAGCGCGCGGCGCTCGGCGCGGGAGCGCTCGCGTGCAGCTTGTCGGGCTCGGGCCCCGCGGTGTTCGCCGTCGCCGAGGAGCGCGACGCGGCTTCGGTCGCGGCGGCCATGGAGCGCGCGTTCGCGGCGGCCGGCGTCGCGAGCATCGCGCGCGCGTGCGCGCTCGACCGGCGCGGCGCGAGGCTCGTGTGAAGCTCGTCGGGACGCGCTCGATCGAGGACCGCTCGTCGTTCCTCGCCGCGGCCGCGGGCTCGACGCCGGAGCACGGCGGGCTCTTCGTGCCGGAGCGCTGGCCGCGCTTCGAGGACGCGGACGCGCTGCTCGCGCTGCCGTGGGTCGAACGCTGCGCGCGCATCCTCGAGCGCCTGATCGGCGACGAGCTCGCGCTCGCGGACGTGCGCGCGGTCGTGGGCGAGGCGCTCGACTTCCCCGCGCCGCTCGCGCCGCTCGCGGACGGCACGTTCGCGCTCGAGCTGTTCCACGGGCCGACGCTCGCGTTCAAGGACTTCGGCGCGCGCTTCCTCGCGGCCGTCCTGGAGCGCGTGCCCGCTCGCGGACCGCGCACGATCCTCACCGCGACGTCGGGCGACACGGGCGCCGCCGTCGCGAGCGCGTTCTGGAAGCGACGTGGCGTGCGCGTCGTGGTCCTGTACCCCGCGGGGCGCATTGCTCCGTTGCAGGAGCGCCAGCTCGCGTGCCTCGGCGAGAACGTGACCGCCGTCGCGGTCGCGGGCACGTTCGACGATTGCCAAGCGCTCGTGAAGCGCTGCTTCGCCGATCGCGCGCTCGTCGCGCGCCACGGGCTCGCATCGGCGAACTCGATCAACCTCGCGCGCGTCCTCGCGCAGGTCCTCTACTACTGGGAAGCGGTCGCCGCGCTGCGCGCGCGCGGCGTCAGCGCGACGCCGGTCGTCGCCGTGCCGAGCGGCAACTTCGGCAACCTGTGCGCGGGCCTCTACGCGCGCGAGCAAGGTCTCCCCGTGCGCGCCTTCGTCGCGGCGACGAACGCGAACGACGTCGTGCCGCGCTTCCTCGACACGGGGCGGTACGAACCGCGCGCGACCGTGCCGACGCTGTCGAACGCGATGGACGTGGGCGCGCCGAGCAACTGGGAGCGCATCGAACGGCTCTTCGGCGGCGACCGCGAGCGCATGCGCTCCGTCCTGCGCTCCGGCAGTGCGACGGACGAGCAGACGGAGGACGAGCTCGTCCGCATGGCGCGTCTCGACTACCGCGCGTGCCCGCACACCGCCGTCGCGCACCGTGTACTGCGCGAGCGGCTCGCGCCGGGCGAGACGGGCGTTTTCCTCGCCACCGCGCACGCGGCGAAGTTCGGCGATGCGATCGACGGTCCGCTCGCGCGCGCCGGGTTCGCGCCGACGCCGCTCCCCGTGGCGCTCGCGCGCCTGCTCGGCCGGCGCATCGAGCGCGTCGAGCTCGCGAACGACCTCGACGCGTTGGTCGCGGTCCTCGATCGCTGACGCGCTGGCGCGCGCGCGCGCGGGGACCTAACCTGCGCGCGCGATGAGCTCGACCACGCCGACCACGTGCCCGCTCGACTGTCCCGACGCCTGCGGCGTGCTCGTCGAAAGCGACGCGGAGGGCCGCTTCGTGCGCCTCTCAGGGAACCCGGAGCACGGCTGGTCGCAGGGCGTCCTGTGCGGGAAGACGCAGCTCTACGGCGAGCTCCTCGCGGCCCCCGACCGCCTGACGACCCCGCTCGTGCGCGCGCGGAAGGGCGCGGAGCTCGTGCCCGCGACGTGGGAGGACGCCATCGCGCGCATCGTCGAGCGCGTGAAGCCGCTCGTGGGGAGCGACGTGCTCGCGCTCTCGTACGGCGGCTCGATGGGGCTCGTGCAGCGCAAGTTCCCGCTGCGCATGTTCCACGCGCTCGGCGCGACGCTGCACGACGGCGGCGTGTGCGATGCATCGGGCACGGCGGGCGTCGAGGCGGTGCTCGGCCGCTGTCTCGGCCCCGACATCGACACGGTCGTCGACAGCGACCTCCTCGTGCTGTGGGGCTGCGACATGGCGCGCACGCACCAGCACCTCCAGCCCAAGGTGAAGCAGCTCCTCGCGCGCGGCGTGCCCGTCGTCGCGATCGACGTGTGGCGCACGGAGACGATTCGAACGCTCGAGAAGTGGGGCGGGTTCGGCCTGATCGTGCAGCCCGGCACGGACGCCGCGCTCGCGCTGTGCATCGCGCGCATCGCGTTCGAGGTGGGGGAGGTCGACCACGCGTTCCTCGCCGAGCAGTGCGTCGGCGCGGACGCGTTCGAGACGCACGTGCGCCAGCGCTGCGACCTCGAGACGACGGCGCGCATCACGGGGCTCGATCCGAAGTCGATCACGGAGCTCGCGGGGCTCCTGATGCGCGCGAAGACGCCCTTCCTGAAGACGGGCATCGGCTTCGCGCGGCGCCGCAACGGCGGGATGAGCCTGCGCGCGATCGGCTCGATGGCCGCGGTGATGGGCCACGCCGCGCGCGTGCACTTCGAGAGCTTCGCGCACTTCGACCTCGCCGAGGACGCGGTGATCCGCCCCGACCTGCGGCCCCCCGATGGAACCGGCGCGCCGAACACGCCGGTGACGCAGGTGCAGATCGGCCGCGAGCTCGTGTCCGGTCGCTTCCGCGCCGTGTTCGTGTGGTGCCACAACCCGGCGGTGACGCTGCCGGAGAGCGCCCTCGTGCGGCGCGGGCTCGCGCGCGAGGACCTGTTCCTCGTCGTGCACGAGCACTTCCTGACGGAGACGGCGGAGCTCGCCGACGTCGTGCTCCCCGCGACGATGTTCCCGGAGCACGAGGACGTGTACCGCAGCTACGGCCACCGCTGGATGCAGCACGCGCGGCCCGCGGTGAAGGCGCCGGGCGGGACGTGGCCGCCGAGCACTGGATCGAGCGGCCCGCGGAGCAACGTCGAGACCTTCGCGGCGATCGGGAAGGCGCTCGGACTGCGGCAGGAGTGTTGGAACGTGAGTGCGACGAGCGTGTGCAAGGAGCTGCTCGATGCGAGCCGCTCACGCTTGAGCGCGGATGAGCTCGCACGCCTCGCGACCGGTGCCCCCGTGAAGCCCGTGGAGCGCGCGCACGCGGACTGGGGCACCCCGAGCGGCAAGGTCGAGCTCGTGAGCGAGCGGATGAAGGCGCTCGGCCAACCGCCGATGGCGACGTTCGTCCCCGACGACTGGTGCGGCGACACGGGCGCCTTCGTGCTGCTCTCCTGCCCGAGCGTGCAGACGCACAACTCGACCTACGCCCACAGCGCGCGCCACGCGAAGAAGGCCGGCCCCGCACGCGTGCACCTGAACCCGCGCGACGCGGAAGCGCTCGGCGTGCGCGCGGGCGAGCGCGTGACGCTGTCGAACCCGCGCGCGAGCCTCACGCTCCCGGTCGCGCTGTGCGAGCACACGCCGCGCCACGCCGTGCGCGTCGACGGCCTCCCGCCGCGCCGCGAGATCCCCGAAGGCGTCGGTGTCAACGCCCTCGTGAGCGGCGCCGTGAGCGACCTCGGCAACGGCAACGTGCTCTACAGCACGCGGGTCGATGTACGCCCTTTCAAGTGATCGGGCCGACACGAGGGTCGGCCCGAGGTCGGTTGCACGAAGGAGTCGCGCTCAGTCGCGCACGTAGTGGCACGTGTACCCGTCCGGGTGCTTTTGCAGGTAGTCCTGGTGGTACTCCTCCGCGCGGTACCACTTCGACGCCTTCTCCAGTGTCGTCACGATCGGCTTCTTCCACCGGCCCGACGTCTGCGCGCGTTTCACGGCCTTCTCGGCCTCCGCCTTCTGTGCGTCGTCCGCGTAGAAGATCGCCGAGCGGTACTGCGTGCCCTGGTCGTTACCCTGCCGGTCCTTCGTCGTGGGGTCGTGGATCTTGAAGAAGAAGTCGAGCAGCTTCCCATACGTCGTCTTCTTCGGGTCGAACGTGATCTTCACGGCCTCGGCGTGCCCGCTCTTGCTGTCGTGCGTGTCGTCGTACTTCGGGTTCTCGAGCCAGCCGCCCGTGTAGCCCGCTTCGACCTCGAGCACGCCCGGCTGCTTGCGGATGAGCTCCTCCATGCCCCAGAAGCAGCCGCCCGCGAGGATCGCGACCTCCGTCTCGGTCGCCTTCGCCGCGTCGCTCGTCTTCTTCGGCGCGTCGGTCGTCTTGCCCGTGACGTACGGGATCCAATCGGCGTAGCCCTGCTTCTCCATCTCCGCGAGCGGCACGAAACGCAGCGACGCGGAGTTCATGCACCACCGCTCGCCCGTCGGCTTCGGGCCGTCGTCGAACACGTGGCCGAGGTGCGTGTCGGAGCCCTTCGTGCGCGCCTCGACGCGCACCATGCCGTGCGTGCCGTCCTGCTTGCGCACGACGACGCTCTCCGCGAGCGGCTTGACGAAGCTCGGCCAGCCGGTGCCCGACTCGAACTTGTCGCGTGAACTGAACAACGGCGTCCCATCGACGACGTCGACGTAGAGGCCGGCCTCGTGGTTGTCCCAGTACGCGTTCTTGAACGGCCGCTCGGTGCCGCTCTCCTGCGTCACCTCCCACTGGAGCGGGGTCAGGCGCTTCTTCAGTTGGTCCTTGCTCTCCACGGTCGGTTTCCAAGTCGGGGTTTCGAGGGACGGGGACGGTTCGGGCGTCGCGGCGGACGTCGAGCTCGCGCCGGTGGTCGACGGCGGCGGCAACGTCACCGAGGACGACACGCCGCAGCTCGCGAGCGCGATGCCCAGGGCGAGGGTGAGGGTCGGGATCATTCGCATGGTCGTGTTGTGTCGCAGCACTGGACGCGCGGCAAGCGCTCCTCAGGATACGGATCCGAGCGCCGGACGGATTCGGGAGCCGGCACGGGCTGCAGCTCCGTCCTTCGATGCGGGCGCGCGAGCGGGGTTACCGGCGTTCGGCACGCAGGGACCCGACGGAGGCCACCTCCAGGAGCGCCGGGCTCGGTACGCCCGCGAGGCCAGGACTTGACAAATATGTATGCAACGACCATCATGTCAAGTAGGGGGAGGAGTCGATGAGCGAACGGAGTGGTCATGGGAAGGACGGCACGCTGCCCGGATTCACGGAGTGCGGGGTTCTCCCGCAGGGCGACTTCGCGCTCACGCTCACAGCTCTGCACCGATCGATGCTCGTCGAAAGCCCCGGCGCGGCGCATCCGAACTGGGACGGAGCATGGAGAGCGACGCTGGTCGACAACCTCGGCATCCTCGCGCGTCAGCTCTGGAGCGTCGGGGTGCGCGAGATCTTCGTCGACGGATCCTTCGTCGAGGACAAAGATCACCCCAACGACATCGACGGCTACTTCGTCTGCGATCGCCGGCGCCCCTTCTCGGGCGAGTTGGAGCGCGAGCTCAACCTCCTCGATCCGCACAAGTGCTGGACGTGGGATCCCGCTTCGCGGCGCTGGGACCCGGACTCGGGGAAGGCGCAGCTCCCGATGTGGAGGATCTACCGGGTCGAGCTCTACCCGCACTACGGACAAATCTGCGGCATCCGCGACGCGCGCGGGCACGAGCTCGAGTTCCCCTCCGCGTTCCGCCAGTCGCGCAGGGACAGTCTGGCCAAGGGCATCGTGAAGCTCGTTCAGGACCGAGCGGAGGCACGCCATGATTCGAAATGAAGCCGAGTACCAGGAAGCCGTGAAGCGCCTGCAGCAGGAGCGGGCGCGGTTGGCCGAGCACGAGAAGGCGTTGAAGGCCGAGGGACTCACCGCCGCGGAACTCAAGCGCGGCATGGACCCGCTCCGCTCCTTCCACCTCCAGCTCGAGGAGGAGGTCGAGCACTACGAGCGCCTGAAGCGCGGCGACTTCGACGAGCTCGTGAACTTCAAGGGGCTCGGGCGGCTGCTCATCGGCCTGCGCATCGCCCGCGGGCTCGCGCAGAAGGAGCTCGCCGACCGCCTGGAGGTGCACGAGTCCCAGGTGTCGCGCGACGAGCGCAACGAGTACCACGGCATGACCGTCGAACGTGCGTCGCGGGTCCTCGAGGCGCTGGGGACGGTGCTCGTGACGAGCTACGCTCCGCTGCGCTCGCAACCCGAAGCGCCCCGAGTGAAGGCGCTCACGACCGCGTCGCGGTCGACCAAGGCGCGCGCTCGCAAGGGGAGCACGGGGAAGAGGCCGCGCGCGTCGAAGTAGTGCGAAGGGTCGCCGGCGCGCGCAGCCTTTCGAGCGGCGCGCGCGTGGGTTCAGCCCCGGGTGTGCGTCGCGGTTCGGTCCGCCGGGCCCTTCGAGCAACTCCCTCCGGAAGCCCACCGGCGCACCCTCACCCAGGAGGTCGTCCGCTTGGAACGCCTACTCCGCGAAGGAGACCACCTGCGTTCGGCACGGAGCGAAGCGGGATCGGCCGCGAGGACGGCGGTCCTCATCGGCGTCCGGCTGCCCCCGCGCGGGACGAAGTTCCCAGCGGATTCCGCAGAACCTCCGCCCCCTCGCCGGGTTCGTCCGCGTCCGGTCCGCCCGCGCTTCGGTCGTCCCGCTCGAGTTCCTCCCCGCCGCCCCGCGTCACGCGGCGCCGGCGTAGGCTTCGAGAGCGGCGTCCGTCCCGCGGGCTCGTCGTCCTTTCTCCTTCTTCTCCGTCCGACCTCCCATGCCCTCCCTCCTTCCGACGCGCCCGGTCCGGCGCCTTGTCGGGCCCGCGCTGGCCCTCGCCCTCGTCTCCAGCCTCCACGCGTCGATCCTGGTCCTCGACGATCCTGCGAGCCCCGTGCGCGCGGAGTTCGACACCGCGACCGGGCGGCTCACCGTCGTGCAGAAGTCCGACGGCTTCACCTGGAAGAACACGTCGACCGGCGGCGGCGACGCGATCACCGTCGGCTCCGCGACGCAGGTCGACGCGACGAACGTCACGGCGGCGATCACGCACCCCGCGAGCGGAGCGAGCCTCACGCTCGCGCTCGCGCTCGACCCCGCGAGCGGCGACCTGCGCGTGACGCTCGGCGGCGCGAGCGCCCTCGTCCCGAACGGGGTGCAGTACCCCTACGCGTTCCACGGCGTCGGCCAGGGGAACACCGGCCTCGCGGTGCTGCCCTTCGACAGCGGGTTCGTGCTCCCCGAAGCGCAGACGACCTACGTGACCAAGTTCAGCCCGCTCTCGAACCGCCGCATGGAGTGGTTCGGCGGCGTCGACGCGTCGAACGCGCGCGGTTGGATCGGGATCCTCGAGAGCTACGCGGACGTCGAGCTCAAGACGTCGACGGGCACGCACGAGGGCGCGAGCGTGATCGGCGGGATGCCGCGCTGGGTCGGCTCGAACGCGAACCCGTCGCACACGACGAACCTCCTTTCCTACGACCGCGTCGTGCGCTTCCAGTTCGTTCCATCGGGCGGCTACGTCGCGCTCGCGAAGCGCTTCCGCGCGTGGGCGGCGACGCAGGGTTGGCTGAAGACGCTCGCGCAGAAGAACGCGGAGGATCCCGACCACAAGACGGACAAGCTGATGGGCGCGCCGGTGATCTACCTGTGGGGCGACGGGCGTGACGAGGCGCTCGTCGACGAGCTCTACGCGGCCGGTCTGCGCAACGCCGTCCTCCAGGTCTCGGTGAACCACGTCGACCAGAACGCCAACTTCCCGAACACGGCGCACGCGGACGGACCCGGTTGGATGGACGCGGTGCGCGCGAAGGGTTTTCTCCCGGGCTTCTACGACATCTACCAGGGCCTGCGCATCGGGGGGAGCACGCCGGCCTACGACGGAACGCGCTACCTCTGGCCCACGAGCCAGGCCGCGGCGTGGGCCTACTACGACTCCGCCGGCAACCCCGACGTCAGCACGCAGGGCACGATCTCGATGTACTCGATCGCGGCGCAGAAGCAGATGGAGTTCGCGGTCGCGACGCGGCTCCCCGCGCACCTCGCGCAGTTCGGCGTCGACGCCTACTTCTTCGACACGACGGCGGCCGGCCCGCCGCGCGAGGACTACGACACGGCCAATGGGCACTTCGCCACGCGCGCGATGGACATCGTGAATCGCATCGGGCTGATCGACGCCGCTTACTCGAACCCGCTGAAGCGCCTCGTCGTCGGCACCGAGCAGGGGCGGTCCTGGACCGTGCCCGTCGTGCACTGGGGCGAGGGCAAGTTCTGGCTCGGCGAGACCGGCAACCTGACCAACGCGGACGCTGGCACGTGGAACAACGTCACGTATCCCGCGATCATGGTGAACGTCGTCGATCCCACGACGCTCTCCACCAACAAGCTCGGTCCGCTCTTGTCGCACGGATGGCAGGCGCCGCTGTGGGACCTCGTGTTCCACGACTGCATGGTGAACACGGCGCACTGGCACCAGCCGCACGACAAGTTCCTGTACGCGTGGGACCACGCCGACCGGTGGGCGCTGCTGCGCGGGCAGTCGGCGTTGTTGAACATGACGCGCACGGGCGCGCAGGGGTCGGCGACCGTCGCGCCCAACACGATCACGGACACGCACGGCGTCGCGTGGAGCACGCGCTGGACGACGATGCAGAGCCGTTTCGTGCAGACCTTCGACACGGTGTGCGCGTGGCACCGGCGCGTGGGCTACCTCGAGATGATCGGCCACGAGTGGCTGACGAGCGATCGCACCGTGCAGGCGAGCGAGTTCAGCTCCGATGGCGGCGTCACGGGCCACGGGATCGTCGTCAACTTCGGGAGCTACGACGGAGCGTTCGGCCACACGGGCCCCACGTGGAACGGAACGCGGCGCGGGCAGAGCTTGAGCGTGCCGGTCGCGAGCTACCGCACCTATGCGTGGGCGCCGATGCCGCCGGGGACCGCTTTCTGCTCAGGCGACGGTTCCGGTGCCGCGTGCCCCTGCGGCAACGCGGGCGCGAGCGGGAACGGATGCGCGAGCTCGGTGTTCGCGTCGGGCGCGAACCTCTCGGCGACCGGCGTGCAGAGCGTCGCCGAGGACAGCCTCGCGCTCCTCGGCGCGAACGTGCCGAACAGCACGGCGCTCTACTTCCAGGGGACGGGCGAGGCGGCGGGCGGGCTGGGTACGCTGCTCGGAGACGGGCTCCTGTGTCTGGACGGCGCGCTCCTCCGCCTCGGCACGAAGACGATTGCCGGCAACGTGTCGCGCTACCCGGAAGCCGGCGACGCGTCGGTGTCCGTGCGCGGCCAGGTCCCGAGCGCCGGCGCGACGCGCACGTACCAGCTCTGGTATCGCAACGCGGCGAGCTTCTGCACGAGCGCCACCTACAACCTGTCCAACGGATTGCGAGTGACGTGGGTGCCTTGAGGACTCAGCCGCCGCCCGCGCGCGGCAGGACGCCGACGCGCAGGACCGACGGCTGATCGCCGCCCAGATACACGCGCTGCGTCGTCTTCACGAAGTCCTCCTCCTTCGCGAGGAAGATGTTCGGCACGAACGTCTGCGGGTTGCGGTCGACGAGCGGGAACCACGTGCACTGCACCTGCACCATGATCCGGTGACCCTTCTTGAACGTGTGCAGCACGTCCTGCAGCGGCACCGTGACGCGCGTCTTCGCGCCGGGCGTGAAGGGCTTCGGCGTCGCGTCGCCCTCGCGGAAGCGGCCGCGCAGGACCTCGCTGCGCACCATGAGCTCCGCGCCGCTCATGTGCGTGCCCTTCGGCAGGTCCTCGGGATCCTTCGCGTCGTCGGGGAGGACGTCGATCAGCTTCACGATCCAGTCCGAGTCCGTCCCACTGGTCGAGACGACGAGCTCCGCCTGAAGCGGCCCCGCGAAGCGCACGTCGTCGACGAGCGGCTCGGTCGTGTACGCGAGCACGTCCGGCCTTCGGTCCGCGAAGCGCTGGTCGTCGGTCATGTACTCGCGCGTCATGCCGATCGCGACGGCCTGGGTGTACGGCACGGGCTCGTTCGGATCGCTCGTGAACTCGTCGAAGCTCCCGCGCTCGGGCGGCGTCTCGAACGCGAGGCGGCCGCTCGGGTGGAACGGGAGGAGCTTCTCGATCGTGCCCGGCGGCGGCCACGCGTCGAACGCGCGCCACTCGTTGCTCCCGGTCTCGAACACGGTCGCCTCGGGGAGCGGCGGGCCCTTCTTGCCCTTCAACTCGCGCTCGAAGAACGCGAGCTCGACCTTCTCGCGGTAGTAGACGCTCGTCTTCGCGCCGAAGCGCGCGATCCCGAGCCCCTCACCGTCGCCGCGCGCCCAACCGCCGTGCGCCCACGGGCCCATCACGAGGACGTTGTCGACGCGCTCGTTCTGCTTCTCGATCGCGCGGTAGACGTTGAGCGCGCCGTACAGGTCCTCCGCGTCGTACCAGCCGCCGACGGTCATCACCGCGGGCGCGACCCGCTTCAAGTCGGGGAGCAGGTTGCGCTCCGCCCAGAATCCGTCGTAGTTGGGGTGCGCGACGAGGTCGTTCCAGAACGCGATCTCGCCGTGGAAGTAGCGCTCGTTCGCGTTCGAGAGCGGCCCCATGCGCAGGAAGAACGCGTAGCCGTCCTGCGTCCCGTGCTGGAAGCGCACGCCGGGCCGCGTCGTCGCTGGCTCGGGCCGCGCGCGGCCGAACCCCGAGAGGAAGTTGAACGCGTGCGGCAGGAAGAGCGCGCCGTGGTGGTGGAAATCGTCGTACCACCAGTCGCCGATCGGCGCCTGCGGCGACACGGCCGCGAGCGCGGGGTGCGCGTCGACCATGCCCGCGGCGGCGTAGAAGCCGGGGTAGGAGATGCCCCACATGCCGACCTTGCCGTTGTTGCCGTCGGCGTGCGACACGAGCCAGTCGATCGTGTCCCAGGTGTCGGTGGCCTCGTCGACCGCCTTGCACGTCTTCGCATCGGGTGTGTGCGGAACGTGCGGCCGGACGTCGACGAACTGACCCTCCGACAGGTAGCAGCCGCGCACGTCCTGGTACGCGACGATCCAACCCGAGGTCTCGAAGAGCTCGCTCGGCCCGATCGTGTCCTTGAGCTTGCCGTCGCCGTACGGCCCGACGGAGTACGGCGTGCGGCAGAGCAGGATCGGGAGCTTCTCGGTCACGCCCTCGGGCGTGTAGAGCGCGGTGAAGAGCTGCACGCCGTCGCGCATCGGGATCTTCACCTCGCGCTTCGTGTACTTGAGGTCGGCGTGCGCGAGCGACGCGCAGAGGAGAACGGCGAGGGGGAGCGTGGACGAGACGTGCGATCGCGACGACATGCGGTTCCTCCGGACGACCAGCATGCCATGGAGCCGAGGTGCGATCGAACGAGGCGGACGACGAATCCGTCGCGCGCTCTCGGCGTTACTGCTCCGGTCTGTCAGCGCCCGAGCGGGAAGAGCTCCGAGTCCGTGCGAGACGACTCGAGGAGCTTCTTCGCGTGCTCGACGAGCTCGGGACGCTCGTTCGCGAGGTCGTGCGTCTCGTTCGGGTCGTGCGCGAGGTCGTAGAGCTCGATCTCCGTGTTGCCTTTGTCGATCTCGCGCCGCACGGCCTTCCAGTCGCCGAAGCGCGCCGCCTGCTGGCCGCCGTAGCTGCGCAGCTCCCAATAGAGGTGGCGCTTCACGCCGAACAGCTCGCCGAGGAGGAGCGGCGACAGGTCCACGCCGTCGAGGTCGAGCGGGAGCGGGAGCGCGATGGGCGCGGTCGCTTCGCTCGTGCGTGGACGCGCGTCCGCGAGGCCCACGATCGTCGGCATGAGGTCCCACGCCGCGGCGACCTCGTCCGTCGTCCGTCCCGGCGCGATCTTCCCGCTCCAACGTGCGATCAACGGCGCGCGGATCCCGCCCTCGTACACGCTGCCCTTCCGGCCGCGCAGCCCGCCCGTGCTCGCGAAGAAGTCCGAGTCCGCGCCGCCGACGCGGTCGTAGGTCGGGCCGTTGTCGCTCGCGAAGAGCACGAGTGTGTCGCGCGCGAGCCCGAGCTCGTCGATCTTCGCCACGAGCCGTCCCACGTCGCGGTCGAGCCGCGTCACCATCGCCGCGTAGGTCGCGTGCGGCTCCTCGACCTTGATGTACCCCTGCTTCCCGTCGTACGGCGCGTCCGCCAAGGCGCCGCGGTAGGCCGCGACGTCTTCCGCCGGCGCCTGCAGCGACGCATGCGGGATCGTCGGCGTGAAATAGAGGAAGAAGGGCCGCTCGCGCTGCGCTGTGATCCACGCGAGCGCGTCGTCGGCGAACAAGTCCTCCGCGTACTGCGCCCCCGGCGCGTCGCCGGGGTTGCCGGAGAGCACGACGCGCGCGCCGTCGCGCCACAGGTACGTCGGGTAGTGATCGTGCGCGCGCCGCTGGCACAGGAACCCGAAGAAGTGGTCGAAGCCCTGCGCGTTCGGCTCGCCCTCGCTCTTCGGCCCGCCGAGACCCCACTTGCCGACGCACGCGGTCGCGTAGCCGCGCGACTTCAAGAGCTCGGCGAGCGTGACCTCGCTCGCGCGGAGCGGTTGCTGTCCCTCCGGCATGAGCTCCTCGTTGTCACGGATGTACGCGTGCCCCGCGTGCTTCCCCGTGAGGAGCGCGCAGCGCGACGGCGCGCACAAGGGCGCTCCCGCGTAGTACTGCGTGAAGCGCAACCCTTCGCGCGCGAGCGTGTCGAGGTGCGGCGTCTTGATCTTCGTCTGCCCGTAGCACCCGAGCTCGCCTACGCCGAGATCGTCCGCGAGGATCACGATCACGTTGGGCGGCCGAGGAGCGGCCCCGCGCGGTCGCTCCGCGCCGTCGGAGGAGGTCGAACACGCACCGAGCGCGAACAGCGCGGCGAAGAGGCTGGGCAGGCGCTGCATGGCGTGGGTGCGAAGGGGCGGGGGCCGCGGCTCGCGCGAAGAGTACGTGGATCCGACGCTGCCGGTCCATCCCTTTACGTTCGGGGCCAGGGTGGTGCTCGTCCGTCGGGTTGGATGCAGACGGAGAGCGCGCGCCCGCGGACCGGCGCGTCGTTCAACCCTTCCTACGCCCGCGGCTCGCGTCGCCGTCGAACTCCTTGCGCGGCGCGGGTTGGTCGCGGCCGACGTGGCCGGCCTGGATGTCGGCGCGCGCGAAGCTCTCCGGTCGCACGGCGGCGCCCGCGAGCCCGCGCAGGAGCGCGAGTTGGCCCACGTGCGTCAGCGCGTCGGCGATCGGACCCTGCAGGAGCTTCTTCAACGTCTCGCTCGGCGGCCCCGCGACGAGCGCGTCGTCGAGCGCGCGCAGGCCCGCGAAGAAGCGCTCCTCGCCCTCCTTCCACGTCGGCGACGCGCGCGGTTCCCACTTCTCCGCGCCGGCCGCGAGGCTCGTCGCCCAGTCTGCGAGGTCGCCCAGGTGCTCGAGGATCTCGTGCGCGGTGCGCGTCGCGGGCGAGAGACGATCGTTCGCGTGCGCTTCGGGGAAGCCGCGCAGCACCTTGGCCGCGCGGTACGCGAGCGTCGCGACGGCGTGGCGCGCGAACGGGAGCTCGGCAGCGTTGCTCATGATCACTCCAGCAGTCGGGGACGGGGTGGTTCGGGCACGTGGAGGACTCGAAGCGAAGCAGCGGACACGCTCGGGGAAGGCGAACCGCGCGAGCCCGCCGTCACTTCCCGGTGTACGCGCGCTCGAGCGCCGCGCAGTCGAACTTGGTCATGGTCAGCATCGCCGCCATCGTCCGCTGCGCCTTCGCGGGGTCGGGGTCGGCCAGCATTGCTTCGAGGCGCTCCGGCACGATCTGCCACGCGACGCCGTACTTGTCCTCGAGCCAGCCACACGCGATCGCCTTCCCGCCCTTCGTGAGCGCGCTCCAGTACCGGTCGAGCTCGGCCTGGTCGCGGCATGCGACGGAGATCGAGATCGACTGCGAGAACCCGGGCTTCGGGTTCCCGTTCAGCACCATGAGCTCGTGCCCGCGCACCGCGATGCGGCCCGCAATGAAGGCGCCCTTCGGCATGGGGCCGCCGTCGCCGGCGCGGATCTCGCGCGTGATCTTCGCGCCGTCGAACACGGATGCATAGAAGTGCAGCGCCTCCTCGGCTTCGCCTTGGAACCAGAGACAGGGCGCGATCGCGGTCGAGGTGTTCATTGGAGGGATCTCCTGAGTGCGTGCGGGACCGGAGCAAGCCGCGACCAGCGGCGCTGCGAAGACGAGGAGCAGGAGGGAGCGCATGTTCGACTCTCCGGGCGGACGCGCCGGAGGGTAAGGACCGCGGCCAGCGTGTCAACGATGACGGCTCGCGCCGCCGTGACGGGACCGCGACCTTCCGTGCAGCGCGTCTCGGGCGAGCGATTATCTTCACGGCCATGGACTCGGAACGCACGGACGCGGAGCTCGTGCGCGCGGCGGCGGCGGGGGACGAAGGCGCGTTCGACGCGCTCTACGCTCGCCATCGCGACTGGGTCTTCGCGCTCGCGCTGCGGAGCACGGGGCGGCGCGACGAGGCGCTCGACGTCGCGCAGGAGGCCTTCGTCGAGCTGCTCGAGCGGCTCGACTCGCCTGGAGGGCTCGTGCTGACCGGATCACTGCGCGCGTACCTGCGGCCGATCGTGCGCCACCGCGCGATCGACGCGGCGCGGCGCGCGGGACGCGAGCCGCGTGCCGAGACCGCGCTGGAGGAGCTCCTCGATCGCGTCGCGGTCGAAGCGGGGGGCGCGGCCGACCTCGCGCGCGTCCTGCGCGGTCTCCCCTCCGAGCAGCGCGAACTCGTGCTCCTGCGCTTCGTCGACGGGTTCGAACTCGCGGAGATCGCGGAGACGCTCGCGCTGCCGCTCGGGACGGTGAAGTCGCGGCTCCACCAGGCGCTCGCGAACCTGCGCGGCGACCCGCGCGTTGCGCGCTTCCTCGACCCCGAGGGTTGATCGGCGTCTTTTTTCGAAGTCGTCGAACCCAGAGGGCGTCCCGATCGCTCCTGGGGCGTGGACCGACGCCGCGAAGACGACCCGAAGCTCCCGGCGAGCCTCGAAACGGGCCTGGGCGAGCTCTTCCGGCCGCGCGCGGGCGAGCGAACGGAACTCGACCAGCGCGTCGCGCGCGCGGCGCGGGAACACTTCGACGCGCGTCGCCGCGTCCTGCCGGGCCCGGGGAACCCGCCCTTCGCGCGGACGTGGGCGCTGCGTGCCGCAGCGGTGCTCGTGCTCGCGCTCGGCGGTTGGGTGCTCGTGCGCTCTATCTCGAACGGGCTGCGGACGCAGGACGTCGCGCGCGCCGACCGCGACGGGAATGGGCGCGTCGATGTGCTCGACGCGTTCCAACTCGCGCGCGAGGTCGAACGCGGCGTCGCGGAGGCGCGCTGGGACGTCGATGGGAACGGCCGCGTCGATCGCGAGGACGCGCACGCGATCGCGGTGCTCGCGGTGAGGATCGGGTCGTGAAGCGCGCGCTCGCGATCGTCGCGTTGCTCGCGCTCACCGTGCTGGTCCTGGCCGGCTCGCGCACGGTGGCCCCCGCCCCCGCGCAGGACGAACCGCGCTTCGCCGCGTACGACGTGTGCATCGACTCGGGGAGCGCGCCGCTCGCCGCGTGGCAGGTCGAGATCGTCGCGTCGAGCGGGCGCGCGAAGCTCGTCGGCGTCGAAGGCGGCGATGCGGGCGCGTTCGCGGCCCCGCCGTACTACGACCCGAAGGCGTTGATGAGCGAGCGCATCGTGCTCGCCGCGTTCGACACGGGGAGCGCGCTGCCCAGCGGTCGCACCCGCGTCGCGCGCCTGCACGTCGAGGTCCAAGGCGCCGCCGAACCGCGCTTCGAGGCGCGCGTGGTCGCGGCGGCAAGTCGGGATGGCCGGACAATCGACGTGAGTGTCGAGGTGCGGCCGTGAGGACGAAGAAGAGGAGTTCTGGAATGAAGTGGACTGGAATCGTGGTCGGCCTCGGGATCCTCGCGGCGTTCGCGTTCGGTGGTTGCGCCTACCGCGTCGAGTCGAGGGTCGGCGGTCAGGCACTGCAGTCGATGGGCGCCCCCGGCTTCGACTCGCGCTACGCAGGCAGCGAAGAGCTCGGCCGAGACGAGGACGAGCTCTGGATCGTTCCGCGCTCCCCCGACGCGATCCCGCCCCGTCCGACGCCGCAGCAAGCCGAACAACAGGCCGCGCTCGCCGACGGGATCGAGCTCGACGAGCTCCCCGGCTGCGGCGGGCTCGTCGCGGAGGCGCCAGGGACGGGCCGCCGCGTCGTGCTCCCGCTCGAACGCACCGATGTGAAGGGGACGATCACCGGCGCGCTCGGCGACGTCTCGGTCACGCAGCGCTTCACGAACCCCTACGGCTCGAAGATCGAGGCCGTGTACGTGTTCCCGCTGCCCGAGAACGGCGCGGTGCGCGACTTCCTCATGACGATCGGCGCGCGCACTATCCGCGGCGTCGTGCGCGAGCGCGCGGAGGCGGAGCGCATGTACGCGAGCGCGAAGCGCGCCGGCAAGGTCGCGGCGCTGCTCACCGAGGAGCGTCCCAACGTCTTCACGCAGCGCGTCGCCAACCTCGAGCCGGGGAAGACGATCGACGTCACGCTGCGCTACCTGCACGGCCTGCGCTGGGTCGACGATGCGTTCGAGTTCACCTTCCCGATGGTGGTCGGCCCGCGCTACACGCCCAAGGGCTCGGCGAGCGGCATCGGCGCGGTGAGCGCAGGGGCGAGCGGCACGAGCGGCCAGCCCGTCGAGGTCCCGTACCTGCGCGTCGGCGAGCGCAGCGGCAACGACGTGTCGATCGCACTCCGCATCGCGTCGGGTCTCGACTACGCCGCGATCGAGTCGCGCACGCACGCCGTGCGGCTCCAGCGCCTAGGCGGTCTCGCGAACGGTGTGGTCGACGTCGAGCTCGAGGCGCGCGACCACCTCGCGAACAAGGACTTCGTCCTGCGCCTCCAGCCCGCGGGCAGTGGAGCGCGCGCCGGGCTCGTCGCGGGCGGTACCGGGAGCGAGCGCTTCTTCCAGTTGACGCTCGTGCCGCCCGCGGACCTCGCGTCGACGCCGCGCACGCCGATCGAGGCCGTCTTCGTGGTCGACTGCTCGGGCTCGATGGCGGGCGCGCCGCTCGACACGGTGAAGCGCGCGCTCTACGCGGCGCTCTACGCGCTCCGCCCCGGCGACGCGTTCCAGTTCGTGCAGTTCAACCAGCAGGCGAGCACGCTCGGCGACACGCCGATCCCGGTCGACGCGCGCGGGCTCGAAATCGGCCGCGCCTGGCTCCACGGGCTCGTCGCGGAGGGCGGCACCGAGGTGCTCGCCGGCGTGCGCGCCGCGATCGGCCTCCCGCGCGATCCGTCGCGCGAGCGCGTCGTGTGCTTCCTCACCGACGGCCACGTGGCGAACGAGGAGGAGATCCTGCGCGAGATCCGCCTGCGACGCGACGACCTGCGCGTCCACGCGTTCGGCATCGGGAGCGCGCCCAACCGCTATCTATTGGAGGAGCTCGCGCTCGAAGGCCGCGGCGCCGCCGCGTGGCTGCGCGAGGGCGCCGACCCGGGCCGCGCGATGGAGCGCTTCGTCGAGCGCGCGAGCCATCCGGCGCTCGCCGACCTCGAGCTCGACTTCGGCCGCTGGCGCGTGCGCGACGTCTACCCGAGCACGCTGCCCGACCTCGTGCCCGGCCGCGCGGTGGTGATCACGGGACGCGTCGAGGACGGCGAGGGTTTCGACGGCAGCGGCGTCGTCGTGCGCGGGCGCGCTGGCGGACGGCGGCGCGAACTCGTCGTCGGCGGACGCACGCTGGAGAACGGCGCGCTCGCGGACGCGCTGTCCTGGCTGTGGGCGCGCGCGCGCATCGCCGACCTCGGGTGGAGGGCGCGTGGTGCGGTGTCGGACGACGAACGGCGCGCCTTCGCGAAGGACATCCAACGCACCGCGCTCGAGCACGGCCTGCTCAGCGCCTACACCGCGTTCATCGCCGTCGACTCGCTGTCGCAGACCGCGGGCGACCACGGGTACACGGTGCCCGTGTCGGCGCCCGTGCCGGCGGGGATGCGCTACGAGACCCAACGGTGAATCGGGTGAATACGGTGCCAGAGCAATTTTTCACCCGATTCACCG
>JACRIO010000304.1 GCA_016220035.1 Planctomycetota bacterium | reverse complement strand
GGAGCTCGCGCGACTGCGCGGCGGGACCGTGCTCCACGCCGCCGCCGACGTCGGCCTGCTCGAATCGGAGCTGCGTGTCGCGCAACCGCGCAACCTGGTGCTCGTGCTGCACCCGGCCTCGATCGACGCGAACCTGCCGCGCCGGCTCGTGCCGATCCTGGCGCGCCTCGACGACGATTCGTTCGTCGACTGCGCGTGGGGCGTGATCACCGGCGTTTCCGGCGCGGATGCGCTGCGCTTCGTGCGCACGATCGCGAAGGCCGACGCGCGCACGCCGTCCGCGCGGAAATTCTCCGCGACGTCGGTGCAGGTCGAGAAGTGCGCGCGCCTCGATCGACCCCGCGAGGCGGGGAGCGAGGGTCGCGCGCTCGACGAAACCGACCTTTGGCTCACGGGCAAGGACCCAGAGTGGCGGACGCTGCTCGAACAGCACCGCCACGAGCAGAAGGGGTGCGCGCTCGTCGAGTGGGGGCACTGCGGCGACTCGCAGGGCATCTGGCTCTTCTCGATGTACCGCAACATGGACAAGGCGAAGCACTGGAGCTTCGACCCGGCCAAGGTCGGCCAGGACCCCGCGGGCGAGATGCCGCGCTTGACGCCGGAGGTGCTGCTCGGCGCGGCTCCGGTGATCGACGCGAACGGCTGTTGGAGCACCGGGAGCGGCGTCGACCTCGACGGTGCCGTCGTGATCAACGGCGCGTGCCATTCCGCGGTGACGCAGCGCACGATCGTCGGCGGCGACATCGTGAGCACGTTCGGGGACACGGGCGGCGTCGTGCGCTACTTCGACCTGAAGCCCGAGCAGTCCTTCGCGCTGCAGGCGATCCGCCACGGAGCCGCCGCGTACATCGCGCCGCTCGCGGCAAACCATGCGTCGCGCGCTTCGATCGAGGAGTGGCGCGTGCGCGCCGGCGGCGTGTCGCTCGGTGAGGTCGTTCGACGCAGCTACGACGAGATGGTGCTCGGCGCGAAGGAGCTCCCGATGCAGTTCGCGCTCTTCGAGGACGGGCGGGCGGAGCCGCACGAGCCGCCGATGTGGACCGACGTCGTGCACCGCGTGCTCTTCGGCGACCCGGCGTTCGTGCTGTGGAAGGAACCGATCCTGACGCCGCACCGCGTCGCGACGGAGTGGGTGGAGGCGGGGAAGAAGCTGCGCGTCGACGTGCGCTGGGAAGCGCTCGGACAGGATCCGTTCGTGTGGGACCCGTGGGTCGAGGAGCGGGCGGCGAAGCCGCGCGACCGCGTCTACGAGCGCGTGCCGCTCGACCAGGACGTGCGCGACGTCGCGAAGGTCACGGTGGTCAAGGCCGAGACCGGCGCGGGTCCGTCGCTCGAACTGTTGAAGGCCGAGCCCAAGGCCCTGCTCGACCGCGACGCAGACGGGAAAGCCGTGCTGCACGTGATCGCACGCTGGCCGCGCCTCGAGTCCAAGGACGAGAAGCCCGCGCTGCCGAAGCGCGTGCGGTTCCTGTTCGAGGTGGAGTTCACGCCGGCGCCGAAGTCGAATTGAAGCGCGGCGTCAGCGCCCGCCCGTCCCCGCCTCCACCGCGCCCCTGGCCCCGTTCGCCGCTGCCGGCTGCGCGTCGCGCGCGTACCGGTCGCACCACTCGAACATCTCCGCCACCGTGTGCAGCACCGACTCGCGCGCGCTGTAGCCGTGCGCTTCGCCGGGGAGCAGCACGAGGCGCGCCTTGCCGCCGTTGCCCTGGATCGCGGCGTACATGCGCTCGGACTGGATCGGGAACGTGCCCGTGTTGTCGTCCCTCGCGCCGTGGATGAGGAGCAGGGGCTCGTTCACCTTGTGCGCTTCGAGGAACGGCGAGAGTGCCAAGTAGCTCTTCGGCGCCTCCCAGATCGTGCGGCGCTCGCTCTGGAAGCCGAACGGCGTCAGCGTGCGGTTGTAGGCGCCGCTGCGCGCGACGCCGGCCTTGAACAGGTCGCAGTGCGCGAGCAGGTTGGCCGTCATGAAGGCACCGTAGCTGTGGCCGCCGACGGCGACCCTCTCCCGGTCCGCGACCCCGCGCTCGACGCAGAAATCGATCGCGGCTTTCGACGCGGCGACGATCTGCTCGAGGAAGGTGTCGTTCATCGTCTCGGGGTCGCCGACGACCGGCATCGACGCGTTGTCGAGCACGGCCCAGCCGTGCAGCGCGAAGAGGATCTGCGACGCGCCGCGCACGCGCACGAAGCGGTTGGGCGAGCCGCTCACCTGGCCCGCGGTCGCGGCATCGGTGAACTCGAGCGGGTAGGCCCACACGAAGAGCGGCAGGCGCGTGCCGGGCTTCCAGTCGGCGGGGAGGTAGAGCGTGCCCGAGAGCTCGACGCCGTCCGCGCGGGCGTACTTCACGAGCTCCTGCTTCACGCCGCGCAGCGCGGGCTGCGGGTCGGGGAAGTGCGTGAGCGCGCGCGGCTTCTCCGCGCCGAGGTCGCGCAGGAGGAAGTTCGGCGCCTCCTTCGGCGTCTCGAACGAAGTGACGACGACGGGCTTCGCCGCGGCCGACGACGCGTGGACGGAGACGAGCGTCTCGTACGTCCCGCTCGCGCATTGCCACAGCCGCTCGGTCGTCTTCGTGCGCAGGTCGTAGCGATCGAGGAACGGCCGCTCGCCGTCCTTCGAGGCGCCGCGCCCCGAGCGGTAGACGAAGTTCCCGTCGAGCCGCACGACGCGCTCGCCCGACTCGTTCGGCGTCGTGAGCAGTTG
>JACRIO010000300.1 GCA_016220035.1 Planctomycetota bacterium | reverse complement strand
TTCGTCGGCCCGACGACGATCGCGGGGATGGACTTCCTGCGCACCGTCGAGTTCGACGCCAGCGGCGACTGGATCGTGATCACGGACTCCCCGGGCATGGTCCAGGTGCGGCCGTTCAGCGCGTTGGGCGTGGTCGGGTCCGCGGTGGCGAGCGCGAGCCCCGGCGGCTTCCTGCGCCAGGCGGCGCTGCGCACGCGCGTGCGTTGAGGTCGGCTGCACGCGCGCGCCGCGTCGGTGCGCGCGAATTGAGCGTCCCGTCCGGTTGCTTCCGAGCGCACGCGCGGTTGGAATGGCCGCGCACATGCGGGAGCGGATCGGTGCTGGTGTGCCGCCCGGTCTTCAAAGCCGGTTGGGCTTCGTGAACAGCGGGGCCGGTGGGTTCGATTCCCATGCGCTCCCGCCATCTCTTCGCGCGGGTCGTTCGAAACGACCACGGCCTCGCAGGCGGCGAGGCCGTGCTGTGTTGTGTGGGGAGCGCGCCGTGCTCAGGGCATCGAGCGCTCGAACAGGAGCGCGCTGAGCTGCAGGAGCGCCTGCATCCGCTGCTTGTGCAACGCTGGATTGCCGCCGCAGAAGGGGCACTCGGCGGGATCGGGCGGCGGATCGTCGACGCGCAGCGCCTCCGCGCCGTGCGCGCGCTGCGGCATGGGCGCAGCCGAGCCCAAGCTCAGTGCGAGCGGGATCACGAGGGCCACGGGGGCGAGCATCGAGAGCGGCTTCAGGAGCTTCATTCGGCACCTCCAGCGGAGCGCATGGAGCCTACCACGCTCCGCGCCGGGCCAGTAGGCGGCCTTGTGAGCAGGGGTCGCGCTCCGGCACCGTCCTCGGCTCGCTGCGCGGCGGACTTGACCCTTTCCCGCCGCGACGGTGCGATGCGCGCCCATGCCTCGCGCGCGCACCCCGGACGTCCGCTCCCGCCGCTACTGGCTCCTGAAGTCCGAACCCACGGCCTTCGCATTCGACGACCTCTGGAACGCTCCCGGCCGGCGGACGGCCTGGGACGGGGTGCGCAACTACCAGGCGCGTAACTTCCTTCGGGACGAGGTGCGGATCGGAGATGGGGTGCTCTTCCACCACTCCAGCGCCGATCCGAGCGGCATCACGGGCCTCGCGGAGGTGGTCGGCGCGGCGGCGGCCGATCCGACGCAGTTCGACGCGCGCTCCCCGGGCTACGACCCGCGCGCGCGCCGCGCGGACCCGCCCTGGGTGTCGATCACGATCCGCGCCGTCGCGCGCGCTACCCGTTGCGTGACCCTGGCGGAGCTGCGGAGCGTTCCCGAGCTCGCTGGGATGGCGCTCCTGAAGCGCGGGCAGCGGCTCTCGGTGCAGCCCGTCACGGCCGCGGAATGGGCCGTCGTGGTGCGCCTCGCAGGACTCGAGGGCCGCTTCGGCCAGTCCTAGGGCGCACCACCCAAATCCCTGTCGGACAGGGCTTTGCTCGCCCCGCAGGCCGCTGGGTGCCGCGTCGACGGGCCGTGGGGCCCGGGAAACGCCCCAGGCGGAGACTTGACGGACGCCGCCCGTTTGTGGCCTACCTGAGGGGCGGCGCAGGCCCCTCGGGCGCGCCGCGAACCCAGTCCGAATCAACCCGGGGGCTCGTCCCCCTTGGAGAAAGGCCCCTTCGATGAGCCCGAACTACGAGCGCCTGGTGCAGATGGTCACCGCTGTCCGCGAGGACTTCGAGAAGGCCCAGGCCGGCAACAAGGCCGCCCAGACGCGCGTCCGCAAGACGATGCAGGACGTCAAGAACCTCGCCCAGGACATCCGCAAGGAGATGCTCGAGGTGCGCGACGGCGGGACCAAGCCGGCCTGAACCGGCCGCACCGCGAACGAACCCGTACGAGATCCGCCCGCACGCCGGGCGGATCGTGTTTCCGGAGGACCTCCATGCGCGCCTTCCATCGTGCCCTCGCCCTCGGTCTCGCCGGCGTCGCGCTCGTCGCCAGTTCTCTCGCCTTGGCCTCTTCCCAATCCGCGGGAGGGGCGCCGCCGGAGGCGAGCCCGCCCGCCGCGCTCGCGCGGCCGACGACGCTCTGCTTCGTCCGGCATGCGGAGAAGGAGGCGAGCTCGGAGCCCAAGGACCCCACGCTCTCCGCGGCCGGTCGGAAGCGCGCGCTGGCGCTCGCAGCCCTGTGTTCGCACGGGCCGGTCACGCACCTGTTCGCGAGCGAGTATCGACGCACGCGCGAGACGCTGCTCCCGCTCGCGGAACAGCTCGGCCTCGAGGTGCGCGGCGTCCCCGCGGGAAAACCCGGGGAGCTCGTGCGCGCGCTCGAGGCGCTGCCGGAGGGCAGCGTCGCGCTGGTCGCGGGCCACTCGAACACGCTCCCCGACCTGATCGCGCGTCTGGGCGGCAAGGTCGAAGGAACCACCGTGACGAACGGCGTCGCGACGCTGCCGGACGATGCGTTCGACCGGTTGTTCGTGCTCACGCTCCCGCCCGCGAGCGCGCGCGCGACCGTCGCGCCGAGCCTGATCGAGCTGCGCTACGGCGACTGAAGCGCCTCGTCGAGCACTTCGAGGCGCGAGGCACCTTCCGCGACCCAGCCGCTCGCGTGCGCGCAGCCGGTGATGCGCCGGAGCGCGTCCGTGCCCTCCGTGCCGAGGTCGCGCGTCCACGCGTTCACGTAGAGGTCGACGTGCTTCCAGAGGGTCTCGTCGTCGAGCTCCTGCGCGTGCGCGCGCATCGTGCGCAGCGCGTCCTCGCGGTGCGCGCGCGCGTGCTCCAGCGACGCGCGGATGCCCGCATCGAGCGCGCGCAGCACGTCGGAGCCGAGCGCTCGGCGCGCGAGGATCACGCCGAGCGGGAGCGGCGCGCTCGCGTGGCGCTCCCAGCACGCGCCGAGATCCTCGACGAACGCGAGGCCGTGGCGCTGCCAGGTGAAACGGCCCTCGTGGATGCACACGCCGAAGTCGGCGTCGCCGCACGCGAGGCGCGGGAGGATCTCCGAGAACACGACCTGCTCGATCCGGCCCTCGCCGACGCGGAAGAGGCGGTACAGGAGGTTCGCGGTCGTCGATGCACCGGGAACGAGCACGCGCGCGCGCTCCGCGATGCGGCCGCGCGCGACGAGCAGCGCGAGCGCGCCGGGGGCTCCGAGCAGCACGGGACCGACGCCGAAACCGAGCGCCGCGCCGGCGCGCAGCGCGACGCACTCACGCCCGAGGCGCAGCGCGGCGGCCGAGCTCGCCTTCGCGACGTCGAAGCGTCCGCTCGCCATCGCCGTGTTGAGGGCCTGCACGTCGCAGAGCTCGAACGCGAGCTCGATCCCCGGCACGCGCACGGCGCCGGTGAGCAGGCCGTGGAAGACGAACGTGTCGTTCGGGCACGGAGAGATGCCGATGGCGAGCCGCATCAACCGCTCCCCCGGGCGAGCAGCGCGAGGACGAGCTCGCGCGCCGCGCACAACGCGGACGGGATGCGCCAGCGCGCGGGGTCGCGGTCGCCGACCTCGTTCGAGATGCCGCGCACGATCGCGAGCGGCACGCCTTCCATCGCGCAGGCGAGCGCGACGCCGAAGCCCTCCATGTCCTCGGCCGCGGCCTCGGGGAAACGCGCGCGGCGCTGCGCGGCGTGCGCGGGCGAATCGCTCGCGGAGCACGTCGTGAGCAGGAGCGGCGCGGGCGCGCGCGGCGCCATGAGCGGCGCGAGCTCGATGCGATCGTGGATCGCCGCTCCCGGCGCGCGGCCAGGCCACTGCGGGAAGCCGAGCGCGGGCGGCGCGAGCAAGCGCTCACCCTCGCCGACGCCGATGCCCTCGATCGCCGCGGCCTGGAACTGCACCGCCGTGCCGACGGGGAGCGCCTGCGCGTCGTAGCTGCCCGCGATGCCGACGAGCACCACGCGCGCGGGCGACAGCCGCGCGAGCAGTGCGCTCGTGCGCGCCGCCGCGGCCACGGGGCCGAACCCGCACGTGCGCACGAGCCCCACGCCCTCGGGGAACCCTCCGTGGTCGGCGAGGCGCGCGAGTTCGAGCTCGGTGGGGACGAGGAGGAGCGTCGGGGCGCCGGTGGTCGCGGGCATGCGCGGAGTTTCTCGCCGCGGCGCGGTCGAGGCAATGCGCGAGCGCGCTTCCGTCCTGAAGCCGGGGCTGCGCGGGAGCGCGTCGACACGCGCCGACTCCACCGCGTTGCGCACCTCGTACAGCACGCCGCGGCCGCGGACGCGCGCGGTCTGCTACCTTCTCGCGCGAGGTCCCCCCATGCACTCTCGCTCCCTTCGCGCCCGTTCCTGGGCACTTCCGACCCTCCTCGTCGCCCTCCCCGCGATCGTCCTCGCGTGCTCGTCGACGTCCGCCGGGCGGGGCGCTCCCCCGGTGGTCGCCGCCGCGCCGCAAACGCACACCGCGCGCGCTCCCGCGGCGGCCGAGGTGCAGAAAGCCGCGCAGGCGCGGAAGCCGAGCGCACAGGCGAGCGACGTCGAGCGCGTGCTCCACCTCGCGGCGACGGACAACCGCGTGCAGGAACACCTGCGCCATCTCACCAAGGAGATCGGCCCGCGGCTCACGGGCTCGAAGCGCTTCGACCGCGCGGCCGAGTGGTGCCGCGACCAATTCAAGGGCTACGGTCTCGACGCTCGGCTCGAGAAGTGGGGCGAGTTCGACGTCGCGTTCGACCGCGGTCGCCAGCAGGGCCGGATCGTGGCGCCCGAGGTCCAGGAACTCGTGTTCCAAACCAGCGCATGGACGCCCGGCACGCAGGGCGCCGTGCGTGCGAGCGCGCTGCTCGAACCCGCCGACCAGGCCGGGCTCGACGATTTGAAGGGGAAGCTCGCGGGCGCGTGGCTCGTGCGCCGCGCCGAGCGTCCCGACGGCAAGCTGCGGCGCGCCATCGAAGACGCCTGCGAGGCGGAAGGGCTCGCGGGCTACGTCGCCGGCGCGCGCGGCGATCTGCTCGTCATGTTCGGGGGCCACAAGGTCAAGCTCGACAAGCTGCCGAAACAGGTGCGCATCCAGCTCCGCCACGACCAGCACGCGGCGCTCGAGGCGCGCCTCGCGGGCGGCGAAGCGGTCGAGCTCGAGTTCGACATCGAGAACACCTTCACGCCCGGCCCCGTGCCGTGCTTCAACGTCGTCGCCGACCTGCGCGGCACCGACCAGCCCGATGAATACGTGGTCGTCGGGGGGCACCTCGACAGCTGGGACGGCGCGGAGGGCGCGCAGGACAACGGCACCGGCGTGTCGACGACGATGGAGGCCGCGCGCCTGCTCGCCGCGGCGGGCGTGAAGCCGAAACGCACGATCCGGTTCGTGCTCTTCGGCGGCGAGGAGGAGGGCCTCTTCGGCTCGGAGGGTTACGTGCGGGACCACGAGGAGCTCCTCGCGAAGACGAGCGTCGCGCTCGTCCACGACGGCGGCGGCACGGCGCTGCAGGGCATCGCGCCCGACTACCGCATGTTCCCCGACGTCGAGGCGGTCTTCGCGCCGCTCGTGGCGTCGCATCCGAAGTTTCCGTTCACCGTGCGCGAGCTCGACGCGTTGCAGAACTCGCAGGACTCCGACCACGCGCCGTTCCTCACCGCCGGCGTGCCGGCCTTCTTCTGGGAGCAGAGCGAGGAAGGCTACGAGCACGTGCACCACACGCAGTACGACACGTTCGAGACGGTCGATCCCGAGCAGCAGAAGCACTCGGCGACCGTCGTCGCCGTCGCGGCGCTCGGGTTCGCGAACCTCGACCACCTGCTCGACCGAACCACGCTCCAGGAAGGGAAGCCGCTCCCGCGTCGCCGCATGGGCGTGCAGCTCGACGGCGCGAAGGTCACCGAGGTGACGCAGGGAGGCAAGGCCCAGAAGGCGGGGTTGCTCGCCGACGACGTGATCGTCTCGATCGACGGCGTCGCGGTGAAGACGCAGGGCGAGGTCGTGAGCGCGTTGCAGAAGGGCGGCGCGCGGAAGTCCTTCCGCGTGCAGCGCGGCGGGGCCGAGGTCGAGGTCGTCCTCGACTACACCGACGACGCCGCCGAGAAGGAGCGCGCCGAGCGCGCCGAACGCAAGGCGCAGTGGCTGCGGGAGCACCCGCGCAAGCCGACGAAGTGATCCGGAGCGCGCGGTTCCGCCGCGCGTGAGCGCTGAGCGCGGTGCACGCGGGCGCGCGGGCGCGCGCGGCTCCGCGCTCCCGATCCGCGCGCGGCGTGCTCCTCCGGAGCCGGCGGTCGTGTGAGCGCGCGTCCTCGAACGCGCGCGTGTGCGCCGCCCCCGACCGCGGCACGGACCACCCAAGCCGCGCTTTTCCGCCCTTCTCCGCCGCGCAGGTTCGGAAACGAGCCCGTCTCGTTCACCGGAGGGGATCATGGAGAACGTTCGGACCCAGAGCTTGCGCGCAACGACCCGCGCGGGGCTCGACCTGCTCTGTCTCGCGTCGCTGGCCGCATGCGGCGGCGGAGGCGGCGGCACGGCGCCGGGTGGGGGCGGCGGAGGCGGTGGCGGCGGAGGTGGCGGCGACCTCCCTGACCTCGTCCCCGAGCTCATCGCATTCGATCCACCGACGGCCGATGCGGGCACGCTGCTCAGCGTCTCCGACACGCTCGCGAACACCGGGACGCAGGCGGCGAACGGAGCGCGCGTCGGGCTCTACCTCTCCACGGACGCGACGATCGCGACGACGGACCGGCTGCTCGGGTTCCGCACCGTCGCGACGTTGCCCGCGGGAGCGCGCTCCTCGGCCGGCGGGACCTGGACGCTGCCCGTGAACCTGGTGGCCGGGACGTACTGGCTCGGCGCGATCGCCGACGACCTCGGCGCGATTCTGGAGCGCTCCGAGACGAACAACACGCGCGCCGCGGCGACCGCCATCGTCGTGCGACGAGCACAGCTGCCCGAGCTCGAACCCGTCACGCTCTCCGCGACGCCTTCGAGCGTGCTCGCGGGCGGGACGCTGGACGTCAGCGACACGGTGCGCAATGCGGGACCCGTCGCGGCGGGCGCGTTCCAGGTCGCCCTCTACCTCTCGCGCGACGGCACCATCGACGCGCAGGACGTGCTGCTGGCCGTGCGCGCGGTGGCGAGCCTCGCCCCGGGCGCCTCGTCGAGCGCGGGCGGCGTGCTCGTCGTCCCGCCGACGATCGGCGCCGGCGCGTGGTGGTGCGGCATGCTCGTCGACGCGCAGGGCGAGGTGGCCGAGATCGACGAGCTCGACAACGCGCTCGTGGCGAACGCTCCGATCCAGGTCACGGTTCCACCTCGGTCGAACCTCGTCGTGCGCGGGCGGCGT
>JACRIO010000299.1 GCA_016220035.1 Planctomycetota bacterium | reverse complement strand
TCGGCACCTCCCCTAGCAGCCCCCTCGGGCAGAGTTTCACGCCGGGCGGCGGCATCGTGCCTTGTCTATAGTTAGCGCTTCCGAACCCTCCCCCCGACGCCCATGCAGACCCTCACCAAGCCCACGTTCGAGTCGCTCTCCAAGAACTTCCACCACTGGCAGAAGGTCGGCGACCTGATCGACCAGTGCATCGACCTGATGCTCAACCTGCGCCAGTCCGGCCACCCGGGCGGATCGCGGTCGAAGGTGCCGCTGCTCGTCGCCTCGACGCTCGGTGCGGGGATGCGTTGGGACCTGCGGCATCCGGAGAGCGCGTTCGGCGACCGCTTCGTGCTCGTCGCGGGGCACTGCAACCCGGCCATCTACGCGCTGCTCGCCGTCTACAACGAGGCTCTGCGCGCGCGGTACGAGCTCACGCAGGACGAGCGCTTCAAGGTGCACAACGAGCACGAGTACATGCTCACGTGGGAGCACCTGCTCGACCTGCGGCACAACCAGGGCCTGCCCGGCCACGCGGAGATGGAGGGCAAGACGCTCTTCTTCAAGTTCAACACGGGGCCGAGCGGTCACGGAGCTCCGGCGGCACTCGGCGCGGCGATGGCGCTGAAGCACGCCGGCGCCGGCGACGTGCGCGTGTTCGCGATGGAGGGCGAAGGCGGGCACACGGCCGGCGCGCACCACGAGGTCAAGAACTCGGCGTGGGGTCTCGGGCTCGACAACCTCGTCTATCTCTTCGACTGGAACGACCACGGCATCGACCCGCGCGCGCACAGCGAGGTCGTGCACGGCACGCCGACCGATTGGTTCGCGCCCTACGGCTGGCGCGTCGCGGGCACGGAGAAGGGCGACGACTACGCGGCGATCACGAAGGCGCTGCTCACGATCGTGCACGACGAACACCCGAAAGGCCGCCCGGGCTGCGTGTGGGTCAAGACGCGCAAGGGCCGCGGCTACTACAAGTACGACGCGCCGAGCCACGGCAAGGCGCACGCCCGCAATTCCGAGCTCTTCTGGAAGTGCCGCAAGGATTTTGCCGACCGCTACGGCGTCGTGTTCGACGGCGCGGGCGACGTGAACGATCCCGGCGAGAAGGCGTGTCGCGAGCAGACGAAGAAGTGGCTTCAGGCCGTGATGAGCGTCTTGCGCAACGACAAGGAGCTCCTCGAGTACCTCTCCGACACGCTCGTCGAGCTCGGCGAATCCGTCCCGAGGAAGCCCGAGCACTTTCGCCTCGCCGAAACGCCGAACCTCGCCGAGGACAGGAGCTGGCTCGCGCTCGACAAGCTACCGAAGGAGCTCTTCGTCGCTCCGGGGACGAAGATCGCGAACAAGGAAGGCCTCGCGAAGTTCGGCGCGTGGGTGAACGAGCTCGCGAAGGAGAAGATGGGCCGTCCGCTGGTGCTCGCGTGCAGCGCGGACCTCGCCGAGTCGACGTCGATCCACGGCTTCGCGCAGGGCTTCAAGGACGCGAAGACCGGCTTCGGCTGGTACGAGCGCAACAAGCACCCGCACGGCGCGCTCCTGCCGCAGCAGATCACCGAGTTCACGAACTCCGGCCTCATGGCCGGCATCGCGACGGTGAACATGTCGAGTGAGCCCGAGAAGCGCTTCGTCGGCTATTGGGGCGCGCACTCGACGTACGGTTCGTTCTCGTACCTCCAATACGGCTTGATGCGCCTCTTCAGCCAGCTCGCGCAGGATTGCCCGCTGAAGCTGGGCAAAGTGATCTGGGTCGCGGGCCACTCCGGCCCCGAGACGGCGGAGGACAGTCGCACGCACTTCGGCATCTACGAGCCGGGAGTCGGCCAGCTCTTCCCCGACGGTCACGTGATCAATCTGCACCCGTGGGAGCACAACGAAGTGCCGGTCATGCTCGCGGCGGCGCTCGCGACGGAGGTGCCGATCGTGATGCTGAACCTGACGCGTCCCAATGTCGCGGTGCCCGACCGCGCGGCGCTCGGCTGTGCGCCGTACACGGACGCGGCGAAGGGCGCCTACGTGATCCGCGACTACGACAACCAGCGCGCGAAGGAGGGCTGCATCTTCGTGCAGGGCACGAGCACGACCGAGTCCGTGTTCCAGCTCCTCCCGAAGTTCAAGGACGGCAGCGCGCCGAACGTGAAGCTCGTCGCGGCCGTGTCGTGGGAGCTCTTCCAGCTGCAACCCACCGCGTATCGCGATTCGATCGCGAGCCCGCGCGACTGGCTCGACTCGACCGTGATCACGAACGGCGGCCGCCGCATGATGCGCGACTGGATCGCGCACAAGGCGAGCGAGGAATACGCGATGAGCCCCGACTGGGACAACCGCTGGCGCACGGGCGGCAGCGTGGACGAGCTCAAGCTCGAAGCCCACATCGACCCGGCGAGCTTGCTCGTGGGGATCACGAAATTCGCGAAGGAGCGCGAGCAGAGGTTGAAGCGGATCAGTTGGGGCGGGTGAACGTGACTGCAGTCTCGAGCACCGATCGCACGGCCACGTGACCTTTCAATGGGCCTCTTCGACTTCCTCCTTCCCAAGGAACGACGCGTCGAGCGCCTGTGGAACCGCGCGATGGCGGAGCTCGAGTCGTACGACTTCGACGCCGCACTGAAGACCGCCGGCGAGCTCGAGCGACTGCGCTTCTCCGGCTCGTTCGAGGTCGAGGCGCGCGCGCTCGCCGGCCTCGAACGCGGCGAAGAGGCCGTCGCCGCAGTCGAACGCGGGCTCGCGAAGGTGCCCGAGAACGGTCGCCTGTGGGAGCAACTCGGAATCCAGTGCTCCGACCTCGGCCGCTTCGATCGGGCTCACGAGGCCTTCGCAAAGGCGCGCGCGTGCGCCGACGCGCCCGAGCTCGCGTCGATCGCCCTCAACGACGCGCTGGTGTGGTCGCGCCAGGGCGAGCCAGCCCGCGCGGAGTCGACGCTCGCGAGCGCTCCGGCGACGCGGGACGTCGAGCTCGCGAGTCGCATCGAGGCACTGCGGGCGAAGAGCACGCTCGAGCTCGGTCGCGCGAAGGAAGCGCTGGCGCGCGTCGACCAATGGCTCGCTTCCCCGGCTGCGGATGATGCGTCGATCGACTCGCGCACACGCGCGCTCCTGCTCGCGACGCGCGCGACAGCGCTGCACGCGACGGATATTGCGCTCGAGCTCGTCTACAGGGCGATCGACGCAGCGCTCGCGAGCGACAAGTCCGTCCCCGAAGCCGCGAGACTCCTTCGTACCCTCGACGGTCGTCGCTCCGCGGGCGCTCGACGTTGGACACTCACGCTGGAAGGGCTCTGGCCAGCTCCGTCCGAGCTCGTTCCCCGCCCCCGTGGCATCGAAACGATCGAAGCTCCCCTGGCGTTCTTCGCCACGTATGTCGTCATCGCCGACTCGTCCGAAGACGCGCTCGAGCTCTGCCGTCGCTTTGAACCACCACACGTGGGCCGTTCCTTGCGCGTCGAGTCCTCGACCGATCTCGGCGCCGCTCCGAACGAACTCCTCGGCGTTGAACGCGCGCTGGGCGGCTACACTTTCATGAGGCTGAGGTCCGATCCTTGACGGTCGCACCTCGGCGGTCATCGAGATCGACTCGCGAATCGAGGCCCGATCACGATGAAGCACGGCAGAGACCTCTATGGCGACCGCGATTCCGCGGAGCTGCCGGCCTTCACGCTCGCCGAAGCGGCTGCTTGGTTGCACGTGCCAGGATCGACCGTCCGCGCGTGGACGCTCGGTCAGACGTATGGCGCGGGTGCGCGCTCGCGTCGCTCGCAACCTGTCATCGACCTCGCCGACAAGAAGCAGCGCTTCCTCTCGTTCCAGAACCTCGTCGAGCTCCACGTGCTCTCGGCCATTCGCCGACAGCACCGCATCCCGCTCCAGAATGTTCGCAGAGCGGTCGAGTTCCTCGAGAAGCGCTTGCGCACGCACCACCCGCTTGCGACGCGCAAGATCCTGACCGATGGGCGTGATCTGCTCGTCGAGCTGGGCCCGCACTTCCTCAACCTCTCGCGCGGTGGGCAAGTAGAGCTCGGAATCGTCGACGCGTACCTCGAGCGCATCGAATTTGGCCGCCACGGCGAGCTCTTGCGGCTCTTCCCGTTCACGACGGTGGTGATCGCCGAAGACGCGCGCACGATCGTGATCGACCCGCGGGTGCAATTCGGCCGTCCGTGTATCCGCGGCACCGGCGTCCCGACGTCCTCGATCGCCGACCGCTTCCACGCCGGCGAGACGATCGCGTCGCTCGTCGATGATTTCGGCGTGACCCGTGAGCAGGTCGAAGACGCGATCCGCTACGAGCGCGTCAGCCGTGCGGCTTGACGATCGCTCCCCGGGCCGGCGCCTCGTTCCGGAAGCGCTCATGCGGGTTGGACTGCACGTCGAGGCGCACGACGAGCATTTCGGGGAGAATGAGAAGGAAGTCGAATGGCTGCCCATTCAATGAGGGAGGGACAGAGCGCGTGAACACTCGCGCGCGTCACAATCCCGCCGCGACTTCGAGCGCGACGTCCAACTCCTTCCCTTCGTGCTCCGCCAACATGCTGCGCGTGCGGGTCAGGAGCTGCTTCAACGCGTCGATGCGGCCCGGAGGCGGCGCGAGGAAGCTCTTGTTCTGCGCGCGCAGCCAATCGTGGATGCACTGCGATGCGCGTTCGCGCAGCTTCGGGTCCGGGCGATCGAGCGCTGTCAGCACCACGAAGAGCGCATCCCACTTCACGAGCTGACGCTCGAGCCGCAGCGCATTTGCGGCGACGTGGGCGTACGGCGTCGCGCGCAGCAGGCCGGCGAGCTCCACGGCGGTCGGCGACGTGCGGCCGTGCTCGAATGCGCGTCTGGCGGATGACGACACGCACGGGAGGTCGCTCGCGAGCAACTGCGTGAGTCGGTCGGCATGCCGCTCCGCGTTCACGCGGCCCAACGCTTCGATCGCCGCGCGTTCTGGTGAGCGGCCGGCCTCCTGCTTCGACTCGCCCTCTTCGCGATCCGGGCCGTCGAAGAACGCCGCGATGAGCACGTCGCCGTCCTCCTCATTCGCGACGTCCGCGAAGCCGAGAATCGCAGACCTGCGCGTGCGCGGGTTCGGGTGCGCAAACTCGTTTCGGTAGAACACGCGCGCATCAAAGCCCGGGTCTCGGCGCCGCGCGTGCCAGAGCGCGAGCTCGCGCACGGAGCGATTCGCGTCGAGCAGTCCTGTTGCCAAGGGCACTTGTCGATCGACGGGCAGCCGTTCCCAACTCGCGCGCAGACCAAGCAGCCGTATGGGCACGGTGCGATCGACAACGAGCCGATCGACAAGCGCGTCCAGACTCGTCTCTGGGGTCGACCCGAGCGCTAGCTGCGCCGCTGTTCGACGAAGGCGCGGGTCCACGTCAAGGAGCCCGAGTTGGATGGCCTCGTCGCGCACCGCTTCCGTTCGGATCACGCAGTCGAACGCGCATGCGCGACGCAAGGGGTCGCTGTTCGATTCGAGGACGTCGATCAGGGCCGCCGCACCTTGAGGAGTGCTCCACAATCGTTCGATGGCTTCCAGGAAGCGTGCGCCGCGAGTTCGCGAGCGCCACCGAAGCGCACACAGCACGGGTAGAGCTCGCGCGAAGTGTTTCGCATGTACGGCGTCGACGCGCGCAAGCACCGCCCGGGTCGCGGCACTAGCGATCGGTTCGACCCAGTCGTTCGTGCGCATGAGCAGGAAGGGGATCTCGTCACCGTCCGTGCATCGCTCCATGGCCATGACGGCCGCTTCGCGCACTCTTCCATTCCCGTGGAATCCCGCGATCGCCGCGACGGGGTCGACGGTGAACGGCTTCCCGGCCGCCAAGCGCAGGATCTTTCCAAGGGCCCGCTCCACGTCCGAGGCGTCTCGCTCCTGGAGTCCGCCTGGCAGTCGACCTCTGAGGGTCTGCATCTCGCGCTCGAACACGAGCGGACCGAGTTCGAGGATCAGCGGGCCAACGACCGGCCCCACAATCGCTCGCACTTCGGGCATCGGATCCGCGGTCAATGCCAGGGCGTCGAAGAAGGTCTCGAGGTGTTCGTGGTCCTCGGCTTTCTTTCCGCGCGAGATGCGAGCGGGGTCCACGCGCCGTGCCGCCTCCGCGAGCTCCCTGGCGGCTCTCTGTCGATCCCCGGGTCTGACGAACGCCGAGAGGCCTGGACCTACGAAGATCGCTCGCACGCGTGCCCCGTCGACGTATTCGCCGCTGGCCTCGAGGTCCAACCATCCCTGGTCGTCGCAGACGAGCCATCTCCCGTGGCGTTTCCCCTCGCGCCAAGCACCGCCGGCTCCTTGTCCGGAACTCCCGAGCGCCCGCCAACTGTGCACGAGTCTTCCTCGCTCGTAGGACGACCTCTCGGTGACGCGTTTCTTGATGAACCTCACGAGTTCGACTCGCATGAGTCGACCGTCCTCGAAGTACGTCATCATCCATGTCTTCGAGTCCGGCTCGTATGAGGTCCAATGACCTGACGGACGTCCCTTTTCGAAATGACCTCGAGCCAGCGCTCGTCCCTTCCAATCAGTGAACGACCAGCACCCCGTGGGCGCGCCGAGATGCACTTCTCCGTGTGCGCGGAGACGGAGACGCGTCAGCCAACTCCTCTTCGCGGCACCGGTTTCGCCAGCCGCAGTGGCGTGCGCGAGCTCGGTCCAACGAGCGAGTCTTCGTTCGACGACATCGAAGTCGATGCCAAGTGAGGGATCTTCCGTTTGCATGCCTTGGTAGTTGGGCTGCGACCGAGCATCCAGCTTATCGCGTCCTCAGCTCACCGACTTCGCTCTCGGCGTCGTGCCGAGCAGGAGCCCGTCGATCTCCTCGACCCACTTCACTGCGTCCATCCAGCATTGCTGAATGCTCTCGGGAGCCTGACCCATCGCGAGCAGCAGGCTCCAGTCGGCGCGTTCAAGCGCTTGCAGTCCGGCGAGGATGCGCCCCGCGTCGCCTTCGAAGCGGAGGAGCGCGCCTTCGAGCGGTTTCGACACCGGAAGATCCGCGAGCAACGTCTCGAGCGGTTGTTCGAGCAGCGCGCCGAAGAGCGACAAGAGTCCCACGGTGAAGTGGCGCGAGCGATCCGCGAAACCGCACGCCGCTGCGAAGAGCTCGCAGAGGCGCGCGCGGAACATCGCCATGCGCAGGAGCTCGCGCGGTTGGTCGCCCGAGTTCGAGATCAGGAGCAGGCACGTCAGGTTGCGCACCGTCGCCGCGCCGAGGAACACGATCGCCTCGTGCAGGGACTCGATGCGGCGCGACAGACCGTACGCGGCCGAATTCACGCAGCGCAGTAGGCGGTACGTGATCCCCGGATCGCGCTGCACGACAGCTTCGATGCGGTCGACGTCGCAGTCGGGATCCTGGAGTTCGACGACGAGCTGAACGAGGGCCGCTTGGTTCGCCGCGACCGCGCGCGTGCGCAGCATGCCCGGCCGTTCGAGGAAGTAGCCCTGGAACAACGTGAAGCCCATCGCCTTGCAGTCCTCGACTTCGCGGCGCGACTCGAGCTTCTCGGCGAGCAACGACTTCCGATGGCGCACCAACCGGCGCACGTCGAACTTCAAGTCGTCGAGCCGCCGCCCGAGGCAGTCCACCTTGAGCACATCCGCCGCCGCATAGAGCTCCTCGAGCGCCGGGTCGTCGTGCTTCACGTCGTCGATCGCGACGCGAAAGCCGCGGCTGCGCCACGCGTGCAACGCCGTGACGAGCTCGAGATCGCCGCCTTCACGCGCCGACACTTCGATCAAGAGCCGCTCCGGCGCGACCGGGAGCGCGGGCTGCATGAGGACGAACTCGCGCGGCACGTTGATCGAAGCGACCTGCGCGCCGACGAGCTGATCGAGCCCGAACGTCGTCAGCGCTTCGGTCAAGACGCTCGCGGTCGCACGCCCCGGCGTGACGGAGCCCAGCGCATGCGTCGTGCCGTAACGGAAGCAAAGCTCGTACGCCCAGACCTTCATCCGGTCGTCGAAAATGGCCTGCCGACCGATCAGGACTTCCTTCATGCGACTCTCCCGATAGCGATGAGAGCACGTCGCGCGGCTCGCATCCACACGGTGAGTGAGGAACTGGGGCTTGCGAGCGGTGTCTGGTCCACGCGCAGCTTCCCGCCCAGTTCCGCTGAAGCTACGCTCGCGCTCGCCATGACCACCCCCGACCGTCGCGAGTTCCTGCTCCAGTCCCTCGGCCTCGGCGCGCTCGCGCTCAGCGGCTGCAAGCGCACGACCTACTACGGCGTCGGGCGCGATCCCGGGCCGGAACCGGGCGCGATGCGGTCGCAGGAGACGAAGAAGAAGCTGCTCTTCCCGATCTCGCTCGCGCAGTGGTCGCTGCACGACGCGCTCTTCAAGAAGCAGCTCGACCCGCTCGACTTCCCGCTCGTCGCGAAGCGCGATCACGGCATCGACGCGGTCGAGTACGTCAGCACCTTCTACAAGGAGAAGAAGGGCGACGACGCGCACTTCGCCGAGCTCGCGAAGCGCTGCAAGGACCTCGGCGTCGAGAGTCGCCTCATCATGGTCGACGGCGAGGGACGACTCGGCGCCGCGACGAAGGAGGAGCGCGACCACGCGATCGCGAACCACGCGCGCTGGCTCGCGATCGCGCACGCGCTCGGCTGCATCGCGATCCGCGTCAACGCCGAGGGCGACGGCACGCCCGAGGAGCACCGCGATCGCGTCGCGGAGTCGATGCACGCGCTCGGCGAGAAGGGCGAGACGCTCGGCCTCTACGTGATCATCGAGAACCACGGAGGCATCACCTCGAACGGCGCCTGGCTCGCGTCCGTAATGCGCGCCGCGAAGCACCCGCGCGTCGGCACGCTGCCCGACTTCGGCAACTTCAAGCTCGGCGAAGGCCAGCAGTACGACCGCTACAAGGGCGTCGAGGAGCTCATGCCCTTCGCGCGCGCCGTCAGCGCCAAGACCTACGACTTCGACTCCGACGGCAACGAGACGACGATCGACTACCGCCGCATGATGAAGCTCGTCCTCGCCGCGGGTTATCACGCTCACGTCGGCATCGAGTACGAAGGTTCGCGGTTGTCGGAGAAGGACGGCATCCGCGCGACGAAGCTCCTGCTCGAGCGCTTGCGCGTCGAGCTGGCCTGACCGCGACGACGTGCCATGCCGCTCCTGGTGAACTTCGTCCTGGCCGCGCTCCAGCACGGCAAGCCCGCCGATCTCGCCCACGACCAGACGGCCGCGTTCACGCCGCGTATCGTTCCCGCGTCGGACGAAGCGCGGACGGCGATCGCGCGTTTCCAGGCGCCGGACGGTTTCCGCGTCGAGCTCGTCGCCGCGGAGCCCCTCTTCGCGAACCCCGTCGCGTTTTGGCCTGCGCACGACGGTTCGTTCTACGTCGCCGAGACGTTTCGCCACCACCAGGGCGTCACGGACCTGCGCGACCACATGGACTGGCTCGACGACGATCTCGCGGCGAGGACCGTCGCGGACCGCGTCGCGTATTTCCGGAAGCAACTCGGTGAGCGCTTTTCCGAGATGGAGCTCGCCTACGACCGCGTTTCGCTCTTGCGCGACACGGACGGAGACGGCGTCGTCGATCGTTCGACGGCGTTCAGCACGGCGTTCGCGGGCGCGGCGGCCGGCATCGCGGCGGGCGTGCTCGAACACCACGGCGACGTCTTCGTCACGTCGATCCCGAGCTTCTGGCGCCTTCGCGACACGAACCACGACGACGTTGCGGACGAGACGACGGAGCTCGCGACCGGCTTCGGCGTGCACGTCGCGCTGCTCGGCCACGACATGCACGGGCTCGTGATCGGGCCCGACGAGCGCCTGTACTTCTCCATCGGCGACCGCGGCTTCGACGTGAAGACGAACGACGCCGAGCTCCACCATCCGCAGTGCGGCGCCGTCCTGCGCTGCGAGCTCGACGGATCGCGCCTCGAGGTCTTCGCGACGGGCTTGCGCAATCCACAAGAGCTCGCGTTCGACGACTTCGGCAACCTCTTCACCGGCGACAACAACTCCGACGGCGGCGACAAGGCACGCCTCGTGCACGTCGTCGAGGGGGGCGACTCCGGCTGGCGGCAGAGCTACCAATGGATCACCGAGCCCGCGCTGCGCGGGCCGTGGAACGAGGAGAAGCTCTGGCACCCGCACCACGCGGGGCAGGCCGCGTACATCGTCCCGCCGATCGAAAACTTCGCCGACGGTCCGTCGGGGCTCACGATCGATCCGGGAACGGGTTGTCCCGAGCGCTGGCGCGGGCGCCTCTTCCTTTGTGATTTCCGCGGAGACGCGGCGACGAGCGGCGTGCACGCGATCGAGCTCGAGCCGAAGAACGCGACCTTCGCGCTGAAGGGATCGGAGCACGCGATCTGGAGGGTGCTCGCCACGGACTGCGACTTCGGTCCCGATGGCTCGTTGTATGTCACTGACTGGACGCAGGGATGGTCGCAGCCGGGGACGGGCCGGCTCTATCGCGTGTACGAGCCTTCCGCGCGCGACGCCGCGGCAGCGCGCGAGACGCGCGAGCTCCTTCGCACCGGCGTCGGCTCGAAGACCGAGGCCGAGCTCGGCGTGCTCTGCTCGTTCGCCGATCGTCGCGTGCGCCTGGCGGCGCAGTTCGAGCTCGCCGCGCGCAAGGAGCAGGGCCGGAGCGTGCTCGAGGAGCTCGCGCGTCGCGGGCCCGACGCACGGGCGCGCGTGCACGGCATCGCGGGTCTCGCGATCCAAGCGCGCAAGCACGCGATGGCCACGGCCGAGGTCCTGCTCCCGCTGCTCGTCGACAAGGAGCCCGAAGTGCGCGCCCAGGCCGCGCACGCGCTCGGCGACTTGCGCGACAAGCGCGCGTTCCCGCCGCTCCTCGGCCGGCTGACGGACGCGTCGCCGCGCGTGCGCATGTTCGCCGCGATCGCGCTCGGCCGGATCGGGAACCCGAGCGCGCTCCAGGCGTTGTTGCAGCTCGTGCGCGAGACGAAGGACGAGGACCCCGTGCTCCGTCACGCCGCGATCTTCGGTCTCGCGGGGACGCAGCGGTCCGAGGCGCTCGTGAAGCTCGCCGACGACCCCGATGCCCATGTGCGCCTGGCCGCGGTCGTCGCGTTGCGGCGACACGCTTCGTTGCTCGTCGCGCGCTTCCTCGCGGACGCGGACGCGCTCGTGCAGACGGAGGCGGCGCGCGCGATCGACGATCTCGACCTCGCGCCGGCGCGCGCGGACCTGGCGAGCCTGCTCGCGCTCCCCAAACTCGCGACCTACGACCTTGCACGCCGCGCCATCAACGCCTGCGTGCGGGAAGGTGCGCGGCCGCATCTGCTCGCCGCACACGCGCTGCGCGCCGATGCGGACGAGCGCACGCGCCGTGAAGCGCTCCAGCGCCTCGTCGAGTGGAGGAATCCGCCCTCCCGCGACGCCGTCTCGTGCGCATGGCGTCCGTTCGACGACGCGGCGCTCGTCCAGCGGCGTGCGATCGATCTCGAGCCGGTCGTCGCGCGCATGATCGAAGGCGGGATCGTCGACGCGCCGGAGCGTGTGCTCGCGGCGTGGTTGAAGGTCGTCGAGGCGCACGCCGTCGCGTCGGCCGCGCCCGCGATCGAACCGCTCGTTGGTCCGGGGTGGCCATCCTCCGTCCGCTGCTCCGCGTTGCGCGCGCTCGCCGCGGTCGGCGCGCCGAGACTGCGGGAGGCGGTGCAAATCGCGCTCGCGGACACGGACGGCGAATTGCGCGCGACCGGCCTGGAGGCGTTGACGAAGATCGCGCCCGAGGACGCGCTTCCGCTCGCCGTGCGCGTGCTGGTGGACGGGGAGCTCGGTGAGCGGCGCGTTGCGTGCCGGATCCTCGGCGCCTCGTCGGCCGTTGGCGCGGGTGCGGCGCTCGCCAAGGAGCTCGAGAAGCTCGCGAACGGGCTGTTCCCCGTCGAGCTCGCCTTCGATCTGTGCGCCGCAGCGCACGCGCGCAGGGAGCCGTTGCTCGACGAGCTCCTCGCGCGGACAGCTGCGCCGCGTGCGGCCGATCCCATGCTCGCGCCCTTCGTCGATGGTCTGTTCGGCGGCGATCGCGAACGCGGCAAGCAGGTTTTCCGCGAGAAGAACGCGACCGCCTGCCTGCGCTGCCACAAGACGGAATGGGACGAGGGCGGCACGGTCGGGCCGGACCTGCGCGGGCTCGGAAAGCGCCTCGCGCGATTGCAGATGTTGGAGTCGATCGTGCTGCCGAACCGGCACGTCGCGGCGGGCTATCGCAACACGGTCTTCGCGATGAAGGACGAGCGCATCGTCGAGGGTCGCGTCCTGCTCGAGGACGACAACGTATTCCGCATCATCGACGCCGATGCGCGCACGCTCGAGCTCCCGAAGATCGACGTCGAGGAGCAGCGTCCAGGGCGCTCGGCCATGCCCGAGGGCTTCGAGAAGTTCCTCTCCCCCGCTGAGATGCGCGACTTGATCGAGTATCTTGCCGCCATCTGATCGCGCACCCGGGCGAGGACACGCAGGGAGTGTCGTGTCGCGAACGGGCCCAAGAGGAGCCTGGCTGAAACGGCCGGGCTCCTTCTATTCGCGCGGACAATGCGTGCGGATCCGGCAGGGAGGCCGGACCCGCACGACCTAGCACGGCCGGGCCTCAGGAATGCCCAGCGGCTCTCTCGTCTTCCGCAGGGGCGGAGCACGCAGCAAAGCACTCGTCATCGTGCTTTTCGCTTCCGCTTCGCGCGGCAGCGGACCTCGCTCGTGGAGATCAGGCCGAGAGGTTGCGCCGGATCTCCGATGCCCACTCGATGGCGTCGACGAAACAGGCGCGCAGCGGCTCCTCCGTGCCGAGGTGTTGCTCGACCACGTCCCATTCGCCGCGCTCGCAACTCACGACCGCCTCCAACAATCCGCCCAATTCGCCGCGTCGTTCGGACAGCGCATCCTTCGTCGGCGCGCTCAAGGGCAAACCTTCGAGGATCGTCTGCATGGGTTGATCGAGGAGCGCGTCGAGCAACGAGAACATGCCGACCATGAAGGCTGCGCGCGGGTCGGGCTTGGATCGGCGAGTGGCGAGGTTCTCGCACATGCGCGCGCGCGTCATCGCCTGCTGGAGGAGCTCCGGCGGCTTGCCGTCGATGCGCGAGAGCAGGATGAGCGTGACGAGGTTGCGCGTCTGGAGCAGCCCAAGGAGGATCACCGCATCACGGACGTTCTCGATGCGACGTTCGACGCCGTAGGTGGCCGAATTCGCGCACGACACGAGCTTCAAGGAGAGGGCGAGGTCGAGGCGGACGATCTCTTCGACTTGCTCGAACGTGACTTCCGGTTCCTGCAATTCGGCGATGAGGCGCAAGAGCTGCGTCCGCGACGGACTCAGCGTCTGTGACTTGATCACGCTCGGTCGTTCCAGGAAGTACCCCTGGAACAACTCGAACCCGAGCTCCATGCAGAGCTGCACCTCGGCCGCGGTCTCGACTTTTTCCGCGAGCAGCCGGCCGGGGAACGGGCGCAACTTGCGGACGATCTCGGCGATCTCTTCGGGCGTCAATCCGAGGCAGTCGACCTTGATGATGTCCGCGCGCCGCATGAGCGGGATGAGCGCGGGGCGGAGGTCGCGCACGTCGTCGAGCGCGATGCGAAAGCCCTCGTCGCGCAGGCGCTCGACACCGACGAGCACGTCGCGGTCGCCCTCGATGGTCTCCAGGAACTCCAGGACCACCCGCTCGGGCGGGAGCGGCAGCGGTTGCCCGCCGACGACGAAATCGCGCGTGACGTTGACGAAGGCGGGCAGCGAACCGACGACGCGATCGAGCCCGATGTCCGCGAGCGCGCTCACGATCACCTGCGCCGTCGCGATCTCGCCGGCGATGTCGGTCGGCCGCGCGACGTACGGGCTGCGGAACAGCAACTCGTACGCATGCGTGGTGAGGGCCCGATCGAAGATGGGCTGGCGACCGATCCAAGTTTCTTGCATGGGGCGTTTCGCCGGGGAAGTGGCGCGTTCGGTGCAGGCAACGATCGACAACGAACGCGCTTCGACAGGAGCACGCACCGAGACTTCGTGCGTTCGATGGAACGAGTGCTCCTCCAGCATTCCACCCAAGGAACTCCTGATAGAGCCGGGGCCTTCCGGCGCTCGCCGCACACGGACCCGAGCCTCCTTTGCGCGACGGCGCCACCACGGTCGCCGACGAGGGGTCCGAGGAGCTCCCACGCCGCGCGCGATCGACGCATCGGCCTTTCGTCGAGACGTGCCCGAAAAAGAACGCGGGGCCGATCCCTGAGGAACCGACCCCGCGTCGTGAACGCCGTGCTCCGGTTCACCCGGAGCAGCGTCGCTAGATCACCAGACGATGGACATCCCGTTCGTGCCGTTGAACGTCTCGGGCGGGCAGAACGCCGCGGCTGCGTTGCGGTAGTAGGCCATGTAGTACGCCGTGATGCCCGAGCCCGGCGGCGTGTCGTTACCGACGCCCCAGCCGTTCGACAGCGTCACCGTGTCGGTCGGGGACGGGAAGCTCGCCAGTCCCGGCGCGTAGATGGGCTTCGTGCGGCGGCGAAGGACGCCGTCGACGCAACGCACGCCGTCGCCGAACACGAGGCCGACGACGTTGTTCACGTCGCCGCGCATGTAGATCACGTTGCCCGTCGCGTTCACGCCGTCGACGTTCAGGCTCACGTTGTCGAGCGCGGGGCTGCCCGTCGCCGCCATGCCGGCGCCGCTCGCGTTGAACGAGCTCGCGCAACCGCGGCCGAGAGCGCCGAAGTTGAGGCACGGGCAGTCCGTGGTCACGTTCGCATCGATGTTGTCACCGGCGCAGAACGCGGTCGGCTGCGGGGTGCACGGCACGCCGAGCGGGTCTTCCGTGATCGACATCGAGCCGAACAGGTTGGTCGCGGCCGCGCCGGAGAATTGACCGAGCTGGATCGTGTAGGTCTGGCCGCAGACGGCGGTGAAGGTCTGCGTCGAGGCGAGGCCCTGAGCGGCGCAAGCCGTCGTACCAATGCCTGTGCCGGCGTCGTCGTTGCAGGCGATCGCGGCGGCCGTCGGGCAGCCCGCGCCGTCGTAGATCGCGATCTTCGTGTCCGCGGAAGTGCTCGTCACCAGACCGCAGGTCGAGACGGTGACCGTGCCACTCACCGTGGGCACCCAGGTGAACCACACGTCCTTGTAGATGGCCGTCTGGTTGAAGAAGAAGCAGAGAGCCTCCGCCTGACCCTGCGTCCCCGTCGTGGCGAGCGAGTTGTCGAACGGCTGGACGACCGAACCCGCGAGCGCGATCGGCGCCGCGCAGTCGTCGTTCACGGGCGGTACCGGCGGGGGCGGCGTGTTCGCGACCGTGAACGTTCCCGTGTAGGTCGTCGCCGCGCCGAAGGCGCCGAGCTGGAAGAAGTAGCTCGTGCCGGAAGTCGCGGCGAAGGTCACCTTCGACTGAAGACCGCACGAGTCGTCGTTGCATACGATCGCGGTCGTGCCCGTCGGGCACGCGCCAGCGGCGTTGTCCGGCCACACGGTGAGGACCGTGTCCGCCGTCGCGCCTCCGCAGAGGGCGACGTCCACCGAACCGGTCGCGGTCGCGGTCCAGAAGAACCACACGTCGAGCTGCGTGTTCACGCAGCCCGTCGCGTCGGGCAGACCGTTGGTTGCGCCGACGTTCGTGACCGCGAAGGCCCCGAGGCCCGAGATCGCGTCCGCCGCCGAGGCGTTCGCGCAGTCATCGGAACCGCCGACCAAGAGGAAGCTCGTGCCGGGCGGGGTCGGTGTCGGACCGCCGACGGGGTTCTTGGCGGGGATCTGGAGCTTGACCTGGGCGCTCGCGGCGAACGCCAGGCAACAGACGGCGGAGAGGGCGTACAAGGATGTCTTCATGTTGTGCTGTGGATTGCGGGGCGGGCACTCCTGAGTGCCGCCGAGGATGTGGAGGGATCGGTCTGCCCGCGATGACGGGGGCAAAGTCCCCCAAGTCTCCAACGAGTCTCCGGAGATCGTCAAGGACTGAAATGCCCCAGGTTCGCGGGAACCGTGGAACTTGCCGCGCCTTGGACGGCGCGGGAGGCGTCCGGGTTCGCATTCCTTCCCGATCCGGAAAGCAATTCGTCGTGCGGCGACCGCCGAAGCGTTTCCTAAGCCAGCGCGCCACGTCGAATCGACCTGGCGGAGCGCTGCCCTCGGCGATTTCACTTCGGGGCCCCCACACGCGCAGTGCACTCCGCCCGGTTAGAGGGAACTTCGAGGGGCGCGCACTGGTCAATTTCTCGACGCAGCGGTCCGCCGTGCGCGAGGCTTCTCGATCAGCGCGTCGAACGCCGCGCCGAGGTCGCGGAGGATGTCGGTCGGGCTCTCGAGGCCGATCGACAGGCGAATTCCGCCCGGAGTCGCGCCCTTCGCGGCGCACGCTTCGCCGCTCGAATACGCACTGTGCGTCATGCTCGACGGCATCTCGATCAACGTCTTCGTGTGCCCGAGGCTCACCGCGAGCGTCACCGAGTAGGCTTCGGCCGCGATCTGATCGACGAAGCGCTCCGCGTCGACGCGGCGCTCGTCGAGCTCGAAGTAGAGCATGTTCCCCGGCGTGAAGTCGCCGTCGAAGTTGACGAGCTGCTTCCGTGCGAGCGCGCGTTGCGGGAAGCTCTCGAGGCCGGGATAGACGACGCGTTTCACGGCGCGATGCTTCTCGAGCCACGTCGCCACCTTGCCCGCGGTGTACTGCTGGCGCTTGATGCGCACTGCAAGCGTCGGCAACCCGTACACGAGGATCGACCACGCCGATTTCGACGCGAGGATGCCGCCGAAGTCCTTGCGATAAAGCAGGAGCCTCGGGAGCATCGCGCGCGGACAGATCACCGCGCCGCCGAGCTCCGTGCCGAACCCGCCGAGGTTCTTCGTGAGGCTGTGGAGCACGACGTCCGCGCCGAACTCGAGCGGTCGCTGCCCGAACGGCGTCGCGAACGTGTTGTCGATGTAGACGAGGAGCTTCCGCTCCGCCGGCCGCCCCGCGTTGACGGCGTTGGCGAGTTTCCGCAGCGCCGCGATGTCGATCAGCTCGAGCGTCGGGTTCACGGGCGATTCGAAGTAGAGGATCCGCGTGCGCGCCGTGATCGCCTTCCTCACCGCCGCGACGTCGTTCATGTCGACGCGCGTCACCCCGATGCCCTGCCGCGCGTACCAATTCACGAACAGGGAGTGCGTGCAGCCGTAGACCATCGGATGCGCGACGATTTCGTCGCCGGGCACGAGCACCGAGCTCATCGCCGCCGAGATCGCGGCCATGCCCGACGCGAAGGTGACGCACGCCTCGCCGCCCTCCGCCTCGGCGAGCTCGCCCTCGAGGATCGACCGCGTCGGCTCGTCGAGGCGGTCGTAGATGTAGATGGGCGCCTCGCCGGTGTCGCTCACGTAGTGGCCGAACTCCTGGAACCCGCGCGCGCCGCGGCGTGCCGAGTCGAGCCGGTACGTCGTCGACGAGGACAAGGGCGGCGTCACATGGTGCGTGAAGTCCCACTTCGTCGAATGCGACGGACCGTGGACGAGGCGTGTGGTCTGCTTGTAGGCCTTTTTCTTCGCCATGGCGTGAGCTCCCGAGCTCGCGATTCTAGGGCGAGCCTCTCGCGGTCTTCGTACCGACGAGTTCGCAGGTTCGGCGCGCTTCAGCCGACGCGGCGGCCCTCGACGACGATCTCGCGCGGCGCACTGCCGGAACCGCCTCCGCCGCCCCCATCGCGCCGGCGGCGCGAACGCGAGCTCGTCCCGAGCAAGCCCAGGTCGACGAGCACCGCCGTGACCATCGCGGCGATGCCGATCGGCGTCCATTCGCGGTCGCCGTAGTGCATCGCGAACGCGTAGGCGAGCGTCGTCGTCGGCAGGAAGATCCATCCGAGGAACGGCCACACTTTCGTCGTGTAGGCCCAGCCCACGTAGTCCGTGAACAACCACAGGACGAGCAACACGACGCGCGGCGCGGAGAGCGCGAGGCAACCGATCAGGCAGGGCACGTTTTTGAGTTTGGAATCGCCGCACGCGGATGACAAGCTCGCGCTCGGCTCTCGAACGCGCCGCACCGAGCTCGCACCGCGTCGGCGCCCCTCCGCGCACCATGAAGCACATCCTCCTCGCCGCCCTCACGCTCCTCCTCGTCACTGCCTGCAAGACGACGCCGGACTACGGCCGCCCGCTCCCGCCCGGCGCGCCCGCGCTGATCCCGCTCGAGGACGGCGAGCCGCATCCCGAGTTCGCGCAACAATGGACGGAACGCCAGGATCTCCTCCCCGCGCTCGCGCATTCGATCGCGTGGATGAAGCGCAAATCGAGCGAGCAGCACTTCCCGGTCGAAGGCGTCTCGCACGCCCGCGCGCTGAAGAGCCTCCAACGCTTCGAGGAGCTCCTCGCGAGCTCGAGGAGCGAGCGCGAGTTCCGCGACGCGATCGAGGCCGAGTTCCAGATCTACAAGAGCGCCGGCTGGAACGGCCGCGGCGGCGGGGTTCTCTTCACGGGCTACTGCACGCCGATCCTGAAGGGCTCGAAGACGGCTTCCGCGCGCTACGCGCATCCTCTGTACGCGCTCCCGCCCGACCTCGTGAAGACGCCGACGGGCGAGATCCTCGGTCAGCGGACTGCAAGCGGACTGCAGCCCTACCCCGCGCGGCGCGCGATCGAGGCCGGGGCGTTGCTCGAGGGCAAGCAGCTCGAGCTCGTCTGGCTCGCGGATCCGCTCGACGCGTACATCGCGCACGTCAACGGATCGGCCTTCGTCGAGCTCGAGAACGGCGAGCTCGTGAAGCTCGGCTACGCCGGCAAGAACGGACAGCCGTACACGTCGCTCGGCCAGGAGCTGGTGAAGGAGAAGGAGCTGCGCAAGGACGAGGTTTCCCTCCCCGCGATCCGTCGCTGGGCGAAGGAGCACCCCGACCGCGTGACGGAGTACCTCGACCGCAACGACTCCTATGTCTTCTTCACGCCGATCGACCACGATCCGCACGGCTCGCTCAACGTCCCGGTCAGCGGCTGGCGCTCGCTCGCGACGGACAAGACGCTCTTCCCGCGCGGCGCGATCGTGTACGTCGAGACGAAGCTGCACGCGAACACGAACCACGGCGCGCAGGTGAACGACTTCCTCTTCGATCAGGACACCGGCGGAGCGATCCGCACGGCAGGCCGCGCCGACGTGTACCTCGGCGTCGGGCCCGAGGCTGAGGAGCTCGCGGGCACGACGCGCGCGGAGGGCCAGCTCTACTACTTCTTCTTGCGCGAATGAGCGCGGCGTCCGTGCGACGCTCGACGAGCGCATGAACTCGACCGGCGACTCGAAGCGGCTCACGAGCGGACGCGTGCTCGCCGTCTGCATCGGGCCGGGCGGCATCCCCAAGCACCCCGTCCCGTCGGCGGAGGTCGTCGACCTCGGCCTCGTCGGCGACGCGCACCGCTTCCCGTTCCACGGCGGCGCGCACCGCGCCGTGTGTCTCTTCGCGACCGAGGATTACCGCCGGCTCGAGACCGACGGCGTGCGCGCGACACCGCCCGGAGCGTTCGGCGAGAACCTGCTCACAGAGGGTCTCGACTACGCGCTCCTCGCCGCCGGCGATCGTCTGCGCGTGGGCAACGCAGTGGAGCTCGAGATCCACGACGTGCGCGAGCCGTGCAAGACGCTGAAGCCCCTCGACGCGCGCTTCCCCAACCTCATGCTCGGCCGCAGCGGTTTCCTCTGCCGCGTGCTCCGCGGCGGGACGGTGCGGACGGGCGACGCGATCACCGCGGTGGGAAGGGGCGGGACGGCGAGGGGGCGCTTGGGGTAGGCGAAGCGACCGGGACGAGCGGAACCACAGGCGACGGTCGGGTAGAGCAGGGCGCCGGCCGCGTCGAGCCCCGGTCCGGGGGGTCCGATCAAGTCGGCAACTCAAACGCGGCGCTCCAAGGGCGAGCGCTCGATGGGACAGGCCAAGCGCGAGAGACTCTGCTTATCGTGCCTGGCCAATAGCATTACGTGGCGGTATGCTGTCTGCGAAAGATGGCCTCCCGCAAGCAGCAGCGCCAGTGGCGTCCCGGACAGGCGGACCTCGCCCAGGCATTGGCTGAACAGAATCCCTGGCACGCGACCGGGATGGTCCCGGAGCACCTCGCCCCTCCCACCGAGCGTCCGTTGGCTCGATTCCTTCCGGAGACCCAGATCGGCCCGGGGTCGCGGCGGTTCGAGTTGATCCTTGGCCCGAGGCGCGTGGGAAAGACCACAGCGATGTACCAGACCGTGCGGGGTCTGCTCCGGCGCTGCGTCCCGACGCAGCGGCTCTGGTGGCTCCGGTTGGACCATCCGTTGTTCTTGAACCAAGACCTCGGGGCGCTGGTGCGGAACTCCATCGAAGCGTCCTCCGCCACGGTCGAGCAACCCGTTCACCTCTTCCTCGACGAGCTGACCTACGCGAGGGACTGGGATCTCTGGCTCAAGACCTTCTACGACGAACGCTGGCCAGTGCGAATCTGGGCGACTTCGAGCGCGACCGCCGCCCTGCGCGAAGGACGACCGGAGAGCGGCGTGGGGCGCTGGGACGAGCGCTACCTCAGTCCCTACCTGTTCTCCGAGTACCTCGATCTGGTCGGTCGTCCCCTCGACGTCCCGCTCGCGGAGAACTTGTTCGAAACGCTCGGGGCGTGCCTGAAGACGCCGATCGAACTCGCCGCGTTGGACCCGATGCGCGTGCTGCTCATGTTGATCGGGGGCTTCCCGGAGCTCCTCCACGCCACGAAGACCACGACCACGGACCAACTGCAGAACGCCTTCGTCCGCGCGCAGCACACGCTTCGAAGCGATGCCGTGGAGCGCGCCATCTACAAGGACATCCCACAGGTCTTCGGCGTGGACAATCCAATCGTGCTCGAGCGTCTGCTCTACGTCCTGGCGGGAAGGATGACGGGCCTCTTGTCGCCGGCGAACATCTGCCAGGAACTCGGAGGCCTCACGCAGCCGACCTTCGACAAGTACCTGTCCTACTTCGAGCGTTCCTATCTCGTGTTCACGCTGCAGAACTACTCCGGGAACGAGGCCTCGATCCAGAAACGAGGTCGCAAGCTCTACTTCGTCGACGGGGCGGTTCGCAGCGCGGCCCTGCTCAGAGGCCTGGCTCCCTTGTCGAACTCGGAAGAGGCGGGACATCTCGTCGAGAACCTCGTTGCAAGCCATCTCCACGCACTATCGCAACAGGCCGGACAACGCTTGTTCCACTGGCGGGAGAACGAGGACGAAGTGGACCTGATCCTCGATCATCCAACGGCCCCCCTGGCTTTCGAGGTGGCCTCCCGACCCGGACACTCGCGCAGGGGACTTCTCGCCCTCCAACGGCGACATCCGCGCTTCCAAGGCCGTTGTTTCGTCGTGTCGCCCGGTCAGCTGAGGGTGACCCCCGAGGCCTCGCACGACGGCATCGCGACCCTTCCCCTCGACCTGCTCCTGGTCGCGGTTGGTCGACACTCGGAGACCGCGCTGCGCAAGCGGATGGGTTGCTGATCTCCTTGTTCGCGCTCGGCGACGGAGCGAAGAACGAGCGGGGTATCCTCTGAGCGTGAAGGACTCGCGCAACGCATCGGACACCGGATCGAGTCGCCCCGCCTCGACGCTCGGCGAGGCTTCCGACGCCGCCAACCTCGTCTACCACGAGGCGCAGGACCGGATGGCGCTGCTCCCGAACTACTACCGCTGGATCGCGCGGCGTTTTCACGACCACGTGCGCGGCACCGTGCTCGAGCTCGGCTGCGGCGCGGGCATGGTGATCGAGCACTACCTCGATCGCGCGGAGAGTGTGATCGGCGCCGACGTGAACCCCGAGCTCCTTCGACGCCTCGAAGCGCGCCACCCCGGCGGCAGGGTGCGCGGCGTGCGCGCCGACCTTCGCGGCGACTGGCACGAGCTGGCGGACATCACGGCGGACGTCGTGGTCGCGCTCGACGTCCTGGAGCATTTCGAGGACGACGCGGCCTTCCTCGCTCGTGCACGAGCGCGACTCGCGCCGCGCGGCGTGCTCGTGCTCAAGGTGCCGGCGCAGTCGCGGCTCTACGGACCGATGGACGAGGCCTCGGGCCACTTCCGGCGCTATGACGCGGCGCCGATGCGGGCCCTGCTCGAGCGCGCGGGCTTCGAGACGCTCGCGATGCGGCCGATGAACCCCGCGGGCGCATGGGCCTACCGGTTCAAGCGCGAACGGCGCACGAACTTCTCCAAGAGCGTGTCGCCCGCGAAGTTGAGGGCCGTGAACGCGCTCATGCCGCTGCTCGCGACGCTCGACCACTTGCCGGGTTTCGCGGGCCTGAGCCTCGTCGGCGTGTTCCGGCGTGTCGAGCACGCGCAGGCTGCGCCGCAGGACTGACTTGTGCGCGGCGCGCGCGATGGATCGAATGGCGGCGCCATGCAGCTCTGGACTCGCGCTTTCGTTGCTCTTCCGCTCGTCGCTGTCGCTCTCGCTTGCCGAAGCGGACCGCATCAGGACGAGGCGCCCCACGCCTTCGGCGACGTTCGAAGCGAGGGGCGCACTTCGACGCTGGAAGCCGCGCAATCGGCGCCGGCCGCGCACGCGGCCGAGCCCGCCCGCGCGAAACCCGCGAACCGCGATCCGAAGGGCCAGCCCGACGTCGACCGCTACATCGCGCTGCTCGAGAGCGCGGAACGCCAGAAGGAGCTCAAGGTCGACCTGGTGATCGCGAAGCTCGAGCTCCCGCGCGACGCCGCGGTCGGCGACCTCGGGTGCGGACCCGGTCTCTTCACGCTCGCGCTCGCCGTGGCGTGTCCGGACGGCGTCGTCTTCGCGAGCGACATCGAGCCCGCGCAGATCGACCGCGTGCGCGAGCGCGTCGAGGAGCGTGGGCTGCGCAACGTCGTCCCTGTGCTCGCGAGCACGAACGATCCACGCTTCCCGCGGCAGGCGCTCGACCTCGTCTTCGTCGCCGACACGTACCATCACCTCGAGGACCGCATCGCGTACTTCAAGCAGTTGAAGGACGTCCTACGACCCGGCGGACGCCTCGCGATCGTCGAGTACAAGCCGGGGAAGCTCCCGGTCGGCCCGCCGCCGGATCACAAGCTCCCCGATGGTCTGATGGACCGCGAGCTCGAGCGCGCGGGCTGGGTGCTCATCGATCGCTTCAACACGCACGCGTACCACGAGTTCGAGGTCTGGCGTCCCCGGAAACCGTGGGAGAGCCCGGCTGGAGATTGAGGCCGCGCGCGCTCGACGCGTCCCACGTGCACGCCTAGCATGCTGCGCCGCGCTCGAAGGAACCCCATGTCCAGCTACCAGGTGAAGAGCTACACCGTCCGCCCGGTCGAAGGCGACGACCAGATCGAGGTCGTGATCCACGCCTCGGACGGCAGCAAGTGGGAGTACGGGATCCCGTTCAGCCGCTCGACCGGACGCTACATGTTCGAGGAGATCGACGTGCTCGCGAACGACTTCGGCGAGGAGTTCGCCGAGGAGCTGACGGAGAAGATCGACGAGCTCGTCGAGTCGCTGACGGAGTGATGCGCGCTCACGGAAGCCGCAGCTCGACGTCCTGCGCGCCGCCGCGAACGCCGTTCTTGCGCGCGAAAGTCGCCGGATCGAGCGGCGCCGACGAGCGCTCCGCGGGATTCGCCGCGGGAGGACGCGCTTCGAGCTCGTGCTCCTCGTCGGGCGACAAGAGCAACTGGAAGCGTCCTTCCGCGTCGGTCAACACGGCGGTGAGCGCCGCGCCGCGCGCGTTCTTCGCCGAAACGTAGGCCTGGAGCACGGGCGTGCCGTCCTTCGCGCGCACGACGCCTCGCGCGAAACGTCCCGCGGCGAGCCGCACTTCGAGGTCGTGCGTCCCCGCTTCGACGTCGTCGAGGACGCAGTTCGCGTAGAGCGTGCCTGCGCTCTCGTCGCCCTCGCGGTTCTCGGGCCAGATCGCGATCTGGTACGACCCGGGCTCGAGGCCCGGGCAGAGGAAGCGCCCGTCGGAGCCCGTGCGCAGCGGCACGTGCCCGAGGCGCGTCCCGTCGGCCTTCCGCAGCGAGAGGTTCACCATCGCGATCGGAGCGCCGGTTGGATCGACGACACGGCCGCGGATCGTGAGACCGGTGCCGACGACGAGCACGAGGTCGCGGCGCTCGAGGCCCTCGACGAGCTCGACCGCGAGGCGCGGCTCCTTCTGGATGCCGGGGATCGACGCCCACACCTCGAGCCGGCCCGCGGGGAGGTCGCACAGCTCGAAACGGCCGAGGTGGTCGGAGCGGAGCGCGAGCACGCGCGTGCGCTCGCCGTCGGCGCTCTTCCCCTCCGCGTCGAGCGCGAACACGCGCGCTTGCAGCCCCTGCATCGGCACGCCGCGCCCCTCCGCGTCGAGCACGCGTCCGCTCGCGCACGCGCTCGGGCGGAGCACGATGTCGCCGAACTCGGTCGCGGCGAGTTCCTGGGGCGCGCCGGGGAACGAGCGCACTTCGCGGGCGAAGCCGCGCACGTCGATCGACAGCCGGTGGCGGACGTCCGAGCGCAGGTTCGCGATCTCGAATCGTCCGTCCTCGCGGGTGCGCGCCGCGCGCCGGTCCCATTTCGAGAGCGAGCTCTCCGGCCCGAGGGCTTCGATGCGCGCGCCGGAAATCGGCGTCTTTCCATCCGGAGCGAACAAGCGGCCGCGCACGACGTGCTCGGGGAGGAGCTCGAAATCGGCACGCGTATGCAAGGGCGCCGACGGCTCGTCACGCACGCTCTGCTCCGCGCGTCCATAGCCGGGCGCGTCGACGTAGAGCTTCGACGCTCCAGTCCGTGGGAAGCCCTCGAAGACGTACTCGCCGCGGTCGTCGGTGGTCGCGACGCGTCCTTGCATGAGCAGGCGGCATCCGACGCGTGCGCCGGGGATCGGCGACTTGGTGCGGACGTCGACGACGCGTCCGAGAACGGAAGGACCGGCAACGAGTTGGAACTCGCGCTCGATCGTGGCGCCCGGAGCGAGCTCCACCCGCATGGGAGGCGGCGGGGTCTCGGTGGGCGGCTCGACCTCGATCATCACCGGCCCGATGGGCAACGCGAGGAAACGCGCGACACCGAGCGCATCCGTGCGCTCCGCCCCGAGCTCGGTCCACGAACCGGAGCCGCCTTCGACCAGGGGCCCTACGCGCACGAGCACGTCCGCCGCTGGAGCTCCATCCGCGCGGCGCGTTCGCACGAAGAGCGACGGTGCCGGCGCGAGCTTCAGGAGCACTTCCTCGCCCGCCGAGCAGTGGAGGACGCGAACGAAGGCGTATCCCGCCTTGCGCACGTCGAGTTCGAGCGGGCGCCCGCGCGGGACGTCGAGCGCGAATCGGCCGTCCGTGTCCGACGCTCCGCTCGCGTGCCGCGTGCGTTCGCGCGTTTCCCCGGGCGCGCCCGCGCCGATTTCGTCCTCCAGGGCCTCGACGCGCGCGTCGACGACGGGTCGGCCGGCGGGATCGATCACGCCGCCCGTGAGCGCGCCTCTACGCTCAGCAGGGTGCGCGGCGGCCTCCGGCCGTGTTGCGAGCGCTCGGTCCGTTCCACGCGTCGCCGGGTCGAGCTCCGCATTCGCCGCGCTTTCGCTCGCTCCCCCGCCCGGACCGACTCCCGGTTCCGAGGGTGACGGCCTCGAACTCGGACCGCAGCCGCGCACGGCGAGGAATGCGAGTGCGAGCAACACCAGCACGACGACGATCCACTTGCGCATGTGGTCTCAGGCTAGCGCGCGCACGGTGGAGCTCGAAGCTCCGTCAGTTGGGCCGGCCGTCGCGCGCGGCCTGCGGCGGGCTCGCGCCGTCCTCGCCGAGGGGCTCGAGCATGTTCTCGAGCGCCTTGCGCCGCTCGGGATCGCGCTCGTGTTCGAGCGCACGCTTCACCCAGAGGCGCGTGTTCGCCTGGTCCTTGCGCGCGAAGTAGAGCAGCGCGAGGTTGCGCAGCGCGGGCAGGAACGCGGGATCGATCTCGATCGCACGCCGGTAGTGCCGGATCGCCTCGTCCTGCTTGCCCAGGTCTTCCTTCAACACCCCGAGCTCGAAATGCGCCTGCTCGAACCGGTCATCGAGCTCGATCGCCTTCTCGAGCCACGCCTGCGCGCAGGGCGCCGCATCCTTGTGCACGCGCCGCACGATCTCGTTCAGGTGGAGCATCGAGGCTTCGACGTACTGCTCGGGCTGGCCCTTGCCGTGTTGGAAGGCGAGCACATAGGCCTGGAAGGCCCCACACGGATCACCCGACCCGCACTTCGCGCGCGCGAGCAGCATGCGCGTCGCGAACTCGTCGCAGCCGAGGTCGATGGCGTGCTGGAGCGGCTCCACGGCCGCGCCTTCGTAGCCGAGATCGACGCGCACGCGGCCGAGCGCGCGCCAAGCGGAGCCGCTCTTCGGGTCGAGCTTGACGGCCGTCTCGTACGCGTGCTCCGCCGCGCGTCGGAAGTTCTGCTGCACGAGCGCGTCGCCCTTGAGCTCGTGGAGCTCGGCCGCGTCCGCGTGCCGTTCGAGGCCCTGCTCGAGCACGCGCAACGCGCTCTCCGGGTCGTTCAAGTGCATCATCGCGCGCGCGGTCTCGGCGCAAGCGACGCGATCCTGCAGACCGCTGTCCACGAAGATCGAATACCAGCGCTGCGCCGCGACAGGCCATTTGCCGAGCTCGGTCGCCTGCCGCGCCTCGGTGCGCATCTCCTTCGTCACCGGCATCGTACGCGGCAGGCTCGAACGGCTCTTGCAAGCCGTCGCGCCGAGCAATGCGATCAAGAGGGTCGCTCCGGCCAGCGCTCGGCCGGGACGATCGCTGCGTGGGCGTGTAGGGAGCGCGGTCATCGTTCTCGAAGTGGAGCCAGGTGCGCGATGGTGCGGGAGTCCGAGGCAGGATCCTGCGCCGTTTCGACGCGCGGAACAAGCCTCTGGACGGCCATGGAGCAGCCTGCGCGGGCGGATACGGATAGGTTCGCCGCTACCATCCCGCCCGCGGCGCGGGACGACCCGCCGAACGGCCGTCGCGGGCACTCGCGGCCCGCGCGCGGGCGTCGAGCGCGCTCTCGCTCCGTCCTTCGTACGCCTCTACGATCCGTGGCGGAACGTCGGCCGGACCGCCGGACCCCGCCCATGGCCTTGCGCGCGCTCTTCCTCGACGTCGGGAACACGCTCCTCACCGAGCGTCCGTCGCGGTTCGAGCTCTATGCCGCGGCCGCGCGCGGGCACGGCCTCGCCGTCACGGAAGCCGAGATGAACGCCATGATGCGGCGCGCGCACCACGAGCTCCCGCGCGAGATCGGCGGTGCGTGGCGCTACACCGACCGGTGGTTCGAGGCCTACATCGAGCGCATCTTCCACGGCTACCTCGGCGTGCCGCGCGGCGAGCTCGCGCCGCTCGCGAACGAACTGTTCGCCCACTTCTCGCGCGCGGAAACGTTCGCGCTGTTCCCGGGCGCCCTGGAGCTCGTCGAACGCGCGCGTGCGCTCGGCCTGCGGGTCGGCATCGTCTCCAACTGGTCGACGCGCCTGCCCCTGCTCCTCGACCGTCTCGATCTGTCCCGTCGCTTCGACTTCGTCGTGTGCTCGGCCGTCGAACGGATGGAGAAGCCCGATCGGGCGATCTTCGAGCACGCGCTCGCGCTCGCGCGGGTCGCGCCCGAGGAGGCGCTGCACGCGGGGGACGACCTCGAACGCGACGTGCTCGGCGCGCAACGCGCGGGGCTGCGCTCGGTGCTCGTCGACCACGCGCGCGCGCACGCCGACTGGAACGCGAGCTTCGCGCCGCGCGTGACGAGTCTTGCCGAGCTCGCGGAGCTCGTCGAGCTCCTCGCGGGTTGAAATCGGCGCCGGTGCGCGGCTTCACGGGGCACCCCTGCTTGCCTCACGACCCCGCATCGAGGAAAGTGCCCCGAGCATGAAGACGCCGGATGCGCTCGCTCGCGACGTGGCCGAGTTCCCCAAGGCGTTCTCCGCGCTGCGCGACGAGATCGGTCGCGTCTTCCTCGGCGCGCCCGCGACGAGCGAGGCGCTCTTGTGCGCGCTCTTCGCGGGCGGGCACGTCCTGCTCGAGGGCGCACCTGGGCTGGGCAAGACGACGCTCGTGCAGGGCGTCGCCGACGCGCTCGAGCTCTCGTTTCGTCGCATCCAGTTCACGCCCGACCTCATGCCGGCCGACATCACGGGCACGCGCGTGCTCGACGAGGACGAGCGCGGCGCGCGGCGTTTCGTGTTCCATCGCGGGCCCGTGTTCGCCAACGTGCTGCTCGCCGACGAGATCAACCGCGCGACGCCGCGCACGCAGTCCGCGCTGCTCGAAGCGATGCAGGAGGGGCAGGTCACGGTCTTCGGCGAGCGGTTCGAGCTCGAACGACCGTTCTTCGTCGCCGCGACCCAGAACCCGATCGAGATGGAGGGCACGTATCCGCTGCCCGAGGCGCAGCTCGACCGCTTCCTCTTCAAGCTCGACCTCGGCGCGCCCGACCTCGCGGCGCTGACGACGATCCTGTCCGCGACGACCGGCGAGGAGCGCGCGAAGCCGAAGGCCAAGCTCGACCGCGCTCGACTGCTCGCGATGCAGTCGCTCGTGCGTCAGGTGCCCGCGAGCAGGGCGTGCATCGAGCTCGTCGCGCGTACGCTCCTCGCGACCGACCCCGCGAGCCCGACCGCGCCCGACCTCGTGCGCCGCTACGTGCGCTACGGTGCATCGCCGCGCGGCGGTCAGGCTTTGTTGCTCGGCGCCAAAGTGCGCGCGCTCGCCGCCGGCGAGCTGCACGTGCGCGACGAGGACCTCACCGCGTGGATCGCGCCCGCGCTGCGCCACCGGCTCGTGCTCAATTACGAGGGCGAGGCCGCGCGCGCGCGCACGGACGAACTCGCGCTCGCCGCCTTCGAGCGCGCGCGCAAGGGTTGACGCTCCAGCCCGTCAGCGCCAGAAGACGCAGCCGTCCATGCACAGTCGGTCGCCCGCCTCGACGGTCTCGACCTCGTCGGAGGAGGCGTATCCGTTCGCCGCCAAGAGGCTCTTGAGCCGCCGATTCCCCTGCGGCAATTCGCGTCCGCGATCGGGCTGGCGGAGTCGGAACGAGGAGTAACCGCGCGCGATGGCCGCGAGCTGCGGCTCGATCGCCTCCCATTCGAGCAGGCGGACTGGACCGAGCTCGCGTGGATCGTTCGCGAGATCCCAGGACTCGACGCGCGGGCGCTGATCGCGACACCAGCTCACGAGGATCTGCTCGTCACCGCGCACGAGGCTCTCGATCCGCTTGTAGGCCTGGTCCTCACCCGTTCCGCGCTGCCGAAACAGGTTGAGAAGGCTCGAGTACATCCGTCCTCCGTTTTTCACCTCGCCGCGCGCGATCGGCAGCAGGTCCGCTCCCGGTTTCGGCGCCAATGGACGGGTGCGCGTCGCAGCGAGGATCGTCGGCGGGATGTCGATGATCCCCGCCGTCCCGCCGATCCGACTCCCGGCGGGCAGGTGTCCTGGCCAGCGGAGGATCAACGGCACTTGGATGCTCTCCATGTAGAGCTGGCGATGGTGCGCCTGCCGACCGTGCTCGAAGAATTCTTCGCCGTGGTCGGCGGTGACGATCACGAGCGTGTCCTCCTCGAGCTCCTTCTCACGCAGCCACTCGAACAACCGTCCGAGCTGCGCGTCGACGTATGCGATCCCGCCGTCGTAGAGCGCGACTTGGCGTGCGATGTCCGTGGGCGACAGGCCGGCGAAGAGCTCCTCGTCCTTCGAATGCTCGACGTGTCCGTCCACGGGTCCGGCATAGTCGCGCGGCCCGAAACGATCGAACTCGGGCGGCGGGTCGTAGGGGTCGTGGACGTCGAACAGATGGAGGAACAGGAAAAACGGCTGCGCGGGTCGGTCGCGACGCTGCTCCTCCATCCACGCCGTTGCGCGCTCCAGGGTCTCCGGCGTCGTGTGCTGCGGGTCGGAGGCACGTTCGGAGTGCTGCTCCAACAGTTCCTCGATCGCGTGCAGGTCGCCCGCGGCGCGGAGCGCGAGCAGTTCCTCGCGCAACACGGGATCGGAGAACGGCTCCGCGCCGACGCGCTCCCACCGATCGAACCCGCGGCCGAACCCGTAGACGCCGTCGAGGAAGTCGAACGTGAAGAAACCCGCGGTCGCGTAACCCGCGGCCTTCAGCGACTCGGAGAGGAACGTGCCGCGCAGCGGGGGCGGGATCCTGTGCCCGATCGGGCTCGTGCGCGACCAGAGCCGGTCGTCGCAGACGCCGTGCACCGACACCGGAAGCCCGGTGAGCATGCTGATGTGCGCGGGCAGCGTCCAAGAGGTCGTCGAGACCGCGCGCTCGAAGAGGACGCCTTCGCTCGCGAACCGATCCAGGTTGGGCGACGTGTCACGCGGATAGCCGTAGCAGCCGAGGTGGTCGGCGCGCAGGGTGTCGATGCTCACGAGCAGGACGTTCGGCCGTCGCGTGGGCTCCCGCCCGCACGTCGCGAACAGCAACGCAGCGGCGAGGCTCACGAGGCCGTTCATGCTGCGCCACGCTCGATCCGATCGTCGTTCCACGCGTGGAGAGTATGTACGGTGGACGAAGAGAGTCTAACTCCATCGCGGCGCACCTCCGTCCGTCATGGCTTCCGTGACCCGGTGTTCGAGGTCGAACGGGCCCTCCTGGTTCCTCTGGGCGCGCTCCCGAGCGCTATCGCGGCTGGGTCTTCAGCACCCACGCCCGCCAATCGGCGTCGAGCTCGTTCAGCGTCCGGCCGAACGCCGTCTGCACGCCTTCGCGAACGCGCGTGTCGACCAGCTTCCGGAGCTGGTCCTCCGACTCTCCGGGCAGCGGCCGCGCGACGGCGAGCACGAACGTCCGAAGCTCGCGCGGCTCGTGCTGGAGCAGCCAGGTCACGCGCGACCAAGCGAGCATGTGGCCCTGCGCAGTGACGTCCTCGAGCACCCTCCAGCTCTGGAGCTCGCTCCAACCCGCGCCGGCGTCGTTCGCGACGATCCTGGCCACGCGCGGCTCCCACTTCCACGAGTCGTCGCCGAACTCGCGCAGCGTCCCGTTCGCGGAGACGGTCCAGCGCGGGTCGATCCCACGGGAGTAGAAGTGGGACAACCCATAGAGGAACCAGAGCGGGACGGCGTTCACGTTTTCGTTGAGCCCTTCGATCAGCATCTGCGCCGTGTCCCCGACGAGGAGGCCCGTGAGCGCGGCGTCGAGGTCGAAACCGAGGGAGCGCACGCCCTCCGCGGTGATCGCGAGCCCCATCGCTCCGCCGGGGAGCCGCCATCGACCCCGGATGTGCGCTTCCACATCGAAGAAGCGCCGGCCGAAGCGCGCGAGACTCGACTCGTCCTCGAAGAGGAGCACGACGAACTTGTGCTCCATCCCGAGGTACCGCCCGCCCCCGAGACCAGGCGGACGTTCCGAGCGGCGCTCTGGATCGAACTCTTCGTCGACCAATCCGATGCGTTTGAGGAGATCGTCGTAGAGCGCTTCCACGCGCCACGCCGCGAGGTGGAGTCGCAGCCAGGGATCGAGCTTGTTCGCGGGCGGAGCGAAGCGTTCGAAGCGCGGCTTCAACTGCGCGAGCTCGTCCTTCAGTCGTCGCGCTTCGCGCGCATCGCCCTGGAGCGTGTAGGTCGCGAGCGTGGAACCGATGCGGAAGTGAGTGGTCTCGACCCACAGGATGGGCGCGCCGCCGATCGTCTCCTCGACGTCCGCGCTCTTGATCCCCATCGTGAGCGGGAAGGGGCCGAGCGACACGTACCCAGCTCTGTCGAAGGCCGCGGTCTTGCCGCGCGTGTAGGGGTCGACCTTCTCGACGGCCTCGCGCGTCGTCGACTTCTGCGGCTCTGCGCCCAGCGCACGTGCGAGACCGAAGAGACCGAGGACGCACGCCGCGAACTGGAGACCTCCGCGGCGCGCGCGGCGGCGAGGGCGCCCGGCAGGCTCCGTGAGGAGAGGTTTGAGGCTTCTCGTCATCTGCGCGAGCCGCGCGCTCCGTCGCGGACGGGTGCGGGAGGAAGGGGCCCCGAGACCGGGTAGCGAGAGCTCCCGAGCTCGGGGCCTTTCGAATTCACCGCTTCGCGGGTGCCGCAGGACGCGGGACCAAGTTGAGCTTCGAGAGCTTCTCGATCGCCTCCTGAGTCCGCGCGATGTCGCGTTGGACCTCGGCGATGTCCTCGCCGGCCTTCTCGATCTTCGAGCGGTCCACGCGGACGTTCGACTCGATGAGCTCGTCGCGCTGCTTCTGGAGCTCGCGCTCGCGAGCATCGAGGGTGTCGAGCCTGTCGAGCACTCTGCTGATCTCGCGCGTCGTCGGCGTCGGATCCTTGCCGTAGGCCTCGCCGAGCGCGCGGCCCATGGCGCCCCACAGCTCCGGACGCGAGACCTCCGACTCCAACGCGAGCCGACCCGAACCGTCCACCTGGCACACGAACATGTGACCGGAGGAGTTGTCCGAGAAGAGCGCGTGGAACGGATGATCGGGTTGCGTCACGTCGCTCGGCAGCTTGACGCAGTGGAACCAGCGCGCGAGCAGGATCGTGCGCTCGTTGTCGATGCCCGGCAGGAGCAGGGCCTTGTCCGAACCCGTGCAGTGCGAGCACTCGCGCACCACGAGCAACGGTCGGAGATCGTCGCCGACGATCTCTTGCAGCGCGACCTCGAGGGGTAGCGCGCGCTTCACGGCCACCGCGGTCTCGCTGCGCGGGGCGTCGTTGCCGGAATGCACCGGATGATCCCACTTCATCTGGAGCTCGCGCTTCGCGGACGGTCCGTGTTGTGTCTCCGTGCGCGGCGCCTGTTGCGTGGAGGCTCCGCTCGCTCCTCCCGCCAGCGTCGGGCCGGTGGGCGTCGGCGCTGCAGTCGGAACTCCGCCCTTCGGCTTCCCGGTGGAGGCCGGCGTCGGCGGTTTCGGTGTCGACGCAGGTCTCGGGGCAGTCGGCGCAGTCGGCGTCGAGGCCGCGGGCGTGCTCGGCGCTGGCGTCGCGGGTTGGTTGGGATCGACGTCGGCGCCGTGTCCCGGCGTCGTGCCGCCGGGAACGCCGTGCGAAGTCCGGGAAGAACCGGGTATGGGGATCCCGTCCCCATGTCCAAAGGGCGGTCAGAAGAACGGCCGCGCGTCGGCGCGACCCGCGAGCGTCGTCAAGAACACTCCCGCGAGGGAGAACTGGATCCAATTCACACGTCTCATGACTTGCACCTCGTTGCGAGGATTGGGAAGGGAGCGCTCGATCGGCCGAAGACGACGAGCGGGGTCCAGGTCCACAGCAAGCTAGCGCTCGCGCGCGGCCTCGTTGACGAAAATCTACGGGCAGAGTTGCTGGGCGACGGCCTCGGTCGCGCGCGCGAGACCCACTCGAGGCTCACCCTGCAGCCCGCGCAAAGCCCGCGTGCGGCTTCGCACACGCGCGCACGTGCGACGAGCGGTCCGTGTGGATTCCGGAACCGGCCTTCGGGCTTCCGCGCTCGCTCGATCACGTTGCAACGGAGCGCGCACCGCTGCGAAGCACGCGACGACCGCTACTTCTTCTCGTAGTTGCGCAGCACGAACTGGCGCCATTCGGCCTCGGTTTCCGCCATCGACTTCCCGAGCGCCGCTCGCAACGCGGCCTCTTGCCGTTCCACCAGCACCTTGGGCCGATCCGCCTCGGGAACCGACGCCAGACTCTCGGACAGACCGAGGATGAAATCGCGGAGCTTCGCGTCCTTGTGCTCGAGGATCCACGCGACGCGCGACCACGCGATCAAGTGTCCCTGCGCCTTCAAGTCGTCCCACTTCGTCCAGACCGCCATCTCCTTCCACGGCTTGGCGACCTTGTTGAAGACGAGACCATAGACGCGCGGCTCCCAGCGCGCGGCCTCGTCGTCGGTCGTGCTGCGCGTCGTGCCGACCGCGGACAGCGCGAAGCGCTCGTCGATGTTTCGCGAGGTGACGTGCGCGTAGCCCGCCCTGAACCAGATCGGGATGGAGTGGCCGGTCTTCCGGAGGGCCTCGAGGAAGTTCATCGACGTCTCGGACGCCGTCGTGGCCCAGAGCGCGAGGTCGGAGTCGTAGTTGTATTCCTTCAGCGCCTCCATGCTGATCCCGAGGAACGCCGACCCGCCCGGGAGGAACCAGCGCTGCCAGCTCGGTGTCTCCGTGTTGAGGAAACGCTTGAGGAAGCGCGCGGTCCCAGAGCGCTTCTCGGTGATCAGCACCGTGAACTTCGCCTCCATGCCGAGGAACGGTCCCTCGCCCATCGCGAGGTTCGCGGGCTTCGTCTTCGGGTCGAAGTCGGCGTCCGTGAAGCCGAAGCGCTGCAGGAAGTCGGCATAGTGCTCCTCGAGCCGCTGCGCGTAGAGGTGCAAGCGCAGCCACGGATCGAGCTTGTTCTTGACCGGCTTGACGCTCGGGAGGCGTGCTTTGAGGTGCTTCACCTCCTCGTCGAGCCGCTTGTCCTCCTTCGGATCACCCTTGTACTTGTAGGTGCGCAGCGTCGATCCGATCTTGAAGTGCTTCGTCTCGAGCCAGAGGACCTGGATGTTCCCGAGCGCTTCCTCGACGTCCTGCGTCTTGATCCCTTCAGCGAAGAGGAACGGGCCGAACGATTCGTACCCCGCCTTGTCCATCGCTTCGGAGGCGCCCTTCGTGTACGGGTCGACCTTCTCGAAGACCTCGTCCTTGTCCGTGCTCGCTTGAGATTGGAAGCACGGTGCGACGGCGCCGGCCTGCACCACGGCGAGGGAAAGAAAAAGGACGAGGAGCGCGAACCGCCCCCCGTCCCGTTGGAACCGGACGTTCAATTACGTCGATCGCTCACTCGCCGGCCTTGGGTTCGGCAGGCTTGGGAGCGGCCTTGATTTCGGCCTTTGTGAATTTCTCGATCGCCTTCGTGATGTCGGCGATCTCCTTCTTCGCTGTCGCCAGATCCGCGTCGATCTTCTTGATCTTCGAGGCGTCGAGCTTGCCCGCGGTCTCGAGCAGGGAGTTCTTCTGCGACTCCAGGTCGTTCACGCGTGCATCGAGCACGTCGAGCCTGTCGAGCTCGTGTTGAACGTCCTGGAAGCAGCCGGTCGGATCCTTCTTGTAGGACTTGACCAGCACCTTGCTCATGGACGACCACAGCTCCGAGCGCGAGGTCGCCGTCTCCAACGGGAACATGTCCGCGCCGTCGCGCGTCGCGACGAAGAAGTGCGGAGCATCATTGTTCTTGAAGAGCGCGTTGAACGGATGATCGTCCTGGATCACGTCCACCGGCAGCTTCACGCAGTGGAACCAGCGCGAGTAGAGCACCGTCTTCTCGTTGTCGCTGGCGCCCGCACGTAGGAGCGCGTTGTCGGTCTTGTTGCACGTCTTGCACTCGCGCAGGACGAGCAACGGACGCGGGTCGTTCCCCGTGACGTACTTCAAGGCCTCGTCGTAAGGGAGGGCCTTTCGCAGCTTCACCGTGGTCGCATCGGACTTCTCCGTGTGCTCACGATAGACCGGATAGTCCCACTTCATCTGGAGCAACGACTTCGTGGTCGGACCACGCGGAGTCGTCGTCGTGGGAATGGTCGGAACTCCTGCCGCTCCGGGCACTGTTGCGCCGCCTGCACCAGGCGCGCCCGCCGAGGTTGCCCCCGTCGGTGAGGATCCGCTTCATCACCCCGGTGTGGCATTGACACGGGCGGCCATGCTCAGCGCGACGAGCGCGCCGAGACCGGCGCCCACGAACCAACTGCGATCGATCATGTGGGGGAACTCCTTGGGAAGACGCCCCTGCCGCGTCCCCCGCCTGCGACATGCACGCGGTCGACGCTCGGCTTCAGGCTAGCTCGGAGTACTACGGCGTCAAGCAGGGGAGGGAGATCCGCCTGGGGCTCGGTTCGAGGCCTACCCCAGCAAGGCCCCATGGGTCTCGATCGTCGACGGAGCTTCGGACGCCGACGCCGACCCCCCGGGGCGGTGACACCGGGGGAGGGCACCTTCGGTCCGCGCCCCGCCCCGAGCCACGCCGGCCTTCGGAGTCGCGGCTCGTGAACTGCGCCCAGCCCCACCTGGTGGCCCATCGCACGCATGTGCGCACCGCTCAGTTCGACAAAGGCCGCGAGCGACGTCGCTCGAACCGCCCGTGCGGTCGCGCTCGTCGCTCGCGTGACGTGGATCAGGCCTTCCTCACTCCGGCGTGGCCCGTGCGTGCACTTCGCTCATTAGATGAGGTTCACGGTATCGCGCAGGACCTCGTTCTCGGCCGTGATCACGCGCGCGTTGGCCTGGAAGCCGCGCTGGGCCTGGATCAGCGCCACGAACTGCTCCGCGGTGTCGACGTTCGAGTTCTCGAGCGAGCCCCCGACGACGCTCCCCGCGCCACCGACCTGCGCGACGCCGAGGTTGGCGGCGCCCGAGTTCACGGACTGCGCGAACAGGTTGTTGCCGACCATCTGCAGGCCCTCGGGGTTCACGAAATTGGCGATGCCCATCTGGCCGAGCTCCTGTGTCTTCCCGTTCGTGTAGAGGCCGAGGATCTTCCCGTCGGCGTCGACCGACATGCTCG
>JACRIO010000296.1 GCA_016220035.1 Planctomycetota bacterium | reverse complement strand
GGCGCGCTCGACCTCCTCGCGCGCCGCGTGGGGAACCTCTCCCATCCGGACCTGAAGGAGCTCGTGCCCGCGTTGCGCTGGCTCGCGGCGGACGGCGCGACGAGCGGCGATCCGGCGGAATGGCGCCGCCTGCTCGAAGCGCGCGCGAACCCGCGCCGTGCGCCCCGCGAGAACCTCGTGCTGCCGCCCGCCGCCGCGCGCGGCTGACGCACGACGCGGCCTTCCTTCACCGATCGCGGCGTGCCATCCTGCGCCGCCCGTGCGCGGGTGAGTTCATGAAGCAAGAAGTCGAACACCAGTTGGCCGTGTTCACGCGCGGCGTGGTCGATCTGATCGAGAAGCGCGAGCTCGCCTTGCGCATCGAGCAGAGCCTGAAGTCGAAGAAGCCCCTGCGCGTCAAGTTCGGCATGGACCCGAGCTCGCCCGACCTGCACGTCGGGCACTGCGTGCCGCTCTTCAAGCTGCGCGACCTGCAGGAGCTCGGCCACCAGATCGTGCTCATCGTCGGCGACTCGACCGCGATGGTCGGCGACCCCTCGGGGCGCAACAAGCTGCGGCCGCAGCTCACGCGCGCGGAGGTCGAGGCGAACCTGAAGACGTACGTCGATCAGGTCGCGAAGGTGCTCGACCTGTCGAAGACCGAGGTGCGCCGCAACTCGGAGTGGTTCGACGCGATGCGCTTCGAGGACGTGCTGCGCCTCGCCGGCAAGATGACCGTCGCGCGCATGCTCGAGCGCGACACGTTCCAGAAACGCGTTGCCGAGAACGAGCCGATCGGCATCCACGAGTTCCTTTACCCGCTGATGCAGGGTTGGGACAGCGTGATGATCCAGTGCGACCTCGAGCTCGGCGGCACGGACCAACTCTTCAATCTCTTGCGTGGGCGCGACCTGCAGGCGGGGGAGGGCCAGCCGGGCCAGATCTGCTTCACGACGCCGCTGATCAACGGCCTCGACGGGCGGAAGATGAGCAAGAGCTACGGCAACGCGATTGCGCTCACGGACACGGCGAAGGACATGTTCGGGAAGGTGATGCGGATCGAGGACGGCGTGATGCGCGATTGGTTCACGCTGCTCACGCGCGTCCCGCTCGCGGAGGTCGACGCGCTCCTCGCGGGCGGCTTCCGCGACGCGAAGGCGCGCCTCGGCGAGGAGATCGCTGGCTTCTTCCACGGGAAGGAGGCCGGGAAAGCCGCGCGCGAGGCCTTCGACAAGCAGTTCCGCGACAAGGAGCTCCCGGACGACATCCCGCTCGTGGCGTGGCCCGCGACCGCGCCCACGGAGGGCGTCCCGCTCGCGAACCTGCTCAAGGACCTCGGCCTCGAGAAGAGCACGAGCGACGCGCGCCGCTCGATCGAGCAAGGCGGCGTCAAGCTCGACGGCGAGGTCGTGAAGGACCCGCGTCACGTCGTGCGCGCGCCGGCGAAGGAGCTCCTCGTCCAAGTCGGCAAACGCCGCTTCGCGCGCGTCGTGACGGGCTGATCTGCGCGCTGGCCTGAGTTCCCACGCGCCGCGCGCGAGGCCGGCCCGCCGCAGGATCGACGCTCCGAGCTTCGGAAAGACGGCGCCCCGCCCGCCGACGTCGCCCGCGAGCGGACAAACCTCCAGGACTTGGTGTTTTCCGGCCGATCAACGTAGGATCGACCGCATGCCTGCGCTTCTCCAGCGTCTGACCGCGTGGCTGTGCCTCGGCGTGGCACTGCTGACCGGGTTGGCGCCCGCGCAGGGTTTCGTGCTCTGTTTCGAGCCCGACGGAGGCGTGTGCTTCGCGGTTCCGACGGTGGAACAGCGTTGCGGCGGATGCCGCACGGCGGAGGCCGCCGAGCACACTTCGGCGTTCGAGCGCGTCGACGAGGACGCATGCTGCGCGTGCACGGACTTCGCGCTCCCCGGTCGCGCGCAGGAGGATTGCACGGCGCCCGGGTACGCGCGGGTCCACTTCGTCGTCGTGAGGATCGCGGCCGCAGTGCAGCCGGTCCGTCTGGACTCGCGAGCTTCCGCTCCGCCGCGCGCGCCGCCGCGCGCCGTGCCACGTCCCCCCGACGTGCTCGTCTGCATCGGTTGCGACGTCCTGCTCGTCTAGGGACCGCGCTGTCCTCGTGCGCACCGTGGTCGAGCCACGGGACGCGGATGGCGTCGGGTTTCGGCCGTCGGTCGAGACCCTCCTGGTCCCCGATCGAGTCGGAGCATGCTCGTGAGCTTGTTTTCCATTCCGGCGGCGCGCGGCGCCGTCGAACACGTTGGCTGCGGCGTTGCGTTCGCAGCGCGCGTGCGCGCGTCGAGCGCGGCGATCGCGTGCCTGCTCGGCGCGTGCGTGCTCGCGGCGTGCGCGCAGTACCGCCCGCGTCCACTCGTCGCCGAGCAGGAGCTCGCGGACCTCCGCGCGCGCACGCTCGACGCCCTGCGCATCGAGTACGCCGAGTCCGTCGCCGGCGTGGACGCGCCGCCGCGTACTTTCGATCCCTCGGATGGTCTCGACGAAGCCGAGCTCGCGGCCGTGGCGCTGACGCTCGACCCGGCGCTTCGCGCGCGGCGCGGCGCGATCGGGGAGGTCCAGGCGCTCCGCATCTCGGCGGGCCTCCTGCCGAACCCGGAGCTCGGCGCGTCCATCCGCCCGGGGATGGGCGCTGCTTCGGGTACCGCGCTCGGATTCGACCTCCTTTTCCTTCTGCTTCGTCCCGACGAACGTCCCGCGCGGCGGGCGGCGGCCGAAGCGCAGGTGGGGAGCGTGCGCGCGGAGATCGAGGCCGAGGAGCTCCGCCTCGTCGCGGACGTCCGTCGCGCGCGCATCGCGGTGCTCGCGGCGCAGCAGTCGGCGCGGCTCCTGCGGCAAGAGCAGGCGCTGCGGGACGAGGCGCTCGCGCGCGTCCACGAGCAGCACGCCCTCGGCGAGGCCGCGCAGCTCGCGATCGCGCTCGTGGAGCTCGACCGCACGTCCGTGCAGCGCGAGCTGCGGGCGGCCGAAGCCGCGGTCGAGCGCGCGCGCCGTTCGTTGCGTGCGCTGCTCGGAATCCCGCCCGCGACCGAGCTCCGGCTGGCCGGTGAGGAGGCCGAGCTCACCTTCACGATCGTCCCCGAGCCCACCGACGAAGCGCTCGACGCCCGGCTCCTCGCGGAGCACCCCGAGCTCCGCGCACGCGCCGCCGACTACGAGCGCGCGGAGGCGGAGCTCCGGCTCGCGATCGCCGGGCAGTTCCCGAGCGTCCGCATCGGGCCCAGCTTCGAGCAGGACGTCGAGGGCGGACAGAGTCTCGGACTCGGCGCGTCGGTCGAGCTCCCGCTGTTCGATCGCAACCAAGGCGCGATCGCGGCCCGGAGCGCGGCGCGCGACCGTGCGCGCGCCGAGTACGTCGCCGTCCTGCACCGGCTGCGCGCGCGCGCCTTCGATGCGCGCGCCGAGCTGCACCGGGCGCGCACCGAAGTCGAGCTCCAGCGCGCCGAGGTCCTGCCGCTCGTCGAGCGCTCGGAAGCGCTCTTCGAGGCGGCGTTCCGCGCGCGCGAGCTCTCGGTGTTCGAGTGGATGACCGCGCGCGCACGTTCGATCCAGGCGCGCCGGGAACTCCTCGACGCGTTGACGCGCTACGCGAGCGCCGCCGTGGAGCTGGACGCCTCGACGGGCGCGTTCCGCGTGGTCGTGTCGTCCGCGGAATCCGACGCAACAGCGAAGCAGTGATCCCCAGGCTCCAACGAAAAGGTCGCACCATGCTCCGATCCACCACACGCACCGTCGTCGCGGCGCTCCCCACGCTGCTCGTGCTCGTCCTCCTCGGCGCCGTCGGAGTCTGGGGCCATCGCACCGGCTGGAAGGCGCCCAAGCTCGCGGAACTGTTCGGCGGAACAGCGAGCGTGGACGAGGAGGACTGGTGCGCGACTCACAACGTCCCCGATTCGAACTGCATCGCCTGCCACCCCGAACTCGCCGGCGAGAACGGTGCCGACTGGTGCAGGGAACACGGCGTGCCCGAGTCGAAGTGCACGGCCTGCCATCCGGAGCTCTTGGAGACGGGCGTCGCGGCGGATTGGTGCGCCGAACACGGGCTGCCCGAGTCCGGCTGCACGCTCTGCCATCCCGAGCTCGCGCGCAAGGGCGAGTTGCCCAGGGACGCGGACGCCGTGGTCGTTGCGAGCGACGTGGAAGCGCGGACGGAGGGCGCCGCGCCCGAGTCGAAGGCGGAGCGCGCCGCGCGGACCTGCCAGACGCACGCGCTCAAGGTGCAGTTCGCGTCCGCGGCCTCCATGGACAAGTGCGGGATCCGTCTCGGCCAGGTGGTCGAGCGCGCGATGGCCGACTCCGTGCTCGTGAACGCGCGCGCCGATTACGACCGGACGCACTTCGCGCGGCTCGCCTCGAAAGCGGCGGGCACGGCGTGGAGGGTCGAGCACGCGCCCGGGGACGCGCTCCACGCCGGCGACATCCTCGCATGGATCGAAGCGCCGGAAATCGGCCGCGCGAAAGCCGAGCTGCTCCTCGCCCAGGCGGAGGCCGAGACGACGGCCCGCGCCGCCGCGCGCGTGAGCGCGTCCAGCGACGCGGGTTTCCGCACCGAGGCGGAGCGCGGTGACGCCGATGCGGCCGCGCGCTCGGCCGGGATCCGGCTGTTCCAAGCGCGTCGAACGCTCGCGAACTTCGGCTTCGCGCTGCCCGAGGGTTCGATCGACGCGAGCGCGATCGCGAGGCTTGGGCTTCCGGCGAGCGCGGCCGCGAACTCGATCGGCGCCGACGCGCCGGGCGACCTCTACCCCGTCAAGATGCCCTTCGACGGCGTGGTCGTCGCGCGCGACGTCGTCCTGGGCGAGACCGTGGAGCCCGACCGGATCTTGTTCGAGGTCGCGGACACGACGCGCATGGGCGTGACGATGGACGTGCCCGAGTCCGAGGCGGGTCGGGTGAAGCTCGGAGCGAGCGTGCTGTTCCGACCGGACCACGCGGCGGACGAACCGATCGCCGGACGCGTCGCGTGGATCTCGACGGCGGTGGACCCGACGACGCGCACGGTCCAGGTCCGCGCGGACGTGGAAAACGGCGCGGGCACGCTGCGCGCGCACGCGTTCGGTCGCGCGCGGATCGTGGTGCGCACGAGCCCCGCGGCCGTCGCGGTGCCGACGGAGGCCGTGCAGTGGGAGGGTTGCTGCCACGTCGTGTTCGTGCAAATCGGCGCCGAGATCTTCCAGACGCGCAAGGTCCGCCTCGGCACCCAGGACGCGTACTTCACGGAGATCCAGGGCGGCGTGCTGCCGGGCGAGGTGGTCGTGACGACGGGCAGTCATGTCCTCGAGTCGGAGATCCTGAAGAGCAAGCTCGGCGCCGGCTGCTGCGCCGCCGAGTGAGAGGTCCGCCCCGATGCTGAACTGGATCCTCGTGTGGTCGCTCCGCAACCGGCCGCTCGTGCTCGGCCTCGCCGTGGTCTCGCTGCTGATCGGCGCGCTCGCGCTGGAGCGGCTCGACATCGACGCCTTTCCGGACACGACGCCCGTGCAGGTGCAGGTCAACGTCGTCGCCCCGGCGCTGGCGCCCGAGCAGGTCGAGATGCAGATCACGGCTCCGGTCGAGCAGGCGATCAGCGGGCTCCCGCGCCTCGCGTCCGTGCGTTCGATCTCGAAGTTCGGCCTCGCGCAGGTGGTCGTGACCTTCGACGACGGCACGGACGTCTATTTCGCGCGCCGCCTGGTGAGCGAACGGCTCGCGGCCGTGCGGTTGCCGCCGGGTATCGCTCCACCCGAGCTCGGCCCGGTCGCGACGGGGCTCGGCGAGGTCTTCCACTACGTCCTGACCTCGGACCGCGGCGACTTGACGGAGCTGCGCACCGTCCAGGACTGGATCGTGAAGCCCGCGCTCAAGACCGTGCCCGGCGTCGCGGAGATCAACAGTTGGGGCGGCAACGAGAAGCAATACCAGGTGCGGCTCGATCCCGCGCGCCTCGTCGCGCACGACCTGACCCTCGACCAGGTCGTCCAGGCGGTCGAGAAGAACAACCTGAACGCGGGCGGCGGCAGTCTTTCGGTCGGGGGCAGCATGCTCCTCGTCCAAGGTCTCGGCGCGGTGAGCGGCTGCGAGCAGCTCGGAGCGATCGTCGTCGCGGCGAAGGACGGCGTTCCGGTCCGCTTGAGCGACGTCGCGGAGGTCGCGATCGGCGCCGAGCTCCGCCGCGGTGCCGTCACCTACCAGGGGCGCGGCGAAGCCGTGCTCGGTCTCGGCTTCATGCTCATGGGGGAGAACACGCACGCGGTCACGACGCGCCTGAAGGCCAGGCTGAAAGCGCTCGAGCCGTCGCTGCCCGCCGGCATCCACGTCACGACGGTCTACGATCGGACGGAGCTCGTCGATCACGTCGTCGACACCGTCCGCAAGAACCTGTTCGAGGGCGGACTGCTCGTGATCGCCGTCCTCTTCCTGTTCCTCGGGAACCTGCGCGCGGGGCTGATCGTCGCGGCCGCGATCCCGCTCTCGATGCTGTTCGCGTTCTCGGGGATGCTCCAGTTCGGGATCGCGGGCAGCTTGATGAGCCTCGGCGCGCTCGACTTCGGGCTCGTCGTCGACAGCTCCGTGATCCAGGTCGAGAACGCCGTGCGCCACCTCGCGCACGACAAGCGAAAGCGGTCGAGGATCGAGGTCGTCCGCGAAGCCGTGCTCGAAGTGCGCAAGCCGACGCTGTTCGGCGAGCTCATCATCGTGCTCGTGTACGTCCCGATCCTCACGCTGGAGGGGATCGAGGGGAAGCTCTTCCGGCCCATGGCGCTCACGGTGATCTTCGCGCTCATCGGTTCGCTCGTGCTCTCGTTGACCGTGATGCCGGTGCTCGCGAGCCTCCTCCTGCCGCGGCGCAGCGTGGAGACCGAGGCGCTCTCCGTGCGGATCGCGCAATGGGTCTACCGGCCCGTGCTGCGCGGAGTGATGCGCCACCGGCTCGCAGTGCTCGGTCTCGCGGTCGGTGCGCTCGGCGCGGGCGTGATCGTGGCGCGCGGGCTCGGCTCCGAATTCGTCCCGCGCCTCTCCGAGGGCGCGATCGTCGTGAACGTCGTGCGGCTCGCGGGCACCGACCTCGCGGAGTCGGTCCGCTACGACACGCAGATGGAGCGCGCGCTCCTGCGCGCCTTTCCCGACGAGATCGAGCATGCGTGGAGCCGCATGGGGACCGCGGAGGTCGCGACCGACCCGATGGGCGTGGAGCTGACCGACCTCTTCCTCTCCCTCCGGCCGCGCGAGTCCTGGAAGCGGGCGCGCGATCAGGCCGAGCTCGTCCTGCTCGTGCGCAAGGAACTGCGCGACATGCCCGGCCAGCGCATCGCGATCACGCAGCCGATCGAGATGCGCATGAACGAGATGGTCGCGGGCGCGCGCGGCGACGTCGCGATCAAGCTCTACGGCGACGACTTCGAGGTGCTCACGGAGAAGGCGCGCGCGATCGGCGCGATCGTCGGCTCCATCCCGGGTGCTGTCGACCTGAGCACGGAGCAGGTCACGGGTCAGCCCGTGCTCCAGATCCGGGTCGATCGAGAAGCACTCGCGCGGCACGGCATCCCGGCCAAGACGGTGATGGACCTCGTCGAATCGATCGGATCGAAGCCGCTCGGGGAAGTGGTCGAGGGCCAGTTGCGCTTTCCGCTCGTGCTGCGTCTCGCGGATGCGGCGCGCAAGGACGCGGCGGCGATCGGGGCGATCACGGTGACGACGCCCGAGGGTCGGCGTCTCCCCCTCTCCAGCCTGGCGCGCATCGAAGAGGTCGAAGGGCCGTCGACGATCAGCCGCGAGTGGGGCCAGCGCAGGATCACCGTCCAGGCGAACGTGCGCGACCGCGACGTGGGGAGCTTCGTCGCGGAGGCAGAGCGACGGATCGGCGCCGAGGTCGAGCTCCCGCGCGGCCGCTACCGCATCGAGTGGGGCGGGCAGTTCGAGAACCTCGCGCGCGCGCGCGAGCGCTTGATGCTGGTCGTGCCCGGCGTCCTTCTCCTGATCGCGACGTTGCTCTACGTCACGTACCGGAGCGTGCGCGACGCGTTGCGCGTCTTCACGGGCGTGCCGTTCGCGGCCGTCGGCGGCGTCCTCGCGCTGTGGGTGCGCGACATGCCGTTCTCGATCTCGGCCGCGGTGGGGTTCATCGCGCTGTCCGGCGTCGCGGTGCTCGGGGACATGGTGCTCGTGTCGTGCGTGCGCCAACTGCGCGCCCGCGGCACGGCGCTTCCCGAGGCGATCGAACAGGCGTGCTTGATGCGCCTGCGTCCGGTGTTGATGACCGCGCTCGTCGCCGCGCTGGGTTTCGTGCCGATGGCCCTGAGCACGGGCATGGGCGCCGAAGTGCAGCGGCCGCTCGCGACCGTGGTGATCGGGGGCGTCCTCAGCAGTACGCTGCTCACGCTGCTCGTGCTGCCCGCGATCTACCTCGTCTTCGCGCCGCGGCGGCCGCCGGGGCTCGATCACGCGTCCCGCTCCTCGACTTTGACCTCGTCCGGCGGACCCACGTCCTCCTCGGGCCTGTGATCCGCACGCTCGTGAACAGGAACGACCCCATGAACTTCCGCATCGAACGCACGCTCTTCCAGAGCACACTCCTCGTCCTCGTCGCGTTCGCCGTGAGCTGCGGCGAAGCTTCGAAGCCTTCGGCCGCGCCGGTGAGCGGGAATGGCGAGCCGACGAAAGCACCGCTCGTGCAGAAGACAGAGCTCGCCGACTGGTGTCCGGAGCACGGCGTTCCCGAGTCCGTGTGCACTCGCTGCAACGCGGAGCTCATCCCAGGCTTCCAGGCCAAAGGCGACTGGTGCAAGGAACACGGACTGCCCGACTCGCAGTGTCTCGCGTGTCACCCCGAGTTGAAGGCGAAGCTCGAGGCGCTGGCGCCCAAGTCGCCCAAGTCGCCCAAGTCGAACGGGTGACGCGCCCCAGCGCTTCGAGCGCAGTCGTCGCGCTGGAGTGTGCTCGCTCGACCGCGCTACTTCGCGACGCCGTGGTAGGGCACGCGGAGCTCGGGGACGCGTGGATGGTCGGTCTTCACGAGTAGTGGTCCCGAGAAGGGGCCGAGCGGGAAATCGCTCGAGGTGCGCAGCGTGATGCGCCACTTCGGCGCGGGCTTCGCGGCGTGCGCCGGCGGGCCCGTGACGCCCGGCTCGATCGGGACGCGCTCGAAGCCGAGCTTGTCCGCGCCGACGCCCTGGGCCTCGGCCGAGAGGAACGTGAACGCGTCGCCCTCGGCGAGCGCGTCGACGTCGATCGTGACCGCCTTCGTCGCGTCGCGCTCGAACGCGCCGAAGGCGAAGAGCGCGGGATGGGCCACGACGTCGGGCACGATCTGGCCGCGGAGCGGGAGCTCGAAGGGCGCGCCGGGCTGGCCGTCGGACTGCACGGTCGCGAGGCGCACCTTGCCCAGCGCGGGGCCGAGCGGGAGGCCCTTCTTCGCCTCCGCCACGACGATCCAGTAGAGCACGTCGCCCTGCTGCGTCGGGTCGACCGTCGCCGTGAACGGGCCCTCGACGAGCTCGACGCCCGTGATGCGCGCGCCGTCGCCGCGCGTCTCGGGCGAGACGTCCGAGCGCATCGACTTCCCGGCGCTCTGCGCGATCTCGCCGAACTCGAGTCCGCTCGGCACGGCGCGGAACGTGCGCTCGACGACGAGGTGCAGCTCGAAGGTGAGGTACGGCGCGCGCGGCGCGTCGGAGCGCATCCGCACCTGCGCGAGCTTGTCCAGGTTCAAGCGCTCGATCTGCGTCGTCGTGTCGATGTCGACGACGAGTTCGAAGCTGGCGGCCGCGGGCACGACCAGCACGGGCTCGGCGCCGCGCACCCCCGCGACGGTGGCGCCGTTCGCATCGACGTACTGCACGCGCGCCTGCGCGCAGCCACAGCTCGGGAGGAGGTCGAGGATCGCGACGTCGCGCCCCTCGTCGTTGCGCACCTGGAACGTGTGGTGGAGCTGCGCGCCGTAGGGAACGCGGTCGAAGTCCCAGTAGGTCGGCCGCTGCGCGTTGCCGCCGACGATCACGAGCCCCTTCGTGCCGGGGTCGAGCATCGCCCCCGCGTCGAACACGCGGTCGGAGGCCTGGGTCGCGGCCGACGGGGCCGGCGCGGAGCCGCCGTCGCACGCGGCGAGGACGAGGAGGAGGATTGCGAAGAACGCGGGGCGGTGGAGCATGGCGGTCGCGTGCGAGAGCGAAGGTGATACCGCGCGAACGCGCGCCGCGCACGGGGCGAATCCCGCCTCACGCGCCGCGAGCGCGACGGGCCGTCGCACCGCGAAGCCGGACGCGCTCGAAACCGCTCGCCGCCGGTGCGCGGGCGCACGTCGGCGCGAGCGGAGCCCGGAGCCTGCGAACCACTCCGCGATCACGCGCGCGATCACGGCGGAGCCTGCGTCGCAGGGATGGACGTCGTCGGGAAGGACGTCGTGGCGCCACCTCCCGTCGCCGCCTCTGCGCCACGGGTGATTGGTGGTGCGGGCGGTTTGGGCGCCGCGCCCTGCATGCTCTCGGTCCACGGGCGGCTCCGGCGGTTCGAAGCGGCACGCGGAACTCGCCGCGGAGGCGCGCGCCGCGACGGGCGGATCCCGAGCCTCCGATGCGGAACGCCCCCAGGCCGTGCGCCGTCACGCCGATGGCCGCGCACGCTCCCAACGGGTCCCCTGTGTGGGACGCCGCCAGGATTCCGGCGAATCTGCCCGAACCCGCCGCGTGACCCGCGCGTCCACGATCCGGCTCGCGCCTCCCCCGGTGCGGTTCCGTGCGGAGGCCGCGGGCGTTCCTTGGCTCCTTCGAGAGCGTGCCCATGAACCCGCTCCTGGCGCTTTCCTTCGTCTTCCTCCCCCAAGGCAGCACGAACCCGACCCCACTGGTCGAGCTGCAGGCCGCGTATCCCTGGGGCGAGCAGCTCTCCGCCGAAACGACCCCCGACGGACGCCGCGCGTTCGTGGCGCCCGGCGCCGGGATCAGCGTGCTCGACACGTCGGCGCTCGCCTTCCCGAACCAGCCCGTGCCGCTCGTCCAGCGCATCGAGACGCCCGACTGCGCCGCGGTCGCGATGGCCTACTTCCGCGGGCCCGGCGCCAACCAGCATCAGCTCTTCCTCGCCGGCGGCACGGGCGGGCTCTGGCGTGTGGGGCTCTGCCCCGAGCTCTTCCAGTCGCCGCCCGTCCTCTGCGCGAGCCCGTCCATCGCGCGCGTCGCGTTCGTCGGCGACGCGCACGTGCAGAAGCGCTGCGTGGACGTCGCGGTGATCGCGAACCAGCCGCTCGCCCTCGGCCCGCTCGTCTTCGGCCTCTTCGCCGCCCGCGCCGACTCGGCCGCCGGGCCGAGCGAGCTCCTCGCCTATCGCGTGTTGAGCGACGGCAGCACGCCGCTCTACGCGCGCTTCGTCTTCGGCGCCGGGATGGTGCCCGTTTCCGCCGCGGCGACGGCGCTCGCGGTCGATCCCTTCGATCCGAACTCGCTCTACGTCGCGATGGGGACGGGCGGGATCTTCAAGCTCGGCATCGCGACCGTGCCCTTCACCGCCGTCGCGCTCACCGTGCCGCCGTGCCCGCTTTCCGCCTGCCCCGCGGGCGAGAGCGTGCGCGACCTCTGCGTCGCGCGCCCGTCGATCCTCGCGGGCTCGCTCTTCGCCGCGCTCGAGTACGGCCGCGTCGTGGAGTACGCGCTCGCGGGACCCGGCATCGGGCTCCCGGTGGTCCACCCCGTGCCGTGCGGCTACCCCGAGAAGCTCGCCGCATTCGGCGATCCGGCCGGACGGCTGCTACTCGCCGTCGCGACCAAGGCCGCCCCGTCCATCGAGGTCGACACCGCCGCGCCGTATCGCATCACGGGCATCTGGTCGAACTTGTGCGTGAGGCCCGGCGTGCAGGATCCCAACGGACCGCAGCCGCCGGGCTGCGAGGAGGTGCAGCTCCTCCAGCGCACGACCCTGGCGAGCGGGCTGCCGCTCACGGTCGCCGCGCGCATTCCGGTCGCGGGCGACTGGGGCAGCGTGCTGCTCGAGCGGCCCGCGAACTCGAACGTGCCGCGGTTCCTCACGGCGTCGAGCCGCGCCGGCTTCGAAGTGCGCCGCATCACGTCGCTCGGGACGCTCGGCCACGCCGAGACCGCGACCGTGATCGAGCGCATCGGCGTGCACATCGACCTCGGGTTCGCGGCGGTGGACGGCTTCGCGTCGGAGCTCAACCCCGCGCTCTTCTCCTTCGGCCTCGATCCCGCGGGCGCCACCCTGTACGAGACCGGCATGCTTCAGGCCCCGCTGCAGCCGCCCTTCGACGTGCTGCCCGTGCCGGGGACCGAGCGCCTGTGCACCAGCTCCGCGCTCGGCGCCTCGGCCTGCCCCGACGCGCCCAACCCCTACGTCGGCGGACTGCTCGGAGGAGCGCACTGGGTCGATCCGCTCGATCCTTCGCGCGAGGTGTTCCTGCCCGGGCGCGCGACGTGGATCCGCGTCGACGGGCAGTGCAAGCCGATCGACGCCCACTGCTCCAAGCCCTGCGGGGGCCGCGCGCCCGCGCTGTGGAAACAGGACTACCTCGACCCCTCGGATCCTTCGGCGCTCGGCTGGCAGCTCGTCTCCCTGCGGCCCGGAAACGGAGCCGTGGAACGCGAGGGGCTCGACCTCCACTGGTGGCAGCTCGCCTGCCCGAGCCAATTCGACCCGCTCAAGTCGGAGACCACCGACTACATCCACTCGTACTGGAGCTCGGAGCTCAGCGACGTCGTGCTCGTCTCGCGCGCGGGCAGCGAGTTCGGCTTCAAGCTGCTGAGCCGCGCCAACCTCGCCGTGCTCTCGGCGCTCACCTGCTCGCCGCTCCTGCGCGGCATCGGCGAGCGCCTCCCGCCGCCGCCCGCGCTCGCGTACCTCGAGGCGCGCACGCACTACGAGCGCGAATCGCCGGGGACGGACGACCAGGGGAACGAGCTCGATCCGTGCAACGTGAACGCCCTGTGCTCGCCCACGCCGAACTTCTTCCGCAACCTGTTCAACAACCGCACGCACACGTTCCGCGCGCGCAACCCAGCGGGCGCCGCGCGCGTCGTCGCGGCGGTGGTCGCCGGCTACGTCGCGACGGGGCCTTCGACGCAGTTCGTCGTGCAGCCGCCGAGCTGCCAGTGGGACTCCTACTACGGGAAGGGGATGCTCGTCTTCTACGACGTGACCGACACGCTCGCGTCGTTCGCGCCGCCGACGTTGCTGCGCATCGCGCTCGGTCCGGGCCCGATCGTGCCGGGCGATTCCACGGAAGGCCACTTCTGGGCGGTGGAGACGCGCACGTACGGATCCGGCACGGCGGAGCGCACCATGGCCTTCGCGGCCGACCTCCTGGGACGCATGGTCGTGTTCGACGTCTCGACCGACCGGCTCTGGCCCGCGGCGCGGACGCCCTACCTGCCCGATCCGTCGACCGGGTTGCCCGCGACGCCGCTGCTCGCGCCGCACGCCGCCGTGGACTTCCCGATCGACGCGGTCGACGGCCTGCGCCAGAGCTGCGTCGACCTCGTCCTCGACCGCAACTTCGTCTACTGCGCGGTGGGCCGCGCGGGCGTCGGCGTCGTCGACGTGACCAACCCCGCGCAGCCGCAGGTCGTGATGATGCTCGACACGCCGGGCCTCGCGCTGGGCGTCGCGCTGCGCCGGCTCGCGAACGGGACGGAGCAACTGCTCGTCGGCGACTCGCGCTGCGGCCTGCGCGTGTACGGCGCGCCGACGGCGAGCACGGACTGAAGGGGAGGACTGCGTGAGCCGACGACGCGCAGGGCGCGGGCCGCGGAGCACGCTCGGCAGCGTGGCGCGCCGCGCGCTGGCCGCGTGCGCGGCGCTCGCCGGCGCGGAGACCGCGCGTGCGCAGTGCCACGCGTGGACGGGCGGGTTCGCGGCGCCGAGCGCGCTCACCGGCGAGCCCTACACGCTGTTCGTCGCCGTCGAGTCGGGCGCGCCGCGACTCTACCTCGGCGGGCTCTTCCCCGTTCCCGGCGGCGGCGGACCGAACGTGGCGCGCTGGGACGGCGCGAATTGGTCCGCGCTCGGCGGCGGGACGAACGATGCGGTGCTCGCGCTCGCGCGCCACGACGACGGCGCCGGCGCGGCGCTCTTCGCGGGCGGGAGCGTCACGACGGCGGGCGGCGCGGCGGCGCCGGGCCTCGCGCGGTGGAACGGTTCCGCGTGGTCGAGCGTCGGCGGCGGGGTGAGCGGCGGCTTCGCGACGGTGCTCGCGCTGTGCGCGCACGACGACGGCACGGGGCCCGCGCTCTACGCCGGCGGCGCCTTCGCGTTCGCCGGCGGCGTCCCGGCGGCAAACGTCGCGCGCTGGAATGGGAACGCGTGGTCCGCGGTCGGCGGCGGGACCAACGACCGCGTGCTCGCGCTCCTCGCCTGCGATCTCGGCACCGGCCCCGAGCTCTACGCGAGCGGCTGGTTCATCCAAGCGGGAGGCGCGCCAGCGAACGGGATCGCGCGGTGGAACGGGAGCGCGTGGTCGCCGCTCGGCGCGGGCACGGGCGGCGGCGCGCGCGCGCTGTGCGCGTTCGACGAAGGCACGGGGACGCGCCTGTTCGCCGCGGGCGGGAGCGAGTTCCTCGCGCGTTGGGACGGGAGCGCGTGGAGCTCCGTCGGCGGCGGGCTCTCGAACGTGGTGAACGCGCTCGTCGTGCACGACGACGCGAGCGGGCCCGCGCTCTACGCCGGCGGGAGCTTCCTCTCCGCCGGCGGCGCGAGCGCGCGCCACGTCGCGCGGTGGACCGGCGGCGCGTGGTCGCGCCTCCGCGCGGGGCTCGACACGCCGATGGTGGCGGAGGTAGCGCGCGCGCTCGCGTCGTTCCCGATCGGAGTGGCGCGCGCGGCGGACCTCTGCGTCGCGGGCACGTTCACGCAGGCGGCGCTCCTGCCCGCGAGTCGGCTCGCGGCGTGGCGCGGCTGCGCGAGCCCGGTCGATGCATTCTGTCCCGGCGACGGGAGTCTCACCGACTGTCCCTGCTCGAACCGCGGGAGCGCGGGCCGCGGTTGCGCATGGCACGCGGAGCCCGCGGGTGCCTTGCTCGAGACGCTCGGGTCGCCCGCGACGGACGACGTCCTGCTGCGGGCGCTGTCGATGCCGACGGCGGGCACGTCCATCTTCTTGAAGGGCGCGGCGCTCGATCCCTCGGGCGCGGCGTTCGGCGACGGGCTCCTGTGTCTCGGGGGCGCGCTCCTGCGCCTCGGCACGACGGCGAGCACGGCCGGGACGGCGCAATACCCGAGCCTGCCGGGCATCACGCTGTCGGCGCGCAGCGGCGTGCTGCCGGGGAGCGGCGTCGTGGCGTACTACCAGACTTGGTACCGCAACGCCGCGAGCTTCTGCACCAGCGCCACCTCCAACGCGACGAACGGCGTGCGCGTCGTCTGGTGATCAGCGCGCGACGCCGTGGCGCGGCGCGTCGGAGCGCATCCAGACCTCCGCGAGCTTGTCGATGTTCATGCGCTCGATCTGCGTCGTCGTGTCGAGGTCGACGACGAGGTCGAAGGTGGCGGCCGCGGGCGCGACGAGCACCGGCTCGCCGCCCCGTGCTTCGGCGACAGTCGCGCCGCTCGCGTCGACGAACTACACGCGCGACTGCGCGCGGCCGCAGCTCTGCCGCCGGGCGCGAGCGCACGTCAGCGCGGGAGGAGCCCGGAGCCCGCGAACCACTCCGCGATCACGCGCGCGATCACGGCGGAACCCTCGTCGTAGGGATGGACGTCGTTGTGGAAGAGGTCCTTGCGCCACTTCCCGTCGCCGCCCTTGCGCCACTTGTGGCCGGGCGTGACGAGCGGCTCGGGCTCCGCGTCCTGCGTGCTCTCGGTCCAGACGCGTTCGACTTCGGCGAGGATCGTGGGCGCACAGTCGCAGAGCGGGACGCCGCGCGCGGCGGCGGTCTCCTTCTCGATCGCCTGGATGCGGTCGTAGGCGAGGAGCTGCGTCGCGCGGCACTCCTCGTTCTCGGGCACGAGGCGACGCACGAGCGCCTGCGTCGCGAGCACCACCTTCACGCCGTGCGCTTCCGCGACCGCGATCAGGCTCTCCAGGTTGCGACGGTAGTTCACGAAGCCCTGCTCGGGGAGCTCGCTCGCGGGCCAGTCCTCGCCCGCGCGGCAATACCAGCTGCCCTTCCCGTCGCCGTAGCCGCGCTGGATGTAGGAGTAGAGGTCGACGCGTTCGCGGCCCCAGCTCGTGAAGTAGCGCCGCCAGATCAAGTACGCGCGGCTCGACTCGAAGAGCCCGTCGAGCGCGCCGGGGCGCTCACTCTGCCACGCCTGGCGGTAGTGCGTGTTGTCGCTCTGCGTCGGGAGGCCGCTCCGCGTGTAGAGCGTGGCCTTCATGTCGTTGATCGCCTCGTACACGAAGAGCACGTCGGGGTCGAGGTCGAGCAGCTTGAACTCGAAGTTCGCGAGCATCTCGAAGCTGTTGTGACCGATGCAGCCGCCGTTGAGCACCTCGATGCGCGCGCTCGGGTACCGCTCGGCGAGCTCGCGCTCGAGGCGCGCGCTCCACACCGAGTCGTCGCAGGAGTCCTGCGAGCCGTACACCGAGGAACCACCCAGCGTCGCGATTCGGAACGTGCCCGCGGGCTTCCTGCGTTCGACCTCGCGGCCGCGCAGGCCGAGGGAGTTGTGCGCCGCCTGCAGCTTGTCGCCGGGGCCCGAGCTCCACGACGGCTTCAGCGCATAACCGAGGAACGGGTGCGGCACGACGCGCGCGTTCGCGAGGCCGAACGTGAGCGGGTCGAGGGTCGAGTACGCCCATTTGTCCCACAGGTCCGGCGCGTGCGTCTTCGAGTCGAACGCGGGGTCGGCCTTGCGCGCTTCGACGACGGAGTCCGCGCGGCGCGAGAGGAGCTCCACCGCGAGCCACGCGAGGACGAGCATCGCGAGGAACGAGCACCCGAGCTTCTTCCACCGCGCTCCGCCGCGCTTCCGATCGCCGCCACGCTGCGTGCTTCCGAAGGGAACGCTCATCGAGCGGCGGACGGTACTCGGCCCACGCGGGCGAGGCAATCGGACGGCGCCCGCGCGCTTCCCTGCGCGCGCGCCGGCACCTACGCTCGCGCACCGTCCCCGGAAGCGCCCCCGATGAGCCCGAACGTCCGCCGCGCGCCCTCGAAAGCCCCGCCGTCGCGCAAGCGCGCGGACTGGACGCCCTCCTTCTTGAAGCATCGCACGCTGATGGCGGCGGAAGCGGTGCTCGTCGTGGCGCTCCTGCGCGGCGTGATGGAGGACTGGGTCAAGGCCTCGGACCTGCCGGGCTACGGGAAGGTGCTCTTCCTCATGGGCGGCACGATCGGGCTGCTCGGCGGGCTCTACTGGGTGATCGAGTCGATCACGTCGTCGGGCGTCGAGCGCACGCACGCGCTCTTGAAGACCTTCTCGTTGCCTTACCTCGCCGTCCACGGGATCGTGTTCACGGTCCTCTTCTTCGTCTACGCGCACCAGCACCACATCCACGTGTGGTGACCCTCGGAGCCGGTCATGCAGCAGCGCATCGCGATCCTCGTCGTCACGTTCCTCGCGCTCGCCGCGCGCGCCGCGGCGCAGTCCCCCAACGAGTTCTTGAAGCGCGGGACGCCGACCTTCGTGCGCGGCACGGCGGGGGAGGACGTCACGGACAAGGTGCTCGCCGCGCAGGTCGAGCTCCTGCGCGGGATGCTCTTCCCGAGCGCGCCGGTCGTCGACGACAAGGCGATCGACGTCGCGAAGGGCGCCGCCGCTTGGCCCGCGAACCCGGTCTTGTTCGGCTCGAACGAGCACCACGCGGTGCTCGCGGCGCTCGGCGCGCGGCTTCCCTTCCAGTTCGTGCGCGGCGGGCTCGAGCTCGCAGGCCGCACGTTCAGCGGCAACGACGTGCGTCTGATCGCGTGCGTGCCCGAGCAGAAGGACGAGGGGAGCGAGAAGGGCTGGCCGGAGTTCCTCGTGTACGCCGGCGTCGGCCCCATGGACGCGCAGGAGCTGAACGGCGTGCATCACGGCGCGGAGAGCGTGCTGGTGGTCGACCGTTTCGGCCCGCTCGTCAGCGGCTCGTGGAAGCGCGACGCGAAGGGCCGTCTCGGCGTCGTGTTCGCGGAGCCCGCGCGGCGCGAGAAGTGGCGCAACTCGAACCAGGTCGAGCGCGGGAACCCGCGCTCGGTGTTCGTGAAGCACCTCGAGCTCGTCCCCGTCACCGAGAAGGACCAGGAGGAGGTCTCGGCGATCTTGCGCGGCGCCGAGCGCGCGGCGCAGCGCCTCGGGCTCGACCACTTCGAGGGCGTGCAGGTCTACGTGCACCCCGATCGCAAGAGCAAGGAGCTCCTCACGCGGAACTCGGGCGACGGCCACGCCGATCCGGCCGCGCGCACGCTGCACGTGCTCGCGTGCGATGCGTCCGAGGGCGGGGCGCTCGAGGGCCTCGTCGCGCACGAGGTGACGCACCTGCTCACCGTCGAAGCGGTCGGTCCCGTGGCGAGCCCGCTCCTCGGAGAAGGCCTCGCCGTCTGGGCGAGCGGCGCGTACCAGGGCCGACCGATCGGCGAGTGGAAACAGGAGCTCGTCGGGAAGGCGCCGAGCGTCGCCGAGCTCTTCCTCCAGTTCCGGAAGCTCCCCGAGAACGTCGCCTACCCGCTCGGCGGGCTCTTCGTCGACCTCTGCGTGCGCGAGGTCGGTTGGGCGGAGTTCCAGAAGTCGCTCGCGGGCGCGTCGCCGTCGAAGTGGGGGGCCGCGTGCAAGTCGGCCGGCACGAGCGCCGAGGCGATCGAGGCGGCGTGGACCAAGGCCTTCGCGAAGCGTTGAGCGAGGGGACGCGCGGCGCACTGGAGAGTTTTTTCGTCGAATGCTGAGCCTGCGTCGCCGCGGCCGGCAACGATGGCCGAAGAGCGGCCATGTCCAACGCCAGCCACCCCGATGGGTCCGTGGAACCGTCGCGCCTCGACCCGCGCGATCTTGCGCGCTGCTTCGCGGGCACGCGCAGGTTGGCGAGCACGCTTCTCGGCGCCGAATCGCTGGGTGAAGACGCGGCCCAAGACGTCATCCTCGCCGCCCTGCAGCATCCTCCGCGCCTGGATGGCGGGGTCACGGCGTGGTTCGTCGGTGCGCTGCGACGCCGGATGTTGCACCTGCGGCGTGGCCAGGCGCGCCGCAGCGCGCTGCACGCCGCCGCGCGCGCCGAATGCACCGCTCCCGAGCCGCACGAGGCGCTCGCACGGGCGGAAGTGCAGGAGCGCTTGGTAGCGCTGGTGCTCGCATTGCCCGAGCCGTACCGCACGCCGATCCTCTTGCGCTACCTGGAGGAGCACGACACGCGGGCCGTCGCGGAGCGACTCGATCGACCCTTGTCGACGGTGCAGACCCAGCTTCAGCGCGGTCTGATCCTGCTGCGCGAACGGCTTTCCGCCGGGGAGCGCGCGGAGCGGCGCGATTGGCGCGACGCCCTCGGGTTGCTGTGTGTGCCGCATCCGGGCGCGATCAGCGCGCGGATCGCCGAGCAGGAGCGGCTCCTGCGGCGCTCGATCCAGTGGCGCAGGTCCGGCGCCATGCTGCTCGGCGGCGCCGCGCTGCTCGCGCTCTTCGCGGCCATCGTCTCGAGCTGGGGCATCGCGCCGAACGGACCCGGACCCGCGCCAGCGGACATTTCCGGTGACCTGCCGATCGCGCCCTCTGCCACGACGAGGTCATCGGAGCGCCGCGCGGTTCTCTCCGCTCTGCCGCGCGATCCCCTGCTCGCGTACCCGAACGGTGCTGCAGTCGATCGGGCCGGCGTTCAGCGCGTTGTATTGCGCGTGCTCGCCGCCGAAGCGCTGATTGGCCTCGAATCGGCCTACGCTTTCGTCGACCGTTCCGCGCAGGTGGGGGTGTCCAGTGTCGTGCGCGCCGAGGACCGCGCCCGCGCGTGTCGCGCCGACGTCCGAGGCACCCTCGCGCTGGAGCTCGACGAGCTGCCCTCCTGGGTGCGCGTGGAAGCGCCAGGGCGCGTGGGGGCGCTCGTGCAAGTGACCACGTTCTCCGAGCCCATCGACATCGAACTCGACGAGGCGTGCAGCTTGGTCGTCACCGCCGAGCGCGGTTTTCGGCTTCTCGCGGCCAAGGTGTCCCGGCCGGAAGTGTTCCCCATGGCGACGCCGCCCTTCGCCCTCGACGCCGAGCTCATCGCGGACGAATCCGCGACCCCGGAGGCAGCGCGGCCGGCCGATGGCCTGCGGCGCGCGGTGCTCGCTGCCGGAGCGTACGTGGTGTCCGCCCTGTGCGAGCGCGGAGGACGGAAGCTCGTCGACACCGCGCTCGTGGACCTGGAGCCAGGCTCGGAAACACGCTGGCTCGCGTTCGACGAACGCGAGACCGATGTCGAACTCGTGCTGTCGCGGCCCGCCGAGCCCGACTTGCGGTGGGGAGCGGTGCTGCTGCTCGGGCACACGGGCCAAGTGTGCGCGGTCGCCGAGGGCGGCGGCAGCGCGCGGCTGCACTGGGAGTCGGTACCGCCCGGCGTTCACGAATTCCTGCTCGCACTTGGGGGCGTCGAGATCACGCGCAGGACGGTCTTCGTCCCGGAGTCAGGCGGGACACTCGAGCTGAGCGTCGACCTGCCACGCGCGGAGCTCACGATCGAGCTCGAGGGCGCCCACGACACGGTCGCGATGGGGTTCATGCATGGTCCGCTCGAGCGGCCGCCCAAGGCCCGGCGCACGTACCCCTTCGCGGGGCCGCGTGCCCACTTCCCGGCGCTGCCGCCGGGACGTTACGAGGCGTGGCTGCGCACGCCGCGGGGCTTCGGTCGCAGGGAAGTGTGTCTCGCCGATGGCATGCAGCAACTCGTGCTGTGCGAGGAGCAGGGCGCCGATGCCCGCCTGACGTACACCGGAGCGGCGGGGCTCGATCGCCACGAGCTCGTGCTGCTCGCCGAGAGCGGCGCCAGGTTGCCGATCACCTTCGGCTCGTTCGTGGACCAAGCCCAAGCGCGCTCGTTTGCTCGCACGGAGCACGAGCCGTCCTCGACCGAGAACAGCGTGACCGTCGCGCTCCCGCCCGGCGAGTACCAGCTGCTCTGCGCGGTCGACGGCGAGTTCCGCCCTCCCCAGGTCGTGCGCCTCGCGGCGGGCGCGTCGCGAGCGCTCGGACCGAGCGCCGAACCTCACCGGATCGTGCTCGCCTTCACGCGCGCGGGTCGGCCGGTCGCACACCAGGCGATCGAGCTCGCGGGCACGATCCCCGGAGCGACGCCCCTCGACCCGGCGCCGGGCGCGCTGTGGATGTACTCGATCACCACGGACGCTGCCGGTCGCCTCGAATTGCCTCTGGCGCCGGCGCACTGGACCGCCCTGCTGGCCGGCGGGGCGCTCGTCGAGTTCGACGTGGAGGCGACCACGCGCGAACTCGCGCTGGAGTACCCGCTGTCGCGCTACGCACGGCGATGAACTGGGGGCCCGATCCGGATGCGGGCGGCTTTTCGGGCCTTTCCTGAGCATTCGCGCAAGCGGCGGGCAAGGTACTCGCGCTCCTCCCTCCCCACCCCGATGGCGAGTGCACCATGCAGACCAGCCTCCGTACGACGTTCCTCCGAGCCCTTTCGATCCGTGCCGCCCTCGCGAGCGCGCTCGTCACTGGACCCGTGTTCTCCCAGGGTCTCGGGATACCGCCGACGCCGCCCGGGAACCCGCCAACGGCGTCGAAAGTCGCGCTCGGCAAAGCGCTCTTCTGGGACGAGCAATTGTCCTCGACGCGCAGCATCGCGTGCGGCTCGTGCCACGTGCCCGAGGCCGGCGGCATCGACCCGCGCACAGCGTTGCATCCAGCGGCCGCGCGGCACCCCGGGCCGGACGGCGTATTCGGCAGCGCCGACGACATCCGCGCCTCGGCGGGGGTGCCCCGCTCCAACGTGGCAGGCAGCTACGAGCTCGACGCCCAATTCGGCCTGAACCCGCAGGTCACACCGCGCCGCGCTCCGACCGTGATCAACGCCGCGTTCTCGTTCGACTTGTTCTGGGATGGCCGCGCGAACGGCTCGTTCCACGATCCGATCACGGGTGCGCTCGTGTTTCCGTTCGACGCGGCGCTCGAGTCCGTCGTCGCGCAGCCACCGGTCAACACCCTCGAGATGGGACACCTGGGCCGCGACTGGCCGGCGGTCGTCGCACGCATCGAGGTCATGCAGCCGCTCGCGATGAGCCCAAACGTCCCCGCCGCGCTCGCGAACTGGATCGCGGGACGGAGCTACCCGCAGCTTTTCGACGCGGCGTTCGGAGCCGGAGGCGTGACCGCCGCGCGCACGTGCATGGCGATCGCGAGCTACATGCGCTCGCTGGTGTCGAACCAGACACCCTTCGACGCCTTCCAGGCCGGGAACTTCAGTGCCCTGACCCCGCAGCAGCAACTCGGCTTGCAAGTGTTCCAGGCCTCACGCTGCGACAGTTGCCACTCCGGTCCCACGCTGTCGCTGTTCGAATTCCGCTACACGGGCGTGCGCCCGCGCAGCGAGGACCTTGGACGCTTCCTCGTCACGGGGAACACGCCCCAGCGCGGAGCGATGAAGATCCCCGACCTGCGCAACATCGGGTTGCGTGCTCCGTTCTTCCACAACGGCGGAAAAGCCACGCTCGACGCAGTGCTCGACTTCTACTCCGCCGGCGGCGACTTCGAGGTCGGCACGAACGATTTGCTCGCCGCGCCGATCTTCGGGCAGGCCCGCATCGCGCTGCTCGACTTCCTCGAGCACGCGCTGCTCGACCCGCGCGTTTCGCAGGGCTTGCCGCCCTTCGACCATCCGGCGCTGGCGGCGAGTACCGCCCTCGTGCCACAGGAGTACGGCACCGCGACCCCGGGCAGCGCAGGCATCGAGCCGAGGATCCACGCCGTCGAGCCCTCGAAGCTCGGTGCGTTCGGATTCACCTTGGCCGTCAGCGGCGCGCGCTCCGGCGGTGCCGCGGGACTGTTCGTCGGACCCACTCAGGATCTCGTGGGGACGCCCTTCCAGGGCGCGACGTTGCATGTCGTGCAGTCCAGTCGCGCGCGATTCTTCCGCATCGGTGCGCTCGGGGGGGCGGGTCCGACGGGTGGCTTCGGGTCCCTCTCCCTCCGCTTGCCGAGCGTGTCGAGCCTGATCGGAACGCACCTCTACGCGCAGTGGTTCGTCGTCGACCCGCACACCGGCGGCAATTGCTCCGCCACGAAGGCGGTCGACATCCTCCTGTTCTGATTCGGCCGTGTCCGACGGCCTGTGGGGCGCGCGGCGCGAGCCGCGCGCCCCGTCGTTTGGACCCCGCGTCGCGACGCACGTCGTTCCCCTCCGCCCCGACGGTGTCCGCGTGGCTTCGGCCGTGCTGGGCCTCGCGCTCCGCTCGGTCGCCGTGCGGCTGGCGGTTCCCCGGGTACGACGCCCACCCGCGACGCTGGTGGAGCTCGGCGGAAGCGTAGCCGCCTGCCTCTCGACGCGCCGCGGTCCGTGGGCTGGAATGCTCCGCGGTGTCCCGGTTCGGGGTGCCCTCCGCGCTCGATCCCCTGACTCGAGGCCCCGATGAGACTCCTCGCCCTCCCTTTCCTTCCGTTGGCGCTCCTCGCCGCGCTATCCGCGCAGGACGACCCCGCGAAGGCCCTGAAGTCGAAGGACGTGTCCGCGCGCCTCGCGGCGCTCGAGAGCTTGTCCAAGGAGAAGAACGCGAAGAACGAGAAGCTCGTCGTCGGCGCGTTGAAGGACGACGACTGGGAGGTCGCTGAAAAGGCGGCCTTCGTGCTGGAGACGGTCGGCACGGCCGCGTCCGTCCCGGAGCTCGTCGAGCTCGCGCTGGAGGCGCCGATCGCGCGCGTGCGCGCCACCGCCGCGCACGCGGCCGCGATGCTGGGCGCGGAGGGCGCCGCGGAGATGCACTCGAAGAAGTCGGGCGGCAAGGAGGGCTGGCGCGCGCTCGAAGCGCTCGCCGTCGTGACGAGCACCAAGGATGCGAATTACGAGCTGAAGCAGCTCGAGAAGCTGGCCGAGAACGCGAAGGACGATCGCGCGCGCGCGTTCGCGGCCGCCGCGGCGGTCGGCGCGACGAGCGCGGAGAAGGGCGAGCTCTTCGTGAAGCTCGCGACGAGCGCGCACGCACAAGTCGCGTGCGCGGCGCTCGAGGCGGCGGCGAAGCGGCCGTCCGCGGCGCGCATCGAGCCGCTCGCGGAGGTGCTCCTCCG
>JACRIO010000303.1 GCA_016220035.1 Planctomycetota bacterium | reverse complement strand
TGGAGCCGCTCGAGCGTCGCGCGCAGGCGCTCGTCGTAGCGCGCCCCGAGCGCCGCGCGGTCCGCCTCGTCCAGCGCGAGCTCGGCGCGCGCGAGCCGCGCGAGGAAGACGCTCGAACCATCCGCGGCGCCCGCGTAGGACGGATCGACGAAGCGCCGGCCGTCCTCCGGCGCGAGCGGCGCGTCCCACGGCAGCGCGGGTCCCGCGAGGTGGATCCACAGGAACGTCGATCGTCCCGAGCCGCTGTCGCGATCGAAGAACGTCCGCGCCGCTTCGAGCGTCCGCGCGTCGTCGCTCTCGGCCGCGAAGGACTCGAACCCCGCGCCGGCGACGCGCGCGATCCGATCCCCTGTCCCCGTGACGCACGCCCGGGTCGCGAAGCCGCGCCGCGCGAGCTCCGCCGCCAGCGTCGTGAAGCGCGGCTCGAGCGCGCCGTCCTCGTCGAGCACGCCCGTCTCGATCGGCGATCGGCCCGTGTGCAGCGCCGCGAGCGCCGGCCCGAGCGCGCTCGACGGCGCGAAGGCGTGGTCGAAGAGCACGCCGCCGCGCGCGAGCTCGTCGAGGCCGAACGCGCGCCCTTCGATGCGCTCCTCGAGCGTGCTGTCGAACGCGCTCGTGGGTGAGCGGTGCTGGTAGCACGAGAGCCGGTCCGCGCGCATCTGTTCCACGGTGACGAGCAGGACGTGGAGCGGCGGCGTCCCCGGATGCGGCGGCCGGTGGCACGCGGCGAGGAACGCGAGCAGGGTGATCGCCGTTCTCACGCCGTCTCCGCGATCAACCAGGCGAGGTAGCGCGCGCCCGTGTGTTCGGGCGCGAGCACGACGAACTCGGGCACGTCGTAGGGATGGAGCTCGCGGACGCGCCGCTCGAGCTCCGCGACGCGGCGGCGCACCGTCTTCATCACGAGCAGGACCTCGGACGCTTCCTCGACCGCGCCTTCCCAACGGTAGACGCTGGTCAGGCCGGGCACGAGGTTGACGCACGCGACGAGGCGCTCCTCGACGAGCGTACGCGCGAGCTCCCGCCCCACGGCGAGGTCGGGGGCGGTGACGAGCACCACGGCCGGCGCGCCGGGCCGGTCGCCGCCCTCGAAAGCTCCCTGCGCTCCCGCATCCATCGTGTCGGGAGTGTAGAGGCCGGCGCCGGCGCCCGTCACGCGTTCCGTGCGGCGCGCGGCGCGAGTTCGAGCCGCGGCGACGGCCCTGTTGTGCTCGGCCCGCTGCGTCCGCAGAATCCCGCGCTCCCCGGCCCCACGGACATGAGCGTGATCACGAAAGCGGTCCTCGCCACCCTGCCCTACGTACCCAAGCCGCTCATGCGGCGGTTCGCGTCGCGCTACATCGCCGGCGAGCGCATCGAAGAGGCGCTCCTCCGCCTCGCGAGCCTCGCGCGTCGCGGCCACCCCGGCGTGCTCGACCTCTTGGGCGAGGGCATCACGTCCGAGGACGAGGCGCGCGAGGTCTGCGCGCGCTACGAAGCGGCGGCGAAGGAGCTCGCTGCGGCGAAGCTCGAAGCCTACGTCTCGGTGAAGCCGACGCACCTGGCGCTCGCGCGCAACGAGGAGCTCTGCTTCGAGCTCTACGCGCGCCTCGCGCGGCGCTGCGCCGAGTTCGGGCTCTTCCTGCGCGTCGAGATGGAGGACGCGCCGACGACCGACGGCACGCTGCGCGTCTTCGAGCGCCTGCGCAAGCTCCACTCCAACGTCGGACTCGTGCTCCAGTCGCGTCTCTTCCGCACGCCGAAGGACATCGAGCGTCTCGCGCCGGGCCCGCTCGACGTGCGCATGGTCAAGGGCATCTACCTCGAGCCCGCGGACATCGCACACACCGAGCCCGAGCCGATCCGCGCCGCGTTCGTCGCGTGCGTCGATCAGCTCTTCGCCCGCGGGGCGCGCGTTCGGCTCGCCACGCACGACGACGCGCTCGCCGAACGCTGCCTCGAGCTCGTGCGGAAGCACGGCGTTCCGCGCGAGCGCTACGAGTTCCAGGTGCTGCTCGGCGTGCGCGAGGAGCTGTGGGAGCGCTGGAAGGCGGCGGGCCACGACGTGCGCGTCTACGTCCCCTACGGCCCCGACTGGCGCGCCTACTCGCTGCGCCGCATGCGCAAGAACCCGCAGATCGTCGGCCACGTCCTCCGGCGGGCGTTCCGGCTCGACTGACGCGCTACTTGCCGAGCGCCAGCCGCCGCGCGAGCACTTCGGAGAGCACGCCGGTGTCGAGGATCTTCTGCTGCGTCGCGCGGTAGTCGTACGCGACGCGGTGCCAGGTGATCTGGTGGTCCTCGAGGATCGCGTAGCACGCGCGTGGGTCGCCGTCGCGCGGCTGGCCGGTCGAGCCGACGTTGACGAAGAACTTCTTCCCCTCGGGGAGCGGCAGCGTGAACGTCTCGCGCCCGTCGAGCCCGTGGAAGCGCAGATCCTCGTCGTGGAGACCCGGATGGTGCGTGTGGCCGCCGAGGCAGACCGCTTCGATGCTCTCGAAGATCGACCGCAGCTTGTCGGGGTTGAGGAAGCCGTCCGTCGAGAGCACGTACTCGCGCACGGGATCGCGCGGGCTGCCGTGCACGAACAAGAAGCGGCCGTCCTTGTGGGTGAGCGGGAGGTCTTGGAGCCACTTCCAGCGCGCCTTCTTCTCGCTCGAGCTGAACCACTTGGGCTTCATGCGCGCACGCGTGAACTCGATCGCGCCGCGCGCGTGCGGGTTGAAGTCGCTCGCGTCGCGGAACAGCGCCTCGTCGTGGTTGCCCATCAGGCACAAGGACGCGTGGCCCCGCACGAGGTCGACGCAGAACTCAGGCTCAGGCCCGTAGCCGACGACGTCGCCCAGGCAGTAGAGCGTCGAAACGCCCTGCGCGCGGATGTGCGCGAAGACCGCTTCGAGCGCCTCGCGGTTCGAGTGCAGGTCGGAGATGATCGCGACCTTCATCGCCTCACCCGCCGCGCGCGGCCCCCGTGGGCGCTTCCCGCCCGAAAGCCGCGAGCGCCGCGGCGACGACGCGCGCGCGCACCTCGTCGAGCGCGCCCGGGATCGTCGCACCCGACGCCTTCTTGTGTCCGCCGCCGCCGAACGGACGGCACAGGGCCTGCACGTCGAATTCCGTCTTGCTGCGCGAGGAGAGCTTCACCTCGCCGTGCTTCGTCTCGCGCAGGAACAGCACGACCTCGACCGCGCGCACGGAGCGCAGGATGTCGAGCAACTCGTCCGTGTCGCAGTGATCGGGCCCGACGACGTCGGCGAGCGGCCACGCGACGACGGCGAGGCGTCCGTCGGCGAGGTACTCCGTGCGCGCGAGGAGCTTGCCCAGGTGCAGCGGGTGCTCGCGGCCGCGCTTCTGGTAGAGCGCGTCGAAGACCTCGTTGGGCTGCACGCCGAGCTCCACCATCTCCGCGGCCGTCGCGAGCGACTCAGCGTCCGTGTTCGAGTACTTGAACCAGCCCGTGTCCGTCACGATCGACGTGAAGACGCCGTGGGCCGCCGCGCGATCGAGCTTCGCGCCGAGTGCCTGCGCGATGCGGCGCACGAGCAACCCCGTCGCGGCCGCGCGCACGTCGACGAACGCGGCGTCCCAGAACACCTTCCCGCCGTGGACGTGGTGGTCGACGACCACCTTCTTCGACGGCGCCTCGAAGAGCGGCTTCTCGAGCGCGCCGAGCCGTTCCGGCTCGCAGAAATCGAGCAGCACCGCGACGTCGTGGACGGGGAGCTCGCCGCCGCCGTTCCACGCGCGATGCCGGAACCCGCGCACGAGGTAGTCGTAGCGCGCCTCGGGCTGGTCCGGGTTGACCACCCAGACCTCCTTCCCGAGGCCGGTGAGCACGCTCGCGAGCGCCGCCTCCGCCCCGAGCACGTCGCCGTCGGGCCGCATGTGACCCGAAAGCACGAAGCGCCGCGCGGAACGGAGCAGCTCGACGGCGGCTTGCTGGTCGGGAGCGAGCGGGGTCGGGGTCGGGACGGTCATGCGAAAGGGGTCGCGCTCGCGGGCGATCGGTGGAAGCGGGCCGATGCGGCTCGCGGCGGGAGGATTTCTACCATTCTGAACCGTGCGCGGGCAGCGCGGCGCCTTCGGCGCGTGCCCCGGCGAGCCAGACCGAGTCGAGCGCGGCGGAGCGGAGCGTGAGCGCGTCGAGCGCCTCGGCGCGCGTCCAGCGCTCGATCCGCCAGGCCGCGAGGTCGGCCCAGGCGCCGGGACGGAGCTCGCCCGCCCGCCCCGCGCACCCGAGGGCCGACGCCCCGCCGCGCGTGGCCCAGTCCCATGCGCGCTCGGGTGCGACCCGCGGGTGCGCCGCGCGCAGGCGCGCGAGCTCCAGGGCGAGGTCGAGGTCCGTGTTGCTCGCGAGCGAATCCGTGCCGAGCGCGAGGCGCACGCCGCGGTGCTCCCACGCGTGGAGATCGACGGGCTCCCGCGCGAACCAGGCGTGCGTGCCCGGGCAGTGCACGAGCGTGGCCCCCGCGCGGGCGATGCGATCGAGCTCGTGCGGGCGCGCGTCGTTGCCGTGGAAGAGCGTGGTGCGCGGACCGAGCAGACCGCGCGCGGCGAGACGCTCGAGCCCCGCGACCTGCGGCGAGCGCCCGAGCCGCGCGGCGAAGGGGCCGCGGCCGTGCTCGAGCCATTCGCGCTCCTCGGGCGTCTCCGCCCAGTGCACGCCGATCCAACCGTGCTGCGCGCGGGTGCGCCGCGCGATCGCGTCGAGCAGCGCATCGCTCACCGTGTGCGGCGCGTGCGGCGAATACCCGTGCAGCGTGCGCGCGCGCTTCGGGATCGGCTCTTCGAGTCGCGCGAGGGCGCCCGGCGTCCGACGCCCGTCGAAAGCGTCGAGGAACTCGCGCAGGACGCGCACGCGCGGCGCGCGGCGCGACGCTCGCTCCGACGCACCGCGGCACCACGCACCGGTCGAATCGACGTCGGCGACGAGCGTCGTGCCCGTCGCGAGCGCGCGCGCGGCGGCCCGCTCCCACGCACGCGTGTAGTCGTCGGGCCCCACCGCCGCGCGTGCCGCCAGCACGCGACCGATCCATGCCTGGAAGTCCTCCGGACCGCCCGGCGCGGCGCCGAGGGCCGGCAGTTCGAGGTGCGCGTGAGCGTTGACGAGGCCCGGCGTCACGACGACCTCGCCGAGGTCGATGCGTTCGAGCGCGCGCTCCGCGTGCCGAGCGACCCGGCGCGCGCCGGCGAGCACGGCCTGGATCCGGCCGGCGTGCACGACCAGCGCGCCGCGCTCGATCCAGCGATCGGCGCGCGGCAGGAAGGCGCGCGCGAGGATCAGGTGCGGCGCGGAGCGGCGCGAAGCGGCGCTGGAGGGGCTCACGGTTGGGCGCGCTGGTCGCGCCGGCGGCAAGGTAGCGCGCCGAGGCCGAGCGGCGCGTGGGAGAAAGCGCTCCGGCCCTCGAAGGCGCAGGAGCCGGCGCGCCGGGCGACCGCGCGGAACGGTGCGGACGCGGGTCGCGGCGGACCCCGCTCGAAAGTCGAGCGCCGCTCGCGGCGGACCCCGGTCGAAAGAAGCGGGCCGCTCGCGGGGGGCAGCGGTCGAAAGCAGCGGGCCGTTCGCGGCGGACCCGGGTCGAAAGTCGAGGGCCGCCCGCGGCGGACTTCGGACCAAAGACGAGCGCCGTTCTCGGCGCCCCGGTCGAAAGCAGAGGGCCGCTCGCGGCGGCCCTCGGGGTCGAACGCAGTGCCCGATCGCAGGTTCAGTCGGGCTGCGCGCGGATCTTCAGGTCGCGCACGCCTTTGATGAACGACGGGACCGAGCCGGGCGTCTCCAGCGCGGTGTCGAACACGATCGTGAAGCGGATCATGTTCGGCTTGGGCGAGAAGGCATTCAGATCCGAGGGGTGGCGCACCCAGGGCGTGAGCGATCCCGTGGCGATGCTCGCGGTGCCCGTGTTCGTGTCGACGTTCACGTCGCAGAGGCTGCCGTTGTAGGAGGTGAGCAGCGCGGCCCCCTGGAAGCGCACCGCGAAGTACGAGCGCTGATTGGCCGGGAGCCCGTAGTTCAGGTTGTTGTGCAGCACCGTCTCGAGGTCGTTCGTGCCGAAGGGCGAGTCGGGGTCCGGCCCGCGGTAGTTGATCGCGCGCAGCCCCAGCGGGCCGCCGTCGTCGTAGAGCACTTCCATGTTCCAGCCGTAGCGCGCGGCGGCGTCCGGATTGCCGACGTCGTCGGGCGCGAACGTGAGGTCGAAGAAGTTGCCCGTCGGACGCATCCAGCACGAGACGGCGCCGGTGAAGCTCTCGGGCCGGCGACGCGGGAGCGCCCACAGGTCGACGGACAACCAGTCGCGCGACTGAGGATCGGTCCCCGCGCTGAACGGTAGGAACTTGGGCGCCTCGGAGGCGCGGGTGAGCAAGCCGCTCAGGTCCTCGACGCGGATCAGGCCCGCGCCGCCATTGCCGCCGCGGCCGATGCAGGTCGCGGTCGTGTCGCAGAAGTCGTTCGCGCCGCCCGAGCCGCCGGTGACATTGATGCGCGACGTGCCCGGCGGCGGACTGCCCGAGATGGTCACCACCGCGCCTTGGAGGCGCACCGCGCCGCCCGAACCGCCGCCGCCCGGAGAAGCGCGGTTGCGGCGCCCCTCGAGGTTCGTGCCCGGCGTCGCGAACGAGTTGATCGGAAGCACGACGGCACTGCCCCCGTTCCCGCCGCGAGCGTCGACCGTTCCGACGAGTGCGAGGGTCTTGCCCGAGACGATCTGGAGCGCACCGCCGCCTCCGCCTCCGCCCGCGCCCGAACAGTCGTAGTACCGGTCGGTCTTGGTCGTCGCCGAACCGACGCAGGTGCTGTTGCTGTTGTTGTGCGAATTGAACAGGCTCGTGCCGCCGCCGCCGCCGCCGGAGCCGCCGCGCAAGGCACCGATCTCGAACGCGAGTCGGCGCAAGTTGTGGCCCGACTCGGGATCCGGCGGCTCGAGACCGATGGCCGTGCCGCCCGCTCCGCCGTCGCCGTCCGCGTCGCCCGCGACGAGCGGCGGCAGGTTCGAGCTCAGGTTCTCGGACTGCGCGAAGAAGGTCGAAGGCAGGCCGTTCGCGCCGGCCGTTCCGTACCCGCCGCCGCCGCCCGTGTTGGCCACCGCCTGCACGAAGCAGACGTTGAGCGAATCGGGGTCGAGGTTCGTGAACTGGATGTCGCCCGCGCCGGGGCCCAACGTGTCGCGGTTCAGCGGGAAGGCCGGCGGGTAGTGCTGCCCACCCGCGGCGGCGCCGAGGCCACCGGTCGAGCGGTCGATGCCCTGGCTGGGCCGGCCGTTGATGTCGGCGCCCGGGTTGACGATGCCCTGATTCGTCCCGGCGGGAAGCGGCGGGTTGGTCGTGGGCTGCGTGATCGTGAGCAGGCCGTTCGCGCCCGTGCTCCCGGTGTTGTCGACCCGGTCACCGCCCGCGCCGCCGTCGCCACCGCTGGGTCCGCCGGAGGCCCCCGTCTGGCCGAGCGTGGTGAAGGAGTCGAAGTCGGCCGGCGTCGAACCGCGCAGGTCGATCGTCCCGAGGATGCTGGCGGGACCGCGCGCGAAGAGCCGCGCGGCGTTCGTGCCGGTGAAGCGCAGCGTGGCGCCGCTCTCGACCACGATCGAGCTGAACTCGAAGCTGCCGTCCGTGATCGTGATCGCGGGCCACGCGGCCGGATTGGTCGGATCGTAGTCGTCGACCGGGTCGTCGTTGTCGAGCAGGTCGCGCGGCTGGTTGATGCCCGAGTTGGCGGACGTGAGCGGGAACACCTGGCTGTTCGTGTTCAGCGTGCACGTCTGCCCCGCGCGCACGATGAGCTTGCCGAGGCGTCCCGAGCCGCCGCCGAAACCGCGCACGAGTCGGCCACCGCCCCAGTCCGCGCTGGAGTTGGCCGCGTCGAGGTTGGCCGTGTCGGTGAAGTTCTCGCCGTCCGAGTCGGGCAGGATCACCGCCGGCTGGGTCGTCGTCTCCGGGATGAAGGTGATCTGCCCCGGGTTCGCGAGCGGGAATCCGGACAGGTCCTGAAGGTTGGCCGGGATGTTCACGAGCACCTTGCGGTTGTGCCCCGCGCCGCCCGAGGGCATGCCCGTCGGCGCGGTGAAGGTCAGGATCGTCCGCAAGTTGTCGAGGTCGAGTTGCAGCTCGTAGCTGCCCGGGAACGGCACCTGGTCTCCGGTCGTCCCGAGGTTGCCGTCGGGGTCGATCTTCGTGGTGATGAAGGTGGCCTGGTGCGTGATCTGGTTGAGCAGCGTCACCGGGTTCATCACGTCGTTGAAAATCAGCGTGATCTTCGAGCTGCGCCAGACGTCCGTCGCGCCGTCCGCGGGCTGGTCCTGGAGCCGGTCGTTCGGGTCGGGCGTGCCCGGGATCGCGAGGTCGACGAAGACGCTGACCGTCGGCGCGCCGGGGACGATGTCGATCACGCCCTGGTTGGTCTGGATGTCGCACTGCATGCGACTGCGGTTGACCTTCTGGCCCACGCTCGTGACGTAGGGCGGGTTGTCGCCCTGGGCCTGGCCGGGGATCGTGATGCGGTAGGTCTTGTTGGCCTCGAAGCCGAAGGACGGGCTGCCCGCCGCGTCGAAGGTGATCAGCGGGCGGAACACGACGCGCTTCGGGTTGTTCGGATCGACGAAGCGCGTCCCCACCGGCACCTGACCCGAGTTGACGTCGATGAGCTGGAAGGTCGTGCTCGAGATCGAGTTCGGGTCGACCGGCTCCGAGAAGTAGATCGAGAGCTCGTTGTTGACGCTCGTGCTGACGATCGCGCAGCTGACCTGGCCCCCGCCCGCGCCGCTGGAGCAACCCAGGGAGCACGTGTTGACGAACATGGACCCGGAGCTGGCGCCGCTCCCCGAACTCGAGCCGCCACCGGAGCAACCGGTGAGCAGGAGCAGGGTCGCGAAACCACCGGCCAGAAGCGTGGGAACGAAGGTTCTCATGGACATGCAGTCGGTTGGGAGCGGGGGGATCGCCGGCCGCCTCGGACGCGCCGAGGGAGAGTTCGGGGTGCGGAACTCGGGGGGGCTCGAAGCGCGGCTGGAACCCCGCCTCGGAGGGCCGCGCACTCTAGCTTCCCGGCTTCCTGGGTTGCCAAGTTTTTTTGGTCCTGCGGACCCCGGCGGCCCTTCCAACGCGTGGGGATCCAAGGGATCCTGCTGGACTGCGAGTTGCCGCCGCGGCCCGTCCTCCGTCATCGAGCTCAAACCGCATGCCCACGAACGCCGCCGATCGCCTCGCTCCCCCGTCGTCCGACGCGCGCTCCCTTCGTTCCGAACGCGGGGTCCGCACCGTGGAGGAGCGGAAGGCGCACGCCGAGCGTGCGATCTCGATCGGGCGCGCCGCGGCGCTCGCGACGGCCCTGTGCGCCCTCCTCGGGACCGCCTGGCTCGCCTGCGCGAAGCCCAAGGGCGCCGCTCCGGCGAGCTCGCCGACCCAGGTCCAGCTCGACGAGCTCGTCAAGGCGCTCACCCCGCTCCCCGCGGACCTGACGAGCAATCTGCTCGACCAGCACCTGCACCGCGGACAGGAGCTGCTCGCCGCCGCCAAGGCCGGCCCGCGCGAGCTCGGGATCGCCGCCCTCCAGCGCCTGCGCCAGGGCGCCCCCAAGGGCGACGACGGGCTCCCGATCCAGGAGGTCGAGCGCGGCCTGCTCCAGGCCGCCGCGTACTCGGCCCCCGACGACGCGCGGCCTCTGCTCGAGAACCTCGTGTTGCAGTACGGACCGACGCTGCACCTCCGCACCGAGGCGCTGATCTGCCTCGCGGACACGTCGCCCGCGCGCGCGCTCGAGATCCTCGAGCCGATGGTCACGAAGGCGCGGCCGACCCAAACCATGCCGCCGGCCGAGTTCATCGTGCGCGCGTGGGTCACCGCGTGCACGAAGACCGGGCGGTCGCCGGTGAAGGAGCTCGCCGACGTCGCGACCAACCTCTTCTACGACCAGACCGGAAGGACGGCGGCGGTGAAGCTGCTCGGCGACTACGCGGATCCGCTCGCGATCCAGGCGCTCACCGCGATCCTCGTCGAGTCGACGGGCGACGGCTACTTGCGGCGCATGGCGACGCAGGGGCTCGTGCGCCAGCTCTCGCGCGAGGACGCGTGCTCCGTGTTCCTGAAGGTCGCCGACCGCGAGGCCGACCAGAACATGCTGCTCTTCCTGAGGGACGTGCTCGAGAAGAACTGCGGCCGCTGAGGCGCCGCGCGAGCGCGTGGTAGCTTGCGCGCGTGATCACCGACACGCACGCGCACCTCTTCTGGGAGAGCTTCGACGCCGACCGCGCCGTGGTGCGGGCGCGCGCGCGCGCGTGCGGCGTCTTG
>JACRIO010000302.1 GCA_016220035.1 Planctomycetota bacterium | reverse complement strand
TGCATCAGGCCGACGTCGACCTTCTCGACCGACGCCTCGACGCCGGTCGCGTAGGAGGCACCCTTGCCGAGCGCCGCGGCCACGATGGGCCCGAGGAAGAGGAACGTCGCGCCCAGGGCGAGCAGGAGGAGCAGGACGAGCGCGAGGGCGATTCGAACGAGGAGCTTCATGCCTCGAAAGCATGCACGCCGCGCGCTCCCGGAGGAAGCGCGCGGCGTGCGGAGGAGGGAGGTGCTCAGCTCACTGGCAGAACTCGACGTGCAGCGCGTTGGTCACGCCGTAGCCGTCGAGGGCCGTCCCGTCGCGGAACACCGCCTGGAAGTTGCGCACCGTGTTCACCATGCCCGCGTTGATCGGGATCGTGAGCTCCGCGCGCCCGTTCACGTCGGCGGTGAAGGACCCGCGGCGGACGATCGTCCCGCCGAGCAGCAGCGTGCCGCCGTGGAAGGGCAGGCTCGTCTGCTGGTTGCTGAAGAACAGGACGCCGTTCTGGAAGGGCGTCGCCTTCTCGATCACGACGCGCAGGTTGTTCGCGGCGAGCGAGGGCTGGCCGAGGTAGCTCACGTTCGGCCAGTCGCCGTTCAACCGCTGCTTGGCGAGGCCGTAGTTGATCGGCGGGAGGCAGCTCGCGGCGCCGACGTTCAGCGTCTGCGTGCGCATCAGGGCCGGCGCGCTCTTGCCCTTCGCGACCCACAGGTTGTAGGCGTCGAGCCCCGTCGTGTTGGTCGTGTTCGCGTCGCGCAGGAACTCGATGTACTCCTTCGAGGTCGTCTGGTGGAGGAGCGAAACCTCGACGTGGTCCGTGCCGGGCGGGAGCGCGAAGGTCGTGTCGTCCCAGTACTGCTCCTCCGCGTAGGCGTAGGCGACGGGCAGGGCCTGGTTCGCCGTGAACGCGAACAGCGTGAAGCCGCGCGGCGGGATGCGGTTGTCCTTGTAGATCTTGTTGTTGAGCGCGAAGTGGAAGCTCGGGCCGGCGGGGACTCCGGTCGCTGCCGCCTGCGCGGCGTCGAGGCCCTGCTCGATCTCGTAGACCTTCGTGTTCCCGGCCGTGAGCACCGCCGTCGTCGGGTCGTACGCTCCGCGCTCGGCGAGGAGCGCGTTCGCGGCGTTGAAGAACTTCACGTCGAGCCACATGCGCCGGCCTTCGCCGTAGCCGGTCGGGAGCTTGTGACCCGACTGGTTGACGACGCGCACGACGAGCTGGCCGCCGCGCACGCTCAAGAAGAGGTCCGCCGCGTTCTGCATCATCTGCTGCGTGCGCGCGTGCGCCGCGGCGACGGACTGGTTCGTGAGTCCGGTCTCCGAGTCGGGGTAGGCGGCGCGCACCGCGTCGAGCACCCAACTGTTCGAGCCGTTGAAGTTGTGCAGGGGCAGGTCGGGCCGGATCGCGCCGCCGAGGACCGGATTGCACGCGGTGCCCGTGGTCTCGGGCATGTGGCAGTCCTGGCACGCGGTCTGATCTTCGATCGGCACGCCGTAGCGACCGTCCGGGTCGATCGATGCGCGCGCGAAGGCGCTGTTCTTCCACTCGCTGAACGTGCGCTCGATCGGGAACTCGTCGTAGGGGATGTGGTCTTCGTGCGGCGTGTCGAGCGCGTTCAGCACGTAGTCGCCGCTGGGCAGGCGCGAGAGCGCGGGGTTCGAGACCTCGTGGCACGTGCCGCACAGGAGCGCGTCCTCGTGGAACGCGGACTGGCGCCAGTCGTGGTACGGGAAGCTCGGCCCGAGGTCGAACGGTCCGCGCCGGATGTCCTGCGGATCGATGATGTACTGGCCGCTGTGCGGCATCGGCGGACGTTCCGCGAGCGCGTCGAGGATGCGCTGGTCGATGTGCGGATTCTCCGGGCTCTCGTACGGGTCGACCATGCGATGGCAGACGTGGCACGTGACGCCGTCGAAGTCGCCGAGGCTCGGGTTCAGCGCGGAACCGTCCGCGGGCGTGCAGCGTCCGGCGAGCCACGCGCCGGGGGTGTGGCAGCGCAGGCAGAACTCGCCGGAGTTCGCGACGTCCTGGTTCGCGATCGTGAGCGCCGCGTGGAACACCGGATCGCGCGCGCTCGACGCGTGCATGCTGGCGCTCCAGCGCGAGTACGGCTCCTGGTTGACGTCGTAGTAGCCGTGGCAACCGGCGCACGTCGGGGAATCGAAGATGTCCACGAACAGCCCGCCGGGCTGCGTGCCGGGCTGATGGAAATCGTTCGAGGTGGTCGGAACCGGCAGGCCGGTGAGGGCCGCCGCGCCGGTCAATCCGACCGCTCCGAGGAGCAGTGCGGAAGTGACGATGGACTGCTTGGACCAGCGGTGAGGATTCGGGCGGAACATGCGCAGCAACCTGGTGTGGACCGACGTGGTGAACCCTGCGAGGGCGCCGAACGGGCGCGAGTTCCGGGGCATCGAGCCGTCCATGGCTGCGCGACCCCAGTGAGGAATCCTCCCCCGGCGGGCGCGGTTGGTCAAGGCGTCCATCGGCGTACCGAGGAGAACGCAGAGCGCAATTTCTTCCGGAATGTTCGATGCCCAAACGGGGTCAGCGACGTCGCGCGATTGGACCCGTGATCCGAGCACGTGCGTGCTCGCGCGGACCGGCGCCCCCCTGGGGACGCCCTCGCCATGTACCCACTCCTGAGGCTTCCATGATCGAAACTTCGTGCCCGAAGCGCGTCCTCGCGCTCGTCCCGCTCGCTCTCCTCTCCGCCACGGCGCGCGCCGGGGACTGGATGCCCTTCCAGTCCACGTCCGTCACCCAGAGTTACGTCCTGGAGGACCTGCTCGCGCAGGGCCCCACGCCGCAGGGCGGCGGCGTGATCGTCACCGAGTTCATGAAGGACCCCGCCGCCGTCGCGGACACGCGCGGCGAGTGGATCGAGCTCTACAACACGCTGCCCTGGCGCGTGAACATCGAGGGCTGGAGCGTCGCCGACGATTCCGGCGCACAGTTCGTGATCCAGAACGGCGGCCAGGGCGTGCGCCTGGCGCCCGGGCAGTACTACGTGCTGGGGAACAGCACCGACCCGCTGCTGAACGGCGGCGTGACGGTCCAGTTCGGCTACAGCGGGTTCACGCTCGGCAACGGCGCGGACCAGATCGTGCTCCTGAAGCCCAACGGTGTGATCGTCGACCGGGTGGCGTACGACGACGGGGTCGCGTGGCCCGACCTCGCGGGCCGCTCGATCAGCCTGACGCGTTCGCTGCGCGACGCGCTCTCGAACGACGACGGCGCGCACTGGTGCCCGTCGACGACGCTCTGGAACGCGGGCAGCGCCGACACCGGGACGCCGGGAGCGGACAACGACCTCTGCCCCTGACCCATCGGGTGAAAGCGCGCGAGGGCGCCGCCGTGCGCGGCGCCCTCGCGTCGAGTGGGTCGGGGGGACCTGGGATCACCAGGTGATCCAGTAGCCGTTGGCGGCGTTGAACGTCGCCGGCGGACAGAACGCCGCCGCCGCGTTGCGGTAGTAGACGGTGTAGTAACCCGTGAGGGCCGAACCGACCGGCGTTCCGCCGCGCGCGGAGAGCGTGATCGTGTCGAGCGAGTCCGGGAAGCTCGCGGCCCCCGCGTTGAGCGCCTTCGTGCGCAGACGGACGAGGATGCCCGTCGCGCAGCGGACGCCGTCGCCGAAGACCTCGGCGAGCGGATTGTCGCCGTCGCCCTTGAGGAAGATGCAGTTGCCGAGCGCGTTCATGCCCGAACCGTCGAGCACGACGTCGTCCGCGGCCACGGTGCCGTGGGCGGTCAGGTTGGCGCCGTTCGCGTTGAAGGAGCTCGCGCAGCCGTTGCCGACGGCGCCGAAGTTCGCGCACGGGCACGCGGCCGTGAACGCACTCGGCACGCCGTCGCCGAAGCAGTACGCGGTGCCGGGCTGGGGCGGCGGCGGGCAGAGGTTCTCGTTCGCGGCGCCGGGCGTGGCATAGGGGTGGGGGGGCGGGGGAAGGATCGTCGGATCGACCGCCAAGCCGTTCACCAAGTCCCAAGCTCCGGGGTAGTCCCCGCAGCGGTAGGGGTTCTGATCACTGGTGCCGCCGAAGGCGGGGATGACCAACGCGCCGTCGAAGGTGATGTCGAGCACGCCGCCGTCCACGACGGCGACGCTGTCCTCGATCGTGCCGAGCGTGGCGAGCAGGGTCGTGTTGCTTCCCAAGGGCGAGTCGACGTGCGTGTTGAGCAGCGCCGTGATGCCCGCCGGGTTCGCCGACTGGATCAAGTAGAAGGTCTCCGACCCGTTCTCGATCGTGTTCGTCGCTCCGATCTGCAAGTCGGGCGCGGGGGTGACGAGCGCGTCTCCGAGGACGAAGTAACCGCTCGGCCCGATCGACAACGCGCTCAGGTCCCAGCCGCCCTTGAGGATTCCAGGGTTGGTGCTGGTGGCGCTCGACTTGTCGCCTTCGACATAGACGATGACGTAGCCGGTCAGGGGCGTGCCGGGGGCACCTTTCAGCTCGATGTATTCGGTGTCGTCGGTGCCCGCGTCGTTGAGGTAGATCTCGTTGAGATGAACCTGCGCCGACGCGGCGAGGCTCAGGGTTCCGACGGCCAGGAGGCCGAGCAGACGGTGGTGGAGGCTCATGGGGATCCGGTTCGTGTTCTGGGTGGCTTCGGAGGCGGTCCGGGTGGGTCCCTGGACGAAAGCACGAGCCCCGGGGTTCCGGCCGTTGCGGGGAACCCTGTGGGGCCGCGCACGGCGCGCGCGCACTGGACGCGAGCGCCGCTCGATGGGGATCCCGTGGAGCCTACCCCACCGGCAGGAATTGCGCAGCCCCGGCGAAGGTCGCAGCGCGGACCTCATGGACGCTTCAGGACCGTGCGCCGTCGCCGCGGTCGGATTCGGGCGCTCGGCTCGCGAGCGGCCGCGCGCCGCACGATTCCGAGCGGAGCGCCGCGATCACCGCGCGCGGCGCGCGAGCAGCGGTGGCGCGCCGCACACGGAGCACGCGCGCCGCTCGGGCTCCGCCGGACCGCGGTGCACGGGGCACGTCCAGCCCCAGTCGCTCTCGCCGAGGTCCGAGCCCTCGCTTGCGACGTACCCGAGCGTCCCCAATCCGTCGTTCGCGCCGGGATCCGCGTGCGCGAGCACCGGGAACGGAGCGACCACCCATCCATTGCGCTGCGCGAGCGCGGTGCCGAGCGCGCGCACGCGCTCGGGCGCCTCGCGCAGGCGGTCGTGCTCCTCGCGCGGATCCGTGGACAGGTCGTAGAGCTCGCTCGCGTCGGGGAATTCGGGCCGCCAGACGAGCTTCCATCCGTCCTGGATCACGCCGTAGAGGAACGCGTCCCTTGGCCGGTTGCGCACGAGGCCGGCGTTCCGGTCGTAGCCGTTGATCTGGTCCGCGTAGGCGGTGCGCGCCGCGTCGGGGCGGCCTTCGAGCAGCGGCCGGAGCGTGCGCCCACTCACGCGCTTCGGCGCCGCCAGTCCCAGGTAGTCGAGCACGGTGGGGAAGAGGTCGGTGGTGCGCACGAGCTCCTTCACCGTGCGCGGCGCGAGCCCGGGCACGCGGACGAGGAGCGGCACGCGGATCTGCTCCTGGTAGAGGATGCGATGGTGCTCCCAGCCGTGATCACCGAGCCCTTCGCCGTGGTCGGCGACGACCATGACGATCGTCTTCTCCCAGGCTCCGCGCGCCTTCAGGTCGGCGACGACGCGCCCGAACTGCGCATCGACGTAGTGCAACTCGTTCGCGTAGAGCTCGCGTCCGGCGAGCGGCCGTCCGTCCGGTCCGCGCGGCAATCCGGAGACGAGCGCGTCGTCGGGCGGGACCAGCGCGTCGTCGTGCGGATCCCAGTAGTGGATCCAACAGAACCACGGCGCCTCCGCGTGCGCGAGCGCGTCGAGCACGCGCGTCGACGTCTCGTCCGAGCGGCGCTGGAGCGAGGGCACGTCCCACACGTCGCCTTTCGGCGCGCTCTTCATCGCGCCCTCGAGGCTCTCGAACAGGTCGAAGCCGCGCTGGAAGCCGAAGTGCGACGAGACGGGGAACGCGCTGTGCACCGCGGCCGTGCTCCAGCCCGCCTGCTTCAGCACCGTGGCGAGCGTCGGCGTCGCGTCCCCGAGGCGGAATCCGCTGCCCGCCGACATCACGCGCAGCCCGTGCTCCATGTTCTCGAGCCCCGTGAGGATCGAGGCGTGGGACACGGGCGTCACGGCGGCGGTGCTGATCGCGAGGTCGAAGCGCGCGCCCTCGGCCGCGAGCGCGTCGAGGTTGGGCGTCAACCCCGCCGGCGCGCCGTAGCACGAGAGGTAGTCCGCGCGGGTCGTGTCGAGCGTCACGAGCAGCACGTTCATGCGCTCCGGCCCGCGCGAGCAGGCGGCGGCGATCAGAAGGACGAAGGTCGACGCGAAACGGCGCATGGGGATGAGGAAGCAGTCTAGCCCGGGGCTGCGGGCCGTCCTCACGTCCGGGGCGAGTCGACGTTGGCGCCCGCGGCGCCTTTTCTCGCGGAAAGCGCGGGTCGCGCAGTGCAGCGGGCACTTGGTACTCTGCCGCGAATGCACCTCACGTCCCTTCGGCCGCGCGGCCTCCTCCTCGTGCTCGCCCTCCCCTGGCTGTGCGTCGCGTGCGACGACGGCGCCCAGAAACCCGTCCCGGAGCGCTACCAGCAGATCGCGGCGCCGCAACCCGACGGGCCGACGGTCGAGTACCACGACGCCGCGCGCACGAAGAAGCGCAGCGCGGGCGAGCTGCGCGGCGGCAAGCCCGTGGGACCGTGGACTTCTTGGCACGAAAACGGACAGATCTCCTCGCAGGGCGAGTACGCGGACGGCCGGCGCGTCGGGCCCTGGACGCTGTTCCACCCCAACGGTCAGAAGCTGAGTGAGGCGCCCTTCGTCGCCGACAAGATCGACGGGCCGGTGACGGAGTGGCACGACGACGGGCACGTGTCCCGCAAGTCGACCTACGCGAACGGGTTGCTCACGGGGAAGTGCGAGGAGTGGTACCCGAACGGCCAGCTCCTCCGTTCGATCGAGTACGTCGCGGGCGAGATCGATGGTCACGTCGTGGAGTTCCATCCGAACGGCCAGAAGCTCCGCGAAGGCGACTACCGCGCGGGGAAGCAGATCGGCGCATGGAGCTCGTGGCATTCGAACGGGAAGCCGTCGTCGCAGGGCGCCTACGTCGACGGCGCGCAGGACGGACCGTGGAGGAGCTGGCACCCGAGCGGGCAGCTGGAGAAGGAAGGCGCGTTCGCCGCGGGCAAGCACGAAGGCCTGTGGACCGTGTGGGACGAGAGCGGAAACACCGTGCGCCAGTGCGGCTTCCACGCCGGCGTGCAGCACGGAGAAGCCAGCGCCTGGTATCCGAACAAGCAGCTTGCGAGCCAGGGCCGCTTCGAGAACGGCAAGCGCGCCGGCGAGTGGCGCTATTGGAAGGAAGACGGCGCGCTCGATGCGGAGCAGAGCGGCGTCTACGCGGACGATCGGCGGGTCTCGGCGCTGCCCGCGGACGGCGCTCCGCCGCAGAAGAACGGTTGAGCAGGGAGCCGATGCGATGAAGTCCCAGGACGCAGCCGTTTGGTCCGCGATCGAAGCCGAACGCGTGCGGCAGGAGGCGCAGCTCGAACTGATCGCCTCGGAGAACCACGCCTCGCGCGAGGTCATCGCGGCGATGGGCACCGTGCTCACGAACAAGTACGCCGAGGGCTATCCCGGCCGACGCTACTACGGCGGCTGCGAGCACGTCGACACGATCGAGGACCTCGCCCGCGCGCGCGCCAAGGCGCTGTTCGGGTGCACGCACGCCAACGTGCAGCCGCACAGCGGCACGCAGGCCAACATCGCGGCGCTCATGGCGTTGCTCCAGCCGCGCGACACGATCCTCGCGATGTCGCTCGACCACGGCGGGCACTTGTCGCACGGGCACCCCAAGAACTTCTCGGGCCTCTTCTACGCGATCCACTCCTACGGCGTGGAGAAGGGCACGGAGCGCATCGACATGGACCGCGTGCGCGAGAAGGCGCTCCTCGTGCGTCCCAAGCTCCTGCTCGCCGGCGCGTCGGCGTACTCGCGCACGCTCGACTTCCCCGCGTTCGCCGCGATCGCGCAGGAAACGGGCGCCAAGCTGCTCGTGGACATGGCGCACATCGCCGGACTCGTCGCCGCGAAGGTGCACCCGACGCCGGTCGGACACGCGGACATCGTGACGCTCACGACGCACAAGACGCTCCGCGGGCCGCGCGGCGGGATGGTGTTGTGCGGCGCGGACACGATCAAGCAGGTGAACAGCACCGTGTTCCCCGGCGGGCAGGGCGGCCCGTTGATGCACGTGATCGCGGCCAAGGCCGTCGCGCTGCGCGAAGCCGCCACGCCGGAGTTCGCGGTCTACCAGCGGCGCGTCGTCGAGAACGCGAAGGCGCTCGCGGAGACGCTCACGGCGCGCGGGCTGCGCATCGTGTCCGGCGGCACGGACAACCACCTCATGCTCGTCGACGTCGGCGCGAGTGGTCTGTCGGGGAAGCAGGCGGAGGACGTGCTCCACGCCGTCGACCTCACCTGCAACAAGAACCTGATCCCGTACGACCAGCGCCCGCCCATGGAGGCCTCGGGCATCCGCCTCGGCACGGCCGCGGTGACCACGCGCGGTCTGGGCGTCGGCGAGGTGCGCCGGATGGGCGAGTGGATCGCCGAGGTCCTGAGCCACCCCGGCGACGAGGCCGTCGCGCGGCGCGTGCGTTCGAACGTGGCCGAGATGACGCGCGCGTTCCCGATCTACGGCGACGCGGCGCGCGTCGTGCACGCTTGACGGCCGGAGCGCGGAGGCGCGCTCACCCCGGCGTTCACGCGCGCTCGTAGCCGAGCGATTTCAAGACGTCGAGCACCTCGCTCCACGTCGGGAACGGGCGGCGGTGCAGGCGCTTGTAGTCGTCCATCGCGGTGATGAACTCGAGCACGTCGGCCGGCATCTCGTCCGGCCGCAGGGCGGACTTGCGGCCGTCCTCCTCGCTGCGGAACAGGTCGGTGGTCGTGCGGGCGGGGGCGGTCTTCTTGCGCGTGGAGGCCATGGCGTCGCTCAGGGTGTCGGTCGTGGTCGAGGGGCGCAGGGAGCGCCCGTCGGAGCCCAGAGGATCGACGCCACGCTCCTCCGATCTGAAGCTCACGTCGTGGTCGCGCGCCGCGGAGGGCCTGCTCAGGAGCGCGAAGGCGGGTGAGCGCGCGCCAGGAGCTCGACCACCTTCTGCTCGTCGGGTGCAGTGATCACCCCCGCCTCCGTGACGATCGCGGTGACAAGGCGCGCGGGCGTCACGTCGAACGCCGGGTTGTAGACGCGCACGCCCGGCGGCGCGGTGCGCGCGCCGAAGCCCTGCGTGACCTCCTCGGCGGCGCGCTCCTCGATCGGGATCGCGCCGCCGTGCGCGATCTTCGCGTCGAAGGTCGACACGGGCGCGACGACGTAGAACGGAACGCCGTGCTCGCGGGCGAGGATCGCGACGCCGTAGGTGCCGATCTTGTTGCACACGTCGCCGTTCCGCGCGATGCGGTCCGCGCCGACGAACACGGCGTCGATCTTCCCCTCGCCGAAGACGCGCGCGGCCATGCCGTCCGTGATCAGCGTGACGTCGATCCCCGCGTTCGCGAGCTCCCACGCCGTGAGCCGCGCGCCCTGCAGGAGCGGCCGCGTCTCGTCGGCGAAGACGCGCACGGAGAGGCCGCGTTCCTTCGCGACGTAGATCGGCGCGAGCGCCGTGCCCATCCCGCCCGTCGCGAGCGCGCCGGAGTTGCAGTGCGTCAGCACGGTGGCCCCGTCCTTCAGGAAGGCGGCGCCGAGCTCGCCCATGCGGCGGCAGGCGGCGGCGTCCTCGGCGTGGATCGCGCGCGCCTCGGCGTGGAGCGCGGACACGATCTCGGCGCCGGAGCGGCGCGCGAGGAGCTCGCGTTCCGCGCGTCGCGCCATGCGCTCGAGCGCCCAGAACAGGTTCACGGCGGTCGGGCGGGAACTCGCGAGGAACGCACAGGCCTCCTTCGCACGGCCGACGACGTCGACCCCCGGCGCGTCCGCGTGCGCCTGCACGGCGAGCACGACGCCGTACGCCGCCGCGACGCCGATCGCCGGCGCGCCGCGCACGACCAGACGGCGGATCGCGTCGCAGAGGACGGCCACGTCGTCCGTTTCCACGTACACGCACGCGAGGGGCAGCCGCGTCTGATCGACGAGGCGGACTTTTCCGGGCAGGAGGCCGGTCCAGGCAACGGTTTCCACGGTCATGCGGATCCAACTTCCGATCGAAACGCAGGGACGTCGATGCTCGCGACCCATCGTCACGAAATGTCCCTGTTCGATTCAACCGACGAGCGGCTCGATTTCGATGAGGTGCGTAGTCCGGGCTCGCGGTTCGAGGGGGAAACCCGGGGTTGGGAGCAACACATGCGGTCGGCAGACCAGGATCGGCGACGGGCGCGCGCTCGTCGCGTTGGGTTCACGATGGTGGAGATCACCGTCGCGGCGAGCGTTCTCGTGATCGGCGCGCTCGGGATGGTCACGTCGGTGGCCGCGAGCCTGCGGCTGGTCGACGCGAACCGGGAGTCGATGGTGGCGCACCAAGCGGCGCGCGGCCTCGCGGAACAGATGCAGAACCTGACCTTCGCGCAGGTGTTCGCGACCTACAACGCGAACGCCGCGGACGATCCGGGCGGCGCCGGGCGCGCGCCGGGAGCGACGTTCGACGTCGGGGGCCTGCGGGTCCCCACCGCGCACGGGGGCGGGGTGGCGGCCGCCACGCGCGTCGGCGCGATCGAATTCCCGACCCTCGCGAGCGGTGTCCTGAGCGAGAGCGTCGTCGACGCGCGCCTCGGGATGCCGCGCGACCTGAACGGCGACGGCGTGATCACGAACGGAGCGATGCCGGGGAGCTACTTGCTCCTCCCCGTGCGCATCCGGCTGCGCTGGCAGGGAGCCGGCGGCACGCACACCATGACCGTGGAGACGCTCTTGGTGAACCGATGAGGCGTCCCTCGATCCGCCGGAAACGCGCGGGCTTCACGCTCGTCGAGGTCGTGGTCTCCTCCGCCGTCCTCGGCGTCCTCCTGCTCGCGGTCGGCTTGACGACGCTCTCGGGCAACCGCGCGTACAAGGCGGGCATGACGCAGAACCGGCTCGCCGTCGAGTCGCAGCGCGTGCTCGACCGCGTCGCGGATGCGATCGCGATGGGCGGGGCGAGCGGGCTCACGCCGAACCCGGCGGCGCCGCTCGGCAGTTCGACCCTGACCTACCGCACGCCCAACACGTACAGCGGCGGATCGATCACGTGGGGCGCGAGCTCGCGCGTCGACTTCCAGTACCTCGCGCGGGATCCGAACAACGGGGTCGACGACGATCGCGACGGATTCGCCGACGACGGCGTCATCGTCCTCACGCGTGACGTGGGCCTCGCGACCGAGACGCGGACCGTGCTCGCGCGTGGCGTGCGCGAGTACCTCGAGGGCGAGACTCCGAACGGCCTCGACGACAACGCCAACGGCCTCGTCGACGAGCGCGGGCTCGCGTTCGTCCTCGTCGGCGACCAGCTCACGATCCGCATCACGCTCGTCGCGCGCGACGACAACGGCGCGACGCAGGCCAACACCGTTTCCACGAGCATCAAGGTTCGCAACTAGGGGGAAAGCATGCAGTACCGACGCAGGACGAACAGGAAGGCGCGGAGGGGCAACGCGCTGTTGATGGCCTTGGTTTCGCTCGTGGCTCTGACCGGCATCGCCGGCGCGATCCTCGCCGCGAGCACGGCGAGCAAGAAGGAGATCGGCGGCTCCGTCGATCGCACCGAGGCGCTCTACGCCGCGGAGTCGGGCATCAGCGCCGCCTACGCGCGGATCTCCGCCGGCGCCACGGCGGTGAACCTCGGCACGGAGTCGTCCCCGACCGCCTTCGGGGGCGGCGTCTACTGGGGCACGGCGGCGAACGCGTCGGGCACGTGGACGGTCACGAGCGTGGGCCGCGCGGGCGGCGTGACGCGCGCCGTGCAGGCCGTGATCACGGCGCCCTCGGGCGGCGTGTACGACAACGCGATCTTCGCCGGCAACTCCGGGAACAGCGGCACCTACACGATGAACTTCGGCGGCACGAGCACGCAGGCCGACCGCGTCGTGGGCGACATGTACAGCGGCAATTCGATCACCTTCAGCGGCACGGCGACCGTGGACGGCATCCCGCGCGCGTACCGGAACTTCACCGGGCCCGCGGGCGCGATCCTCCCCGACCCGGCGACGGGGCGTGCGCGCACGGCCGTATTGGGCGGCACGCAGCCGATCCCGGACCTCGCGGCGATGAACTACCCGGGGACCGCCCAGGTGAACGTCGCCTCGGCGTTCGCGAGCGCGACGTACGCGAGCTCGGTCCAAGGCGGCAGCGCGTACCAGCTCCCGAAGACGAACCGCGCGCACATCTTCCGGAAGAACCCCAGCGACCGCCGCACGAACTGGGCGGCGACCGCGAAGGAGGACTACTTCCTCGAGGATCCTTACCAGCCGATGCGCACGGACTCCACCTCGAACGGGTCCAACTGCGACATCATCCAGCTCAACAATCCGGCGCTCGCCGGCTACGGCACGCAGTCGGGCAATCGCATCGTCTACTACGTCGACGGGAACCTCTGGGTGCACAACGCCCAGACGATGTCCTTGAAGATCCGACACGGCGACACGAACGGCATCCAAGTCACGTTCGTCGTGAAGGGCAACCTCTACATCTCCGACAACATCTTCTACGACAACACGACGAAGGACGGGCTCGCGTTCATCACGCTGAAGGACGCCGCGATCGCGGACAGCGGCAACATCTACTTCGGCGACCCGAGCTTCGGCACGCTGAACCGGATGGACTCGTTCATGTACGCCGAGAACAACTTCATCGACAACAACCTCGACGCCGCGGGTTCGCTGCAGATCACCGTCAACGGGAACATGACGGCCGGCAACCAGGTCGCGATCAACCGCGACTCGGGCACGCGCCACACCAAGATGACCGTGAACCAGGACCGGCGCATCACGGCCGGCTCGCTCGCGATGCCCGGCCTCCCGGGCCAATCGGGCGGCGGAACGACGGCCTTCACCATCGCGATGCTGAAGGAAGTCGCCGTGCCCTGACCGACGGGACCTCCACCTCGGTTTGGGATCACTTCCGGGGCCCGGGTTGCCGACAGAGGCGATCGCGGGCCCCGCGCATCGGCGGGTGAGCCGCATCGCCCCGGGATCGAACGCATGACACCGCTCCGACACCTCCTCCTGATCACCGCGCTCGCCGCGCTCGCCACGGCCGGCGCATCCTCACCCGTCCGCGCCGGCGCCGAGAGCAAGTGGCCGACCTCCACGCCGCAGCGCACGGACTCGAAGTTCGGCCGCGAGATCTGCCGCGTGCTCGGTCCGAGCCGGCTGCGCGGGCGCGTGCACGAGGACGTCGTCCTGGAGCTCGCGCGCCTCGGTCCGGACGCCGTGCCCGCGCTCTTCGCCTACCTCGCCGGGACGATGGAGGGGCCCGAGCCCGAGGCCACGGAGACTCCGGCGCCGGACGACGAGTCGGTCACCCTCGCCGAGGTCCCGCGTGAGGACGTGATCCTGCTCGACGTGCTGAAGCAGTTCCCGCGCGCGCGCGTCGTGCCCGCGGTGACGGCGGCGATGCTGCGCGGAAGCGTCGACGTCAAGCTCGTCGGCATGCGCGTCCTGGGCGAGGTCGGCGGGGCGCAGGCGGTCGACGCATGGATCGACGTGCTCGTCGCGGTCGATCCCCTGCACCTCCAGCGCGCCTACGTTCAGGCTCCGACGGAGGCGGCCCTCGTCGCGGTCCTGGAATCGGAGGACGCCGCGTTCGGTGCGCTGCTCGCGCGCATCCGGACGGTCGAACCGCGCATCCTTCCCGCGATCGTGCGCGCGCTCGGCGCGTCGGGCCGTTCGAAGGGGGTCGATCCGCTGGTCGCCTTGCTCGGGCGGACGAGCGACCTCGACCTCATCGTCCTCGCGCAGCTCGGCCGGCTCGTGGAGAACACGCTCGGGTCGCTCCCTGAGGAGAAGCTCTCCTGGGTGCGCCCGTTCGCGAGCGATGCCGATTGGCGCGTGCGCCGCGAGGCTATCGCGACCCTCGCACGCGTGCAGGACGTGCCGTCCTATGCGCTCTTCGTCGCGGCGCTCGAGGACGACCAACGGCTCGTCGCCCAAACGGCGCTCTGGTCCCTCCGCAAAGCGTCCGGCCTGGACTTCGAGGAGGACGCGAAGGCGTGGACCGCGTGGTTCGACGCCGAGATCGAGTGGTACGAGACCGAGGGCGCGCGCTGGACCGCGCTCCTCCAGTCGGAAGACGCCGCGGAGGTGATCGAAGCGGCCGGCGCGCTCGCGGCGCACCCGATCTTCCGTCACGAAACCGCTCGTGCACTCGCCGCACCGCTCGCTCGATCCGCCCCCGAGACCGGCGCGGCCCTCGCGGGGATCCTCGGGACGCTGCAGTCGCCCGCGGCGCTGCCCAGCCTCGTCCAGGCGCTCGGTTCCGAGCACGAAGGGGTGCGCACGGCGGCATGGAGCGCCTTGAAGCTCGTCACGGGCCGCGACCTCCCGCTCGAAGCGCGGGCCTGGGCGGAGATGGCGCGCTGATCCACCGCGACGCGCGGGCTACGGTCGCGCGATGCGTGCGACGCCGAAACGGAAGCCGCGTTCGAGCGCGCCGACATCGCCCGGCGCGATCGTGATCCCGGCGCGGTCGGGCGGGAGCGGAGCGTCGCCGCCGTCGGCGAGGCCTTGGCCCAGGCCGAGGAAGAAGGCCTCCGAGCCGGCGCTCGCCGCGATCCACTCGTCGAGCCGCGGTCGTTCACTCGCGATGCCGCGCACGCGAAGCCGCCCGACGAGGAGGCCCGTCCCGCGCAGCACGTGCTCGCGTAAGGTCCCGTCGACCGCGTCGCGCAGGGCGGCGTTCGTGCCGAGCAGTTGGGCCGTCCGCGACTCGAGCGGCTCGGTGCCCGGCGGAAGGCACGCCCCTTCCGCGACGCCGGGCCCGAGGACCGGCGCGTCCGCCAGCACGGCCTCGAGCACGCGGCGCATCTCGGCGAGGCCCTTCGGGCTCCCGCCGCAGGTGAAGCGCAGCGCGACGCCCAGTCCGCGCGCGAGGTCGAGCGCGTGCTCCTCCGGCCAGCCCGCGCAAAGCCGCGGGAGGTCGAGTCGCCACTCCGGATCCGCGCCGGGATGCCCCGCGCGCTCGCGCAGCTCCTCGATCTGCAGCGTGCCGCGGTTGAAGCCAATCGACGTGACGACGCGGTGGCGCAGGAGTGGCGGGAAGCGCGCGACGTGGGCTTGGATCGCGGCCTCCGTGAGCGCGTTGCGGCCCGCGATCAGTGCGCGGCCGACCTGCGCGAGGTTGTAGCCGGCGTAGTGCGTGCCGAGGCCCGACTTCGCGAAGGTCCAGTCGACGATCGATGCGTTGGCGAGACCCGCGAAGAGCGGGACGCCCGCGAGGGCGAGGCCCGCGAGGCGTCGCGCTCCGCCGCGCTCGATCCAACGCTCCGCCACGATCGCGACGAGCAGCAGGGCGAACAGGAGGTGGGGGAGGAAGTAGCGGTAGCCCGCGACCACGATCGGCGGACCGTGCCCGCCGATGCGGAAGTTGGAGACGCCGTACGCGAGCGCCGCGAGCGGGAGATAGAGGAGGAGCGGCACGCACCGCGCGGCCTGGAAGCGCGCGGAGGCACCGGTCGCGTCCTTCCCGAGGCCGAGGAGGAGGCCGCCGACCCCGCGCGCGGCGGAAGGAGCAGATGCGAGCCACGCGACGGCGAACGCCGCGAGGAACAGCGCTCCGAGGACCGCTCCCGGGATCCCCGCGAGCGGTTCGTACACGCCGCAGTCGAGGAGATGGCGCGTCAGGAACTCGCCCGCGCGCTCCAGCACCGAGCCCGACGCGCGCTCGTCGATCTCCGCGAACTTCGACTGCAGGAAGCCGAGCCCGCGCGCGCCCGTGGCCAAGTTGACGAGCACCAGCGGCGCGAGGCCGAGCCCGAACCCGAGCAACGCGACCGGCAGGTCGCGCAGCGCCTGACGCAGGCCGCGCACGCCGACCGCGAGTCCCAGGAGCAGTCCGACCGGGATCAGCGCGCCGAGGAACACGAACAGCGCGAAGCCCGAAGCGAAGCCGCTCGCGAAGAGCGCCCATCGTTCGCCCGCGCGCAGGAAGCGGTAGGTCGCGACGCACGCGAAGAGGACGAAGAAGAGGTTCTCGAAGTGGTTCCCCGAGTTCATCAGGGAGTACTTGAAGAGCGTGGTCGGCGCGAGCGCGAAGAGGAACGCGCCGATCGCGGCCGCCCGCGGGCCGAAGTTCGCGCGCAGGAACGTCCAGAGCAGGAAGAGCGTCCCGAGCCCGAGCGTGAAGGGCACGAGCTTGAGCGCGAGGTAGCTCGGCCCGAACAGCGCGAAGAACGGCCGCGTGACGAAGCCGAAGAGGATCTGCCCCGCCGCGTTGTCGTACAAGTACGCGAGCGGCAGGTCGACGCCCTCGCGCGCGAGTTCCGCCATCGTCCCCATCGGGAAGAGCTCGTACATCGGCATCGCCGTCTGGTCGAACGCCGTGTGGAGCACGAGCAAGCGCAGCACGGCGTAGAGCGCCGCGGCGGCGAGGAGGTCCCAGGGGACGCGCTTCATCCGCGCGGAGTGTGGCCCGCGCGCGCGCGCGCCGCAACCCGCGCGCGCGCCGCGACGACCACGATCAGATGCGGCCGATCAGGCTCCACCAGCGCAGCTTGAGCACGGTGGTGTAGCCCTGAAAGAGGAGGCGCAGCGTCAGCGTCGATGCTCCGTGCAGGCGATTCGCGAACGTGATCGGCACCTCGGCGATGCCGATCTTGGCGCGCGCGGTCTTGAACAAGAGCTCCTGCACGATCGCCGGTCCGGGCGAGAACGTGCTCGCGACGTCGATCCGCTCCAGCGTCGAGCGCGCCCAGCAGCGGAAGCCCGAGTTGCAGTCCTTCACCGGCACGCCGAGCAGCAGGCGGATGTAGAGGTTCGCGCACTTCGTCAGCCACTGCCGGAGGAGCCCGCGATCGGCGTCGAGACCGCCCGCGACCGCGCGCGAGCCGAGCACGAGCCCCAGGCGGCCCTCCGACGCGGCGAGCGTCGCGAGCAGTTCGGGGATGTAGCGCGGCTGGTGCGAGAAGTCCGCATCCATCTCGATCACGACGTCGGCGCCCATCGCGAGGGCCTCCACGAAACCGTCGCGACCGGAACGCCCGCGGCCCCGGTCCTGGGTGCGGTGGAGCAGGAAGAGCCGGCGCTCCCTCCGCGCCTCTTCCTCGACCAGTTTCCACGTCCCATCGGGCGAGTCGTCGTCGATCACGAGCACGCGCACGTCGATCCCCTGGGCTTCGAGTTCCAGGATCGAGCGCACGAGCGCGAGGATGTTGCCCGCTTCGTTGTACGTCGGCAGCGTGCAGACGACGCGCGGGCGCGCAGGCTCGGGCCGGAGGGCGGCGGACGGGGTCGGAGTCACAGGGATCGGCCGGAGCTCCGGAAGTCCCTTCCGGGAGGGCGGCGGAGGATAGCCCGCGCGTTCGCGGGCGGCAATCGAGCCCCCGCGCTCATGCGGCGCGCCGGTTCCGCCGATGAAAGGACCGATCGTCGCCCTTCGCGGGCGAAGGTCCGCGCGCATGCCCACCTCGAGCCCCGTGACGCAGAAAAGACCGCCCCTCGGCGAGATCCTGGTCCGCGAGGGGCTCCTGACGATCTCCGAGCTCTCCGCGGCGCTCGCGTACAAGCAGGAACACGGCCTGAAGTTGGGCCAGGCGCTCGTCGCGCTGCGCCTCGTGTCGCAGGCCGACCTCGCGCGCGCGCTCCGCGAGCAGGGCGCCGTGCACTGTCTGCACCTCACGTCCGAGATCGTCGACGCGCAGATCGCGCGCGAGCTCGGCGCGGAACGCTCACGGCAGATGCAGGCCGTCGCGATCAACAAGATCGCCGGCATCGTGACCGTCGCGCTCGAGGACCCGACCGACGGCTTCGCGCTCGACGCCCTGAGCTTCGCCCTGGGCGCGCCGATCCTCGCGGTGCACGCCGACCCCGAGCGCATCGTGCGGTGCATCGACCACGTCTTCGGTCCCGTCCCGACGCAGGTCGCCCAGGCGGCCGCGAACGTCGAGGCCGAAGTCCCGGCCGTGCCGACGGAGAGCCTCGACCGCGCCGCGGCGCGGGCCCTGGACGGCGTGATGGAGGACGCGCTGGCGGCGGGCGCGAGCGACGTGCACATCGAGCCACGCGCGGCGGAGATCGTCGTGCGCTTCCGGGTGGAGGGCGTGCTCCTGAACTGGACGTCCATCGCGCGCTCGTGGGCGCAACCGCTGCTCGCGCGCGTGAAGCTGCTCGGCAACCTCGACGTCGGCGAGCGCCGACTCCCTCAGGAGGGGAAATCGCGCGCGGAGGTACGCGGCACGCAGGTCGAGCTCCGCGTCGCCACGATCCCCGCGGTGCACGGCGAGGGCGCGGTCGTGCGGATCCTCGACTGCGGGCGCAGGCTCGTCGATTTCGCCGCCCTGGCGCTCGACGAGCACCAGCGCGCCGACCTCGAGCGCATGACGACGGGCGGCGGGCTCGTGCTCGCCGCCGGGCCGCTCGGCCAGGGCCGGACTTCGACCTTGTACGCGCTGCTGCAGCGCTTCGACGCGGTGCGCAAGAAGCTGGTCACCGTCGAGGATCCGGTGGAGGACCGACTCGACGGCGTGCTCCAGCTCGAAGTGAACGCGCGCATCGGCTTCGACTTCCCGCGTGCCGTGCGCAGCGCTCTGGCGCAGGACCCGGACGTGTTGCTCATCGGCGAGATCCGGGACCGCGAGACGGCGGAGACGGCGGTGCACGCGGCCCTCTCGGGCAAGCTCGTGCTCGCGACGCTGCACGCGGCCGGCGCGGCGGAGTCCGTGACGCGCCTCACCGACATGGGCATCGAGCCCTACCTCCTCGCCGATGCGCTGCGCGGGGTCGTGGCGCCGCGTCTCGTGCGCCGGCTGTGCCCGCAGTGTCGCGCGCTGGAGGCGACCACCGCGGAGCAATCCGCGCGCTTCGCGCCGCTCGTGCTGCCGGAGCGCGTCCACACCGCCCGCGGTTGCGAGCACTGCGGCTACCACGGATTCCGCGGCCGGATCGCGCTCTACGAAGTGCTGGCCATCGACGGCCCGCAGTGGGAGGCGATCCGCACGAACGAGCCCGCCCACGTCCTCCGCGGGCTCTCGCGCGCGCGGGGCGTCACCTCGCTGCGCGAGGACGGCCTCGCCAAGGTGATCGCGGGCGAGACGACGCTCGACGAGGTGCACGCCGCGACGGCGCGAGGCTGACGATGATCGAGCTCTACTTCGTGCACGACCAGCAGGAGAGTCCGGCGCCGCGCGTCCAGTTCCTGGAGATGTCCGGGTTCCGCGTGAGCACGTTCGAGAGCGGCGCGGAGCTCCTCGCGGCGCTCTCCGATCACCGACCCGATCTCGTGCTCATGGACGTGCTCCTGCCCGGCGCGCACGGGTTCGACGTGTGTCGCCTCGTTCGTCACCAGTATCCGCCGGAGGAGCTGCCCGTGATCCTGTCGAGCGACCTCTACCGCACGCGCGCCTACCGCGACGAAGCGGCGCTGTGCGGCGCGCAGGACTACTTGATCCGGCCGCTGGATCCCGCGCACCTGGTCGACGCGATCACGCGCGCCGTCGACACCGCGCGCGGCGCCGTGACGCACACGAGCCCGACGCGTACCTGACCGCGGCGCGCTGGCGGGCGCGCGCGGCAGCGGGTACAAACCCGCGGCGATGGCGCTCGAGTTCGTCGGACTCTCCCAGGCGTTCGGCGGCGAGCGCGTCCTGTCGGACGTGTCCCTCCGCGTCGAGCCGGGGAGCATCGTCGCGTTCCTTGGGCACAACGGCGCCGGCAAGACGACGGCGCTGCGCATCGCGCTCGGGTTGCAGCGCGCGGAGAGCGGGAGCGTGCGCGTCGACGGTTTCGACGCGGCGGCGGACGAGCGCGAAGCGCGCGCGCGCATCGGCGCCCTGATCGAGACGCCGGGTTTCCACGGCAACTGGAGCGCGCGGAGGAACCTCGCGGCGCTCGCGCGCCTCGCGGGCATGGACGCGCGGGGCGCGCGCTCCGAGAGTGAGCGCGTCCTCGGGCTCGTCGGGCTCGCACCGGTCGCGGGTCGGCGCGTCGACACCTTTTCGCAGGGGATGCGCCAGCGCCTGGGGCTCGCGCAGGCCCTGCTCGGGAAGCCGCGGTACCTCCTGCTCGACGAGCCGCAGAACGGACTCGATCCCGAGGGCCTCGCCGAGCTGCGCGCGCTGCTCGTGCGGCTCGCGCGCGACGAGCGCATGGGCGTGCTCGTCTCCTCGCATCAATTGGCCGAGCTCGCGGGCTTCGCGACCGACGTGGTGATCCTCCGGCGCGGCGTCGTCGTGCACTCGGGGCCGATGGCGGAGCTCGCGCGGCGCGAGCGCGGACGCGCGCGAGTGGGCGTGCGCGACGCGGCGGCGGCGCGGCCCGTGCTCGAACGTCTCGGGGTGCGCGTCCATTCGGTGGAGGACGCGCGGTTCGAGGTCGCGCTCGGCGAGTGCGCGCCGGAGACGCTCGCGCGCGGCCTCCGCGACGCGCAGGCGGGCCTCGTCGAGCTCGCGCCCGTCGCGCCGACGCTCGAGGAGGTCTACTTGCGCGCGCAACGCACCGGCGAACGCGCGCCGGCGCCCGCGCGCGCCGACGAAGCTCCGGACGAGCCGCTCGCTCCGCCCCAGCCGTTCCTCGCGGTCGTCCGCTACGACGTCGGACGGCTCGCGACGCGCGGAGGGCTCGTGTGGATCGGCGCGCTGCCCGTGATCGTGGCGCTGCTCGCGCTCGCGCGCCGCGCGCACGAGGGTGCCGCGGACGCGAGCGCGGTCGCGGAAGAGCGCGTCTTCAGCGCGACGCGCGTGACGGCCTTCGAGGGCATCGGCGTGGCGCTCGCAGCGGGCATCCCGCTGCTCGCGCTCGCGTGGTGCGGGCTCGCCAGCCAGTCGCTCGCCGGCGAGCTCGCGCGCGGGACGCTGCGCAACCTCCTCCTGCGCCGCGTCGGGCGGGTCCACGCCGTGCTCGGCAAGGCGACGGCGATCGCGGCGGCGGCGGCGCTGACGTACCTCGCGCTCGCGGCGTCGGCGGTGCTCGCGTCGGCGGCGTGGCTCGATTTCGACGACGTGTGCGAAGTGCTGCCCAACGGCACACGTTTCGTGCTGACGCCCAAGGGCGATCTGTGGCCCGAGCTCGCGCGCGCTCTCTCGCTCCCGCTCCTGCCGCTGCTCGCGTCGGCGCTCATCGGCTTCGCATGCGGCGCGTTCGTGCGCGGCGCGGCGGCGGCGGTCGGGCTCGCGCTCGGCCTCGCGGTGCTGCTCGATCTCGCGCGCGTCGTACTGCGGGGCGGCGCGGTCGAGGGCTGGCTCCCCGGCGCGCACCTCGCGTCGCCCTTGTCGGACACGTCGGTGATCGCGTACTGGATCGAGCTCACGCGCGGCGTGAGCGCGGCGCGGTACGCGTTCGAGGACCGCGCTTTGCTCGCGCCGGCGGCGTGGATCGTCTTGTCCCTGGTCCTCGCGCACGCCATGCTCAGGCGTCGAGCCGTGCCATGACGAAGACGAGCTTTCTCCTCAGCGGACTCGCGGGCGCGTGCGCGCTCGTCCTCGCGGCCGGTTGTTCGATCGTGCCCGCGTCGGTGCCCGCCGAGGCGCCGCCGCTCGCCGACCTGGAGACGCCGCTCGAGTTCGCGGCCGAGCCGCAGGACGAGGCCGCGCGCACGGCGCTCCCGGCTGGGACGTTCAGCGGGATCGAGCTCGCGGAGGCGCGCGCGACGTTGGAGGAGATGCTCGACGCGCCGCCGGGGCTCGAGGTGGCGCGCGTCGTCGAGAACTCGCCCGCGGACGTCGCCCTGCTCGAGCCGGGCGACCTCCTGCTCGCCGTCCGCCGCGTGGACGGTGAACGGGCGCTCCAGTGGCCGAGCGAATGGCGCGCGATCGAGCTCGCGAGTGCGCCTGGCGCGCGCGTGGTGCTCGTCGTGGACCGCGCGAACGCGCGGCGCGAGGTGGAGCTCGTGCTCGCGCCGCGCGCGCGCGGCGAAGCGCGCAGAGGCCGAGCGTTTCCGCGAGGAAGCCAAGGCCGGCGTCGTCGTGCGCACTGCGACCGAGGTCGAGGCGCGGGCCGCGGGTCTCGCGCCCGGCGCGGGCGCCGTCGTCGTCGGCCTCGCGCGCAAGAGCCCGTGGCGCGCGGCGGGCGTGCGCTTCGGCGACCTCGTCGTGACCGTCGACGGCGAACCGGTGGCCCACCCGGAGGTCCTGATGTCGGCGTTGCGCACGAAGGCCGGTCCCCTGCGGCTCGGACTCCTGCGCGACGGCGCGCGGATCGAGCT